>CANQQV010000011.1 GCA_947626095.1 uncultured Bacilli bacterium
AAAGGTATATTCTATTATATAGTAATACTGACATTTCTAAAAAATCTTATACTGACATTTTAAAAAAGGATTAACATAAGGTAAAATAATTATTGCTTTATTTAAGAAATTGCTTTAAAATTATAGGTAAGTAATATACTTGGGAGGTGTGTTATATGAAAATTACAAAGGTTGTACTTCGTAATAAAGAAAAAGAAGATTCACGTATGAAGGCCATTGCAACTGTTACGTTGGATGAAGCTTTTGTTATTACTGGTATCAGATTAATTCAAGGAGACGATAAAATGTTTATCGCTATGCCTAGTAGAAAAGTATCTGAAGGAGTTTACGATGATGTAGCTCATCCAGTAAATCAAGAAACACGTAAAATGTTTGAAGATGCTATCTTTAAAGCTTATGACGAAATGAAATCTAGCGGTGAAGAACTAGTTAAGATTGATTTATAATTATTACTCAAAGTTAAAAGCTTTGAGTTTTTTTGTGCTAAAAATTAAAGATAGTTCATATATATTATTAGGTGAGAATATGGATAATAGTTATGAAAATACTAAGCATGAAGTAAAGATTATTGATCGTAATTTAATATATTTATCAGGAATAGATAAAATAATTAGTTTTGATAGTGAAGAATTCTTATTAGAAAGTGTGATGGGAATTATCTTACTTAAAGGAGAAAACTTAGAGATTGTTAAATTAGATACCCATGATGGAGTTGTTAGTATTAAGGGAGTTATTAACAGTATGACTTATGATAATGATAAAAAGAAAGAATCAGAGTCGATTATAGGTAAATTATTTAAGTAATGAATTCATATATTCAATTAATTAGTTTATTAGTATCTTTTGGATATGGAATATTACTTTTTTATTTAAATAGGTTTAATATTAAGATAATTAGAGGCAAAAACATAGTTATTAGAAGTATTATCAGTTTGTTATATTTATTTGATATAGCACTATTATATATAGTTATATTGTATAAATTAAATAGTGGGATATGGCATGTATATTTTGCGTTATGTATTATATTAGGGTATGTTTTTATCTGCGTTAAAAAGTGTCAATAGACATTATAAGACATTCTTATTTACTTGTTATTTTGTTATACTTAATAATAAGGAGAGCAATATATGACAAGTAAAAATAAAACAAAAAATATTGAAGTTGTTGAAGAAAAAAGTCATGTCGGTTTTTTGTTGTTTTTTGTTGTTGTATTTATTGTAATTTTATTTGCGACTGTCTTTAGTGATTGGACGCAAATATATGAAAATAATAAGTTAAAAGATGATTTAAATGTCTATTATGGTGAGTTACAGGAAGAGGAAGCTGCTTTAAATAGTGAAGTAGCGAAGTTACAAGATCCTGATTATATGGCAAGATATGCTAGAGAAAGATATGGTTATACTAAGGATGGCGAAAAAATACTGACCATAATAGATGGTAAAGTTATTACTGAAAGTGATACAGAATAAGCAGATTATCTGCTTTTTTTTATGTATAAATTTAGCATTATATAATATTTATTTATTATATGGAGAGATTATATGAACTTTTATAAAGTCTTATTAATTAGTGTTGGTTTAGCAATGGATGCTTTTGCAGTTTCAATATGTAAGGGAATATGTCTTAAAGAAATAAATATTAAAAAACAAATTAAAGTAGGATTATACTTTGGTTTATTTCAAGCGATAATGCCAATAATTGGTTACTTTTTAGGTGATATATTTAACGATTATTTACTTGTGTTTGATCATTATATTGTCTTTACTTTATTAGTGATTATTGGAGTTAATATGATTATGGAGACGATTGCTAATAAGAAGGATACTTTTGATGAACAAATTAATTTTAAAGCAATGTTTATACCGGCTTTAGCTACTAGTATTGATGCTTTAGCTGTTGGTTTTTCTTTTGCTTTTATGAAAGTTAATTTAATTTTTTCGGTAATAATGATTGGATTGGTAGCTTTTCTATTTACTTATGTGGGAGTTAAGATTGGATTTAAAGTTGGGAGTAAATACGAGAATAAAGCAAAGATAATTGGAGGGATTATTTTAATATTAATTGCCATAAAGATTATTATTGAACAGATGTAATAGTTTTTGTGTATAAGTTCGATTAATTATAGTAAAATATTAATAAATTTGGGAATTTGCAACCGAAAATTGACAAAAAACAACTTAAAATTGGTAGAGTGCAACCAGATAAATTGATATATTTTGGTCATGAAAAGAGGAAAAGTTATGAATTTAGCTGATAATTTAAAAAGAATAAGAAAAGATAATAACTTATCACAGGAACAATTAGCTGAAAAGCTTGGGGTGACTAGGCAGGCGGTTAGTAAATGGGAATCTGGTATTTCATATCCAGAAATGGATAAAGTTATGCAAATATGTCAGTTATTTAATTTAAATATTAATGAATTAGTGCATGAGAATTTAAATCAAGTAACAGAGAAGAAAAAAGAAAAGGATAATTTAAGTAAAATAGTTGATAGTTTCTTTAATTATATTACGAAAGTAGTTAATTTATTTAGTAGTTTTAAATTTAAAGATATTATCAAATGTTTATTTGAACAATTTGTTATTATAATAATTTTACTAGTATGCTTTGCTGTTTTAGGAATGTTTTTAGGTAATATTGTTTTATGGATGATACCTTATGGTAGTAGTCTACGTAATATTATATATTTCTTAGAAGGTATATATGTGTTTGGAGCTTTTGTCTTAGGTTTAGCAATATTTCTTCATATATTTAAAATTAGATATTTAGATTATTATGAAATTGTTACTAAAGATGAAGTTATGAATGATAATGAAGAAGAAAAACATAATGAATTAGTTAGAGAAGGTAAAAAAGTATTAGAACAAAGAAGAGAAAAAATAATTGTTAGAGATCCAAAGCATAGTGAATATAGTTTTATTAAGTTTTTATTTAAAGGTGTATTATTACTTTTAAAAGGTTTAGCGTTATTTGCTTTATCTATTGGAGCAGGAATATTTGTATTTGTTTTAATTTGTTTTATCTTAAGTTTTTTGGTAATTAAATCGGGATTGTTCTTTGTTGCATTAGAAGTAGGTTTGATAGGAGCAGGCTTACTTACTTATTTACTTATTTTAATCTTCTTTGATTTTATCTTTAACCGTGATTTAAATAAAAAATTCTTATTGATATGTTTTATTAGCTCTTTAATCTTAATTGGTTCAGGTATTGGTTTAGGAGCTGTTAGCTTAGTTCAATTTGATATTAAAGATAGTGAAAATTATGTTAAAACTCAATTTAATCAACCTATGAAAAATGATATGGTATTGGTCAAACAATCATTTTCTTCTCGTTTATATAGTGATATAGAATATATTCCTAGCGATAATAATGATATTAAAATAGTTGTTGAACATTCAAGATATAATAATGCTGATTTATATATAAAACTTAATAGTATTGTTTTAGGTATTTCCGATAATCAAGATTTTACAATGGATTTGATTCGTCAAATCATAGATGATATTAATAATAAAAAGATTGTTACTTATAAAAGTGATTATAAAGTTAAAGTATATACAACAGAGGAAAATATTAAGATATTAAAAGCTAATGAAGAAAAGTATTATGATTTAGTTGAATCTTATGAAAAAAGAATAAATGAATTAACTGATTTAACTTATGAAAAAGATGAAGAAATAACAGAATTAAGTGAAAAGTTAGAAGAATTAATTCAAGATTTAAAATATAATGGCTTTAATGTTACTTATGATGAATATGGTAATATAGTTTTAGTTAAAGCTGAATAATTAGATTGGGAACTGATAGTTCCTTTTCTTTTGACTTAAAAATGATATGATTTTATTAAAGGAGCAAATAGGTATGGAACAAAATAAAACTGGTAAATTTATAAAAGAGTTAAGAGAAAAGAATAAATTAACGCAACAAGAATTAGCTAATATAATACCAGTAACAAGAGAAGCAGTAAGCAAATGGGAGAGAGGAATTAGTTTACCAGATAGTGATTGTTTAGTTAAATTAAGTACATTATTTAAAGTAAGTATTAATGAAATATTAGAAGGAGAATATAAGGTTAATAAGAAGTTAATTATTGTATATATAGTTATTTTTCTTTTTAGTACTTTTGTTTTTAATGAGTTTTTCTTATTTAATGAAGTAATTAACTCTATATTTTTTGTTTACTTTGTTTTATTACTAATTAATGATGATAAAATAGAAAGATTTATTTATTGGGTATTAACAAGTATGATATTTCTCTTAATAATTAGAATGGTAGTTGGTTGGATATACTTTCCTTTAAAAGGTTTTACTCTTAATAAATTGAATTTAGTTTCTAATATAGTTAGAGTAATATTTGAATGTTATGTTTTAAGTAACTTACTTGGTTTATTTAAGAAAAACAAGATGTTTATGAGAGTCTTTATAGTACTTTATATAATTTTAGAAATAGTTATAATGATTATTAGTATTATAAACTTTAAATATCTAGTAGGAGATATTATGATAAAATGCTTTAGTACTTTATTGGAAATAGTACTTAATATAATAATTATTATTTATTCTTTTAATTTTAAGAAAATTAAAAGAATTAAAATAGTGAATGTCAAAGAAAGTTAAAATCTATTAATTTAGATTTTCTTTTTTTCTTTTGTGTTATAATTTTTGTATGTAGAGGTAGAGTGGTAAAAATGAAAAAAGGATTTGTAAGGTTAGCAATGCCTGAAATACAAACTGATAGTATTGTAGATGGGGAAGGTATTAGAAGTGTAATTTGGTTTCAAGGATGTTCTCATGATTGTCCTGGCTGTCATAATCCTGAAACACATGATTTTAAAGCTGGAACTGAAGTAGCTATTGCCGATGTAAAAAAGCAAATAGATGAATTAGAATTTCAAGAAGGTGTTACTTTTTCTGGAGGAGATCCAATGATGCAGATAGAAGCATTAGAGGAACTAGCTAAATATGTTAAAGAAAAAGGTATGGATGTATGGTGTTATACAGGTTATACTTTTGAAGAAGTGTTAGAACTAGCGAAAAAGAATGAACATTATATGAATGCTTTAAAATATATCGATGCTTTAGTTGATGGAAGATTTATAATGGCTTTAAAGAGTTTTGATGTTGTATTTAGAGGTTCTAGTAATCAGAGAATTATAGATGTAGCTAAAAGTTTAGAAAAGGGTAAAGTGGTTAAATATAAGAATTATAAATAGAGGTAGGATATGAAAGCAAAAATAAGAACAATATTAATAACAGTTTGTATTTTATTAGCTCTTTGTTTTGACTATGTTAAGTATTTAGCGGCTGAAAATCCATTGGGGGGGGTAGACGGCTCTTTAAAGATTGGCTATGTTGGAACTATTGTATTATTTATATTGCTATACCATTTTATAAAGCAAAAAGAAGTTATTAAAAGTAAAATAGTTAGCTTCTTAAGTGGATTATTAGCTTTCTTTATGTTATTTGGCGCTAGTTATATGAAGTATGGAAATGCTTCTTTAGTCTTTGCTAATTTTTATAATTTTATAATTTGTTTAATTGTTTTTGTAGGTTATTACTTCATATTTAAGTATATTATTAGTTTATTTTATAACATTTTAGATAAGTATAAGGATAGTAAATGGCCAAATAAAATATTAAATGTTTTTAAAAAACATCCGTTTATAATTAGTTTAATTGTTATTATATTATGTTGGATACCTTATTTTATTGCTTATTATCCAGTTATATTGTCACCAGATCCTAGTTTTCAAATAAAACAGTTTTTTGGAATTAGAAGTAAATATAATGATTATGTAGTTATGTTAGATGATAATGTTTTACTTACTAATCATCATCCGGTTGCCCATACGGTTTTAATTGGTGGTTGTTTAAAACTAGGCCATATGATAGGTAATGATAATTTAGGATTATTCTTTTATAGTTTAATCCAAATTGCTGTTCTTTCTGTTGTTTTAGCTTATACCATAAAGTATATGGTTAAAGATATGAATGTTTCTTGGAAATTTGTTTTAGGAGCTTTAGCAATATATGCTTTAGTACCAATGTATGGAATGTATGCCATAAGTGCAGTTAAAGATGTTTTATTTACAGCGTTTATTATTTTATATATTTTGTTATTACATAAAGTACTTTCTTATAAAGGGAAGTTTAAAATATTTGATATGATAAAGCTTGTACTAGTTATGTTATTAGTTATTCTATTTAGAAATAATGGGTTACATGTAATTATTTTATCTTTTCCATTTTTAATCTTAGCAGTTAAGAAATATCGTAAACAATTAATTACAGTCTTTTTAATAGTACTTGTTTTGTCTACTTGCTATTCAAAAGTTTTATTACCTGCTTTAAAGATAACTCCTGGTAGTATAAGAGAAGCTTTATCTGTACCTTTTCAACAAACAGCAAGATATGTTAAATATCATAGTGATGACTTAAGTGATAAGGATAAAGAAGTAATAGATAAAGTATTAATATATGATACTTTAAGTGAAAGGTATGATCCTGAACTAGCTGATGATGTTAAAAATAAGTTTAATAAGTATGCAACTAGTGAAGATATAAAAGAATATTTTAAAGTATGGTTTAAGGGACTAGTAAAACATCCGATTACTTATGTTAATGCAACAGTTAATAATACTTATGGGTTCTTCTATCCAGAGAAAACATCTTGGTATTTACATACTAAGTTAGATACTAGAATAAATGAAGATGGTTTTGCTTATCATTATAATAAGTTAAATAATTATCGAGATAATGTAACTGATTATGTCGTTAATTATCCTAAAATACCAGTAATAGGTTTAATATGTAATATTGGTTTTAATACTTGGATGGTTTTTATATTAGTAGGTTATATCTTAAAAAATAAAGAATATAAGAAGTTAGTATTATACTTACCAGCTTTAATTTCAATATTAGTTTGTATTGTAGGACCTGCTAATACTTATTTTAGATATGCAATGCCTTATATGTTTGCGATGCCTTTAATGATAAGTTTTGTTTTACAAAGAAAAAATATAGTATAATTAACTTATGAGGTGGATTTATGAAATCTAAAGATAAAAGTAAGATAGCGGTTTTAATACCTTGTTGTAATGAAGCTAAGACAATAGAAAAGGTAGTTAAAGATTATAAGAAGGTATTACCGGATGCTGATATATATGTTTATGATAATAATTCTAGTGATGGGACAGATGAAATTGCAAGAAAAGCAGGTGCTATTGTTAGATATGAGTATCGTCAAGGTAAAGGTAATGTTATTAGAACGATGTTTCGTGAAATAGATGCTGATTGCTATTTAATGATTGATGGCGATGATACTTATCCAGCAGAAAATGCTAAAGAAATGTGTGACTTAGTATTAAATGGTAAAGCAGATATGGTTATAGGAGATAGATTGTCTTCAACTTATTTTACGGAGAATAAAAGATTATTTCATAACTTTGGTAATAAGATGGTTAGATGGTTAATCAACACAATGTTTAAAAACAAAGTTAAAGATATTATGACTGGTTATAGGGCATTTAGTTATGAATTTGTTAAAGGTTTTCCTGTTTTATCAAAAGGATTTGAAATAGAAACAGAAATGACAATACATGCAGTAGATAAGAATTATAAATTAGTAGAAATACCTGTTTCTTATCGTGATAGACCAGAAGGATCTGTATCAAAGTTAAATACTTATAGTGATGGCTTAAAGGTTTTAAAGACAATTGCGACGTTATTTAAAGAATATAAACCAGCTATATTTTTTAATACTTTAGCTTTAATTTTCTTTATTATAGGTGTTGTAATTGGTTTACCAGCTTATATAGGTTATTTTCAAACTGGTTTAGTTGAAAAGTTTCCTAGTTTAATAGTTAGTTGTTTTAGTATTATGATGGCATTATTATTTTTTATGACTGGTTTAATACTACAAGTTATAGTAAAAAAGCAAAAACAGAACTATGAATTATACCTAAATTTATTAGAGGTAACAAAAGATAAAAATAATTAGAATTTAGTTAAAGAAAAGGCTTAAAAACCTTTTCTTTTTTTGTTTTTAATGTATAATAAACCATTAAGTGAGTGAAGAATTATGGGAAATATAAAATTAAAAAATTTAGCATTTTCTTATAATGATACTAACCAAGTATTTAAAGAGGTTAATTTTACGTTAAGGAAAGATAAAACGTTAAGTATTATTGGTCCTTCTTGTTCAGGAAAGACAACATTACTTAAGATACTTAATGGAGAATTAGAATATAAGGGTGAAGTTATTATTAATGGGGTTTTAGTAAATAGTGATAACTTTGATGCTTTAAGAAAATGTATTGCTGTAGTATTTAAAGATACATTATTACTTGCAGATACAGTAGAAGATGAGCTTAAATATCCTCTTGAAAATATGAACTTATCACCTGGGGAAATACGCAAACGTATGAATGAAATAAATGAATACTTTGGAATAAACAAAATACTTAAAAAAAGAATAAACTCACTTAGTTTAAATGATCAAACTTTAGTTAAAATATTATCTTATGCGATAATGAATCCTTCTTATCTAGCCTTAGATGACTTACTTATTGACTTGAATTTAAGAACAAAAATACTATTACTTAACTATTTAAATACGAAACATATTACTTTAATAAATGTAACAACTAATATGGAAGATGTCTTATATACTGATTATATTTTATGTTTATATGATGGAATTAATGCTTTAGATGGTAAGACTTTAGATGTTTTACAAAATGAAAAAATCTTAAAGAGATTAGGTTTTGATTTACCATTTATGATTGATTTATCTATTCAGTTACAACTATATGATCTTATTAATAGAAATTATTTAAATATGGAAGACTTGGTGAAGAACTTATGGAAATAGTATTTAATAATTTATCGTTAATTGAAAATAAGAATACTAAGCAAGAAGTTAAGTATTTAGATAATGTATCATTAACAATTAATGAAGGTAGTATAGTTGGTATAGCTGGTGAAAATTTAAGTTTTATAAGTAATTTATTAATGGTTAGTAAAAGACCAAGTAAGGGTGAATTAAAGTTAGATGATTTAGTAATTAAAAGAACAAGTCATATTAATAATGTTAATATGTTAAGAAAGAGAATTGGCGTTTTAGAAAGTAAGAATAACTTTATAACTAAGTCGGTTAAAGAAGAGATAGAGTTAGTTATGAAGAACTTTGAATATAAAGCTAAAGAAGATAATCAACACATTGTTGACTCTTTAAAGATAGCTGGATTAAATGAAGAGTATTTAGATATAAATCCGAATGAACTTTCTTATACAGAGAAGAAAAAGCTTAGTTTGGCTTGTTTACTTTCTTATAATCCAGAGGTAATAATTTTAGAAGATTTTTATAAAGGATTTATTTATCGAGAAAGAGAATATTATAAAAAGTTATTCTTAAAATTAAAAAATAAATTTAAGAAAACAATTATTATCTTAGGTAATGATTTAACGTTTATGTTTAATCTTGTTGATAATTTATATGTTATTAACAAGGGAGAAGTAGTTGTTAATGGAGACAAACAAGTCTTTTATAATGATGAATTATATAAATATTTAGAAATGCCTAAGATAGTAGAATTTACCAAATATGCGCAAAGTAAAGGACATAAAATATTAGAATACACTGATTTAAAAGAACTTATAAAGGAATTGTATCGTAATGTTAAATAATTTAGATTATACATATAATGATGAAGATTCAATAGTTCATAGGATTAATCCATTACTTAAGTTTATAGGTTTATTTATCTATATATTAGTATGTTTATTTAAATATGATAATGTCTTATTTATATTAAATCTTAGCTTAGTATTTATACTAATCTTACTTAGTAATGTTAGTATTTTAAGATATTTAAAGGTTGTATGGAAGTTAAAGTATTTAATTATAGTATTATATTTTATGTTATATCATTATGGACAATCGATAAGTGATATAAATATAATAGTATTTAAATTAGTATTTTTCTTCTTATATATAGCTATAATTGTTTATACAACGACTAAAGAAGATATAGGTAAAGGTTTAGCTAAGGGACTTAATATATTTAATTTAATAGGGATTAATCTTAAAAAGATATCATCATTTTTTACCAATATAATTACTTTTATTATTAATTATATTGATAGAATGAAAGAATTAATTAACAGTGGAGAAAATAAGGGGATAGACTATTCTCATTCTAATATTTTAAATAAAATTAAGTTAGTATTTACTAATTTAAGAAGAGTGTATAAAGATTGTAAAAGTAAAATGAGATTAAGAAAAAGTGATATGAAGTATAAGTTATATAATGGTAATATAATAAGTAAATATAAGTATCGAACTAAATTAGTTATATTTGATTATGCGTATATATTTATGAATATTGGTTTAATTATATACTATGTATTGAAGGTGAGATAATGAATTACTTAATAACTATTGCTTATGATGGAAGTAAGTTTTATGGCTTTCAAAGACTTAATGAGTTAGATAGTGTGCAAAAAGTTTTAGAAGAGGCTTTAACTAAGATAAATAAAAAAGAAGTATTAGTTAAGGGGGCTGGAAGAACTGATCGTGGAGTACATGCTAATGGGCAGAGAGTAAGTTTTAAGTTAGATATTAAGATAAGTCCTGAGGGACTTAAGGAAGCAATTAATTCATTAGTTAAACCTTATATATATGTTAAAGAAGTATTAGAAGTTAGTGATGATGTTCATGCTAGATTTAGTGTGAAGAAGAAAAAGTATATATATAAAATTAATATGGGTGAATATAAACCAATCTTAACTGATTATACTTATCAACCAGAATATAAGTTAGATATAGATAAAATGAAAGAAGTAGCAAAGTTATACTTGGGTGTACATGATTTTCGTAATTTTGTTGCTGGGGAAAGAGAAGATGCGCAAGCAATTATCTATAATATAGACTTTGAATGGGAAGATGATATTTTAAATATTATCTTTGAAGGTAAGAGTTTTTATCGTTATATGGTAAGAAACTTAGTAGGAATGATGATTGAAGTAGGTCGTGGGAAAGATAAGATTACTAAAGTAGAAGAAATGCTTAATAGTAATGAAGAAATATATGGTTATACAGCACCTGCTTGTGGCTTATATTTAGAAAGTATTGAGTACTAATTGACAGAAATAAAATAAAACTAGCTAAAAATAGTCAAAAAACAGCGATTTTATTTGACTTTTTAGCTGGTTTTTCATATAATTTTAATCGGTACATTTTATTTGTTTGAGTTTGTTAGCCTTGGGAAAGCGAAGCAGGTGAAGACAGTGAAAGGAAATTTTTATGAATACATTTATGGAAAAGAAAGAAACTGTTGAACGTAAATGGTATGTTGTAGATGCTGAAGGTGCTACTTTAGGTAGATTAGCTACTAAAGTTGCTGTAGTTTTAAAAGGTAAACATAAAGCTACTTATACACCTCACATCGATTGTGGAGACTACGTAATCGTAGTAAATGCCGAAAAAGTTAAACTTACTGGAAATAAACTAGAAGATAAGAAATATTATAATCATAGTGGATATCCAGGAGGATTAAGAGAAAGAAACGCTAAAACAATGATCGAAAAATATCCAGAAGAAATGATTGAAAGAGCTGTTAAAGGTATGTTACCAAAAGGTCCTTTAGGAAGAGAAATGGGTAAGAAATTATTCGTTTATGCCGGACCTGATCATAAACATCAAGCTCAAAAACCAATCGAACTTAAGGTAGACTAAGGAGGATTTTAAATGGCAAAACAAGTATGGACAGCTACTGGACGTAGAAAACGTTCAATTGCTCAAGTAAGAATGACTGCGGGAAAAGGAAATATTACAGTTAATGGTGTAGATGTTAATGAATATATGCCTTTTGCAGTATTAGTAATGGATTTAAAACAACCATTAGTTGCTACAGGTAATGAGGATAAATTCGATATTGATGTTACAGTTAAAGGCGGAGGTTTCTCAGGACAAACTGGTGCTATAAGATTAGGTATTACTCGTGCTTTATTAGCATTCGATGCAGATGCTGATCAAACTAGAGAAGATTCTTATAGAAAAGTTTTAAAAACTGCTGGATTCGTTACTAGAGATCCAAGAAGTAAAGAACGTAAAAAACCAGGTCTTAAAAAAGCTCGTCGTGCTCCACAATTCTCAAAGCGTTAAGATTTATTTCAAGTGTTTCAAAAGCTCAATCATTTGGGCTTTTTTTCTTGGAAAGATTTAAGGCAATATTAAAATAAGAGATTAATTGTTGATTACTTTTATTATTTTTTTTATAATAGATATAGATAATAGAGGGGATATTAATGGCCGAAGTAAAAGATAAAGATAGTAATAATACTTTTAAATATATAATTATATTTGTTTTATTTTTAGCAGTGGGAGCTGTTATTGGTTTTTATTGGGCGACTAAATATTTAGAAGAAAAAGAAGAAGAGGATAATACGCCAGCACCAATAGAAGCGAGAGAAATAACTAGTGATTCAATGTATCAAGATAAAATTAAAAATTTATATAATATAGTTAATACTAATACTTCTTTTTATAGTAGTAAGGGAGTTAATTATGCTGAGTTGACTCCTAATGATAGGTTAGCAATTATTTATAACTATATGACATTAAAAAATAATAATACTAAAGAAACTTTAAATAGAAATGAATTTGGTAGTTGTGATAATGGCTTTATTTTAGATGAAGCTGGTAGTGCTAATATTCCATCACTAGTTTGTACAGTATATAAATATAATAATGATGATATAACTACTTTAAGTAAAACGTTATTTAATGATGATAATCTTAGTTTAGTTAGTGAATTTACACCAGTAGTTGGAAAAAAGTGTGTCTTAGGTGAAGATAGTTATGTGTGTGGAAATACTGCTACACCACAAAGTGGAGCTTTAGAGATAAAATTTGATATTCAAAAAGTTATGTTAAATCCAGATGGAACTATTGAAATATATGATAAAGGTTATTTGACTGATAGAAGAGCTGGAGTAGATAATCCTAATGATCAGTATGATAATTATTATTTACATACATCTGATAGTACAAGTTATTATTATGAACTTAAGAGTGCTGATAATGTAACATTTAAACATACTTTTAAAACAGATGACAATGAAAATTATTATTATGTAAGTACGGAAATTTTTAATGGTTAATTGTTAAAGAGAGTAATTTCTCTTTTTTTTTGGAATAAATATTAGTATGAAAAAGAAAATATTATGGATGTTGATATGTTTGTTTTTATTAACAACTAGTTTAGTTTATGGAAAAGATATTAATAATCAGTTGGTGGGAAACGTTATTATTTTAGATATTGGACATGGTGGTAAAGATAAGGGAACATCAGTAAATGGGATTCTTGAAAGTGATATTAATTTAAAGATAGGATTGAAACTTAGAAGCGAATTAGTTAAACAAGGTGTTGAGGTAATAATGACAAGAGATGGTGATTATGATTTAAGTAGTCCTGATGCTGATAGAAGAAAGAAAAGTGATTTTGATAATCGGATTAATTTAATTAATAGTAGTAAGGCAGATTTATATATTAGTATTCATATGAATTATTTAGAAGATAAAAGATATTATGGAGCGCAAGTTTTTTATACTGATGGTAATGATGAATTAGCTAAAGTAATGCAAGAAGCTTTTAAAAATAATTTAAATAGTCCAAGAACTGAAAAGAAGTTATCAAATAGTATTTATATGTATAAAAATTTAAGGATACCAGGTATATTAATTGAATGTGGTTTTTTATCGAACGATAAAGAGAGAAAGTTACTTAATAGTGTAGAATATCAAGATAAAGTTGTTAAATCTATTATAGATGGAATTTTAAGTTATTATTAAAAAAAGAGGTTAACCTCTTTCAAAATAGTCCATACGAATATTATCTTTGATTATTAAACCAGTTGAATAGTCGATATCCGGGATTAGTTCTTTTAGATCTATATTATTTCTTGTTTCGTTAAATAGATATTTATTGATTGCTTTGATGATAGTTATAGTTTGTTTTTGGGCTTTATTTACTAGATCATCAAATGATTCAGTAGATGTTTGTTCTTTAATACTTGGATGATGCCATGTATGATGTTCATTATTTAAAAGTGATAAGTCTGGATGTTTACGATAGGTACTATAGGCAGCTAGGTTACCAAATGATTTGTTAGTAATAAAGTCAATTATAGTATATAGTAGTCTTTTGATACCTAGGAAGTCGTTAATAACTAATGTATTAATTATTTTAGTATGTTTAATACTTTTAAAATAGTAGATACCTATATTATCTACATTATATGTTTTTTTATAGACATTACTAATTAATTCAGATAGTTCTTGATTAAATACAGGTTTCTTAATAATATCTCTATTTAAATTACAATGATTGTATTTTTTATGGAATTCTCTTTCATAGAATATAGCATCAATGTCTTTTTCCATACGATTATGTTCACCACGATAGATTTTAGAATGTTTATTATTTTTACGATAAATACCAGTTTTATAGAAGATAAAAGGGTGACAAGTTGAATCTAATACATAGTGAGTAATAACACCATATAAATAAGCAATACATTGTTTATTATTTTCTAAATGTTTAGTTTTTATTTCTTTTATAATATTTAGAATATAGTCTTGAGTATGAGAATGATGAGCGTTATGACCTAGTTCTTTAATTCTTTTAGCATTTTTTAAATCAAAGGTATAGTAAAATAAGTAGTCATGACTTTGGGCAAATGTTGTATAAATTAATTCTTCATTTATAAAATGACTTTTTATTTCTTTATTTAACTCTTTTAAAAGATCTTTTGCAAAAAGATGATGAGTTGTAATTGATGGCATAATTTCACCTACTTTTCACAATATTATAACATAATGTACACACAAAAAATATATGATTTAAATAGCTTTTCAAATGTGGTATAATAGTTTCGAATAATAGGGTGATGCTTGTGATAAAGACCTTTAAAACTATTGATGAACAAATTGATATTTTGAAAAGTAAAGGTTTAGTAATAGATGATATAGATTATGCTAAAGATGTTTTACTTAGAGAAAATTATTTCTTTATTAGCGGCTATAGACATTTATTTTTAAAATCACCTAAAGATAGAATGTTTATTCCTGGTACTAATTTTAAAGAGTTATATGCCTTATTTAATTTTGATAGGCAAATAAGAAATATATTTTTTAAGAATATATTAATTGTTGAAAATAATGCGAAAAGTATATTTTCTTATCAATTATCGAAAAAATATGGTATTAAAGAAAAAGACTATTTAAATCCATCTAATTTTGATCGTTCTAACGATAAAGTAAGGCAAGTTAATGATTTACTTAAAAAGATTAAAAGACAGATAAGAGTAAATGGTGGTCAGCATTCAGCAACAATGCACTATATTAGTAATTATGGATACGTTCCATTTTGGGTAGTTGTTAAGGTTTTATCTTTTGGTTTAATATCAGAATTATATACGATAATGAAAAAAGAGGACCAAAGAGATATTGCTGGGGTGTATAATATATCAGTAGATGATTTATTGGTTTATTTACCGATATTAGCCAATTTTAGAAATTTATGTGCTCACGAAGATATTATGTATGATCATAAAACTCAAAGAATGATTGATGATACTAAATATCATGCTTTTCTAAATATTGAAAAGACTGATGGTGAGTATATATATGGTAAAGATGATTTGTTTACTCTAGTAATAATCTTGAAGCAATTACTTAGAGAAGAAGATTTTACTTTGTTAATAAATGAGTTATCATATGAATTAGATATCTTGGGTGGTAAATTAAGTTCAATAAGTTTAGAAAAAGTACTGGATGCGATGGGATTCCCTAGTACATTTAGAGAGATTGCGAGGATAGATTAATATGGATTATAATAATTTAAATTATATTGAACCAATTCCTGTGAAGGAAAATAAAGAAAAAAATAATGGAATAGGTATGGGTAAGGTAGTTGCTTTAGTTATTTTTACAGCGATTATTTCAGTATTAATTGGAGCTGGAGCACTGTTATTACTTTTTCACTTCTATCCTGATTTTGCGCGAGATCAAATTACTAATATAACAAAGACGGAAAAAGAAGTAACAGTTACTGATACTGGTATAGCTGATGGTGTAGAAAAGATATATAATGCTGTTGTTGTTGTTAAAACATATCAAAGAGGACAGTTATATGCGACAGGAACAGGATTTGTTTATAAAAAAGATAATGATAAATACTATTTATTAACTAACTACCATGTTATTCAAAATGGTAATTCCGTAGGAGTTGTTTTCACTGATGGTACTGAAGAACAAGTTACTATAGAAGGTGGAGATAAATATGCTGATTTAGCTGTTTTATCTTTAACTTCTAAAAAGGAGTATCAAGTAGCAGAAATAGGTAGTAGTATTGATATGAGAGTTGGAGATACAGTCTTTGCAATTGGTGCTCCACTTGATTATTCTGTTTATTCTTGGAGTGTTACAAGAGGTATTTTATCTGGTAAAGATAGAGAAGTAGAAGTAAGTACTAATGGTTATCAAAATGATTGGATAATGCAAGTATTACAAACTGATGCAGCAATCAATAATGGTAATTCAGGTGGCCCTTTATGTAACGCTAATGGTCAAGTAATTGGAATAAACAATATGAAATTAGCATCAACTGGTATTGAAGGTATGGGTTTTGCAATTCCTATCGAAGAAGCTACTTCATATGCTGATGCCTTAATTAAAGGTGAAGATGTTTCAAGACCATATCTAGGTATTTCAATGGCTGAAGCTTCTAATATCTATAGTGCTCGTAATTATGGTATTAGTGCAATGGATGGCGTAATTGTAGCAGAGGTAGCATCAGGTTCTCCAGCTGCTAAAGCTGGTTTAAAGGTTGGCGATGTTATTACAGATTTTAATGGTGCTGCTGTAAGTAATATTGCTGCTTTAAGATATCAATTATATAAATGTAAGAGCGGAGATACAGTAACAGTTAAGATTATGCGTAATAATAAAGTATCATCTGTTAAATTAACTTTAACTAATTCAAATTAGAACTGAAAATATTTCAGTTTTTTTATTTTATGTTATAATACATATGCGTTTGGGGTGAAGTATAGATGAAAGTTGGTTTTATATCTTTAGGATGTTCTAAGAATTTAGTTGTTACTGAGCAAATGATAGGTTTATTTAGAAAACATAAATATGAAATAGTTGATGATGCTAGTGAAGCAGATATTCTACTTATTAATACATGTGGTTTTATTGAATCAGCTAAAGATGAAGGAATTAAAACAATACTAGAATTTGCAGATTATAAAAAAAATAACTTGAAATACTTGATTGTTACTGGGTGTTTAGTGGAAAGATATGAAGAAGAATTAAAACATGAAATACCTGAAGTAGACTTATTCGTTAGTATTAAAGATTATGATAAGTTATGGAATAAAATAGATAATTTAATAAATAAAAAAGGTGAGAATGATTTATTAAATTATAAAGATAGGGTGTTAACTACTGGAGATGCTATGGCTTATTTAAAGATAGCTGAAGGATGTAGTAATTATTGTACTTACTGTGCAATACCTTATATTCAAGGTAAATATATATCAAGAGATTATAATGAGATACTTGATGAAGCTCGTCATTTAGCACAGAAAGGAATTAAGGAATTAGTAGTTATAGCACAGGATACGACAAAGTATGGAATAGACCTGTATGGAAAATCTAGACTAGCTGAATTACTTAATGATTTAACAAAGATTGATGGTATTAAATGGATTAGATTTTTATATTCTTATCCGGAAACGATTGATGATGAATTAATAAAAGTAGTAAAGAATAGTGATAAAATATGTCATTACTTTGATTTGCCGATACAGCATATTAATGATCGAGTACTTAAATTAATGAATCGTAAGAGTGACGGAAAAAGTATTAGAAATCTTATTGCTAAATTAAGAAAAGAAATACCTGATGTAATTTTAAGAACGACATTAATTGTTGGATTTCCTGGTGAAACAGAAGATGAATTTCAAGAACTGTGTGATTTTGTTAAAGAAAGTAAATTTGATCGTTTAGGGGCCTTTGCTTATAGTGCTGAGGATGGGACTCCGGCTGCTAAGTTTAAAGAACAAATTCCTGAAGAGGTAAAGATGAATAGACAGAATAAGATAATGGAGATTCAACAAGAGGTTAGTAAAGAATTATTAAGTAAGAGAATTGGTAATACGTATGAATGTTTAATTGAAAATATTACAGATGATGGAGAATATTTTATTGGTCGTAGTTATATGGACGTTCCTTCAGAAGATGGAATTATATATATTAAGTTTAATCCGGAATATATGATTAATGAATTTGTTAAGGTTAAGATTATTGATTCATATGCTTATGATTTAGTGGGAGAGATTATAGAATAAAAATGCTAATGTTTTTATTCTTTTTATATGCTATAATTAATTAGAATAGAGGTGCAATTTATGGCGTCATCAATAAATATTAGTAGTAAAAATGAGTTAGTATCTTTAGCATCTCAACTTGATTCTAAAAAAAACGATATAAAGAGTGCAGCTGAGAATTTGAAAAGTAAATTAAAAAATATAAGTAATTATGATGGTATAGATGTTGCTAGTGCTGGTAATGTACTGGCTAGTAATATAGATAATATATTTATGGATTTGAATGCAGTATCCAGCAATATTACGAATTATTCAACATCGGTTATGGATTTTGATGTTGATGACTTTAATAATGTCGAAACTTATTTGGCTGAAGAATCAGGAAATGCAATTGCGTTACCTGGAGGATTGGGTAGTGTTCATTCATATATGGGATGGCAATGTATTACCGATACTTCATCTAATCAATATAAGTTAAGAACAGAAGCTGGGATGAATTTCGATGAACAAGGTTTTGGTAAGATAGGGGATAGATATGTAGTAGCAACAACTACTACTTTTGGTAATGTTGGTGATTACATAGATGTTGTTCAAGAAGATGGAACAGTTATTAAATGTATTATTGGCGATATAAAAAATCAAAATGATGCAGGTTGTAATAAATGGGGTCATGATAATGGACAATGTGTTGTAGAGTTTGTTGTAGATAAATCGTCTTGGTATGGAACAAATAAAACAGTAGTAGGATATCATCCTGAATGGAATAAAAATATTAGTAAAATAGTTAATAAAGGTAGTTACTTTAATTTAAAGAATCAATATGATACTTCTACAGCAAAGAGTAATTCTAGTGGTGGTCAAAAACAAAATTCTTATAGTTGGTCTACATTAAGTACAGCTAGTAGTGCTGCTTCTTCAGTAGTACATTATAGTAGTAATAGTAAGAGTGGTTCATCTAGTAGTGGATATACTTATACATATTCGGTTGGTAGTAATAGTAGTTCAGTTAGTAATTTAAGTAGTAATAGTAGTCCAGTAGGTACAACACCTGTTACAATTACTTCGGGAGATCCTAATATAGATGTTAGTAAATATCATAATAATTTAGATAAAGGGTTTGAAGTTACTGTAGGTAATTTGGCTTATGAAGTTAGTGATGAGGATTATGAATTATTATGTGCAATAGTTGCAGCTGAAAGTGATAAATCATATGATGATGCATTAGCTGTTATTACGACTATTTTAAATAGATGTGAAGCTCCTAATTGGGTTAGAAGTCATGGAACTAATCCTGTAGCACAAGCGACTGCACCTAATCAATTTGTTGTTTATCAACATGGAAGTTATAAGGCTTATATGAATGGTAGGGCACCAGAGACTGTTCAAACAGCTGTTAAGGATGCTTTAGCAGGAGTAAGAAATCATCATTATCTATCATTTAGATCTAATGGAACTACAAGCTATAGTGATAATAAAATAACTAATACAGGTAATAGATATAAGTAGGGAGGTAATAAATTTATGGCAACAGATATTAAGGATAAGAATGAATTAGTTGCTTTAGCTACTAAATTAGAAGAACAAGCTAAGAGTATAAAGGGTGATGGTGAAAGTTTAAAAGAAAAAATGTCATCATTAGAAAATTATGATGGTATAAATGTTGCAGGATCTGGTCAAACATTAGCTAGTAATATGGATAATATTATTGCTGATTTAGATGCTGTTTCTAGTAATATAAAAAATTTTGCCATTTCAATTGTCGGTTTTGATGTTGATGATTTTAGTTCTTTAGCAAATAGTGAAAGTAGTAAGATGTCATATGAAGATTTATTTAAGACTGATGGTACTGTAAATGGTAATGCGCAAGTTATTTGGAATTTCTTTAAATATAAAGGTTTATCTGATGCAGCTGTTGCTGGTATTTTAGGTAATATTCAAGCTGAAAGTAATTTTGATCCTGGAGTAGTTGAAGCTAAAACAGGTGAAGGTTATGGCCTTATACAGTGGAGTTTTGATAGAAGAACAGCATTAGAAGCAGCAGCTCGTGAAAGAGGAGTAGATCCTAGTAATTTACAATTTCAACTTGAATACTTGTGGGAAGAAGCTGTTGATCCTAATTCATCTTATGGTAAAGATTTAGCAAAAGCAGGTTTTTATGATACTGATAGTCCATCTGATGCGGCTTATTATTTTCATAATATTGTTGAAGGATCAAATGATAGTGAAGAAGCTATTAGAAATAATCGTTGTCAAACAGCTCAACAATGGTATAACCAATTAAAAGGAACAAGTGCTGGTGAAGTTGGTGAGGCTGTTGCAACTGGAAAAGTAAATGGTTTAACACCATTAGTAAATACAGCTTCGGTAGTTGGAGCAGCACGTAGTACATCATCTGGAGGATATAGTTCTTCATCTAGTTATAGTTCTTATACACCTGCAAGTTATGGAACACCTAGTTTTCCTAGGTCAACTGCTAATCGTAATGTTAAAATTGCGAATGTTGATTATGAAAAATTAGAAGAATATTTAGAGGAAGTTAAAGGAACATCAGTTAAATTACCAGGTGGATTAGGTAGTAAACATACATATATGGGATGGCAATGTATAACAGCGCGTAGTTCTGATCAGTATAAACTTATTGAGTCAGCTGGAATGAACTTTGATGAACAAGGTTTTGGTAAAATAGGAGATAGATATGTTGTAGCAACAACAACAACTTTTGGTAATGTTGGCGATTTTATTGATGTTGTTCAAGAAGATGGAACAGTTATTAAATGTATTATTGGCGATATTAAGAGTCAGGGAGATGCAAATTGTAATAAGTGGGGACATAGTAATGGAGTAGATGTTGTTGAATTCGTTGTAGATAAATCTTCTTGGTATGGATCTAGTAATTCAGTTGTTAAGTTTCATCCTGAATGGAATAAAAATATAGACACAATTATTAATAAGGGTAATTATTTTGACTTGGCGCAAAAGTATCCTAAAACAGTAGATATTTAGTAAAAAAGTTTACACCTTTTTAAAAAAAGTAAAAATTATTAAATCAAAAATGATATAATGAAGTTAATAGAGGGAGGTCGTCGTATGGGAGTTGTTACTCATAATACAGAATCAATGAGAGCTTGGTCTGGAAATATTACAAATTCAGCAAATGAATATAAAGATTATATTAGTTCTTTATATAATTTAGTTGATACTTTAGTTTCAGCTGATTTTACTGGAGGTTTATCAAAAGATTTTGAAAGTTCAGTATTAGATAAAAGAGATGATTTTAATAGATTAGGAGAAGTTCTAGATGAATGTGCTGACTTAATTACTAAAACTTCAAATTCTATTGATAATGACGAAGCTGAGTTAAAAGCTCGTATTGAAAGTCATAATTCATTTAATTAAGGAGGTTATTAATATATGGCAGATGGAGTATTAAAAATTGAAACCGGTGAAGCGAGAGCTAAAGCTGAACAAATGAAATCTTTAGCTAATAATATTGAAGCTTTACTAAATGATGTTGATGCTAAAATGCAAGAAATAAATGATGAAGAAGTTGGAACTTATCAAGGACAATATAAGCCTAGTGAACTAAGACAACAATTAGATGAGTATAGAGCTACTTTTTATAAGTTTCATGAACAAATTAATTTGTTTGCAAATGATGTAATTGCAACAGCAGAAACAATGTTATCTGAATAATAAAAAATTACTTTTTATAACTTAGTTATAAAAAGATTTTTTTCTAGGAGATGAAACTATGGGAGATTCTTATAAATATGTACCAGAAGGTGTATCAGTAACAATTTCTGGTTTGAAAGAAGTTATAGATGATTATCGTGAACGAATAGCTGAATTGACTTCTTTAATTAGTGAAATATCTAGTTCTGGATCTTGGAAGGATGTACAAGTAAAAAATTCTTTTTTAAGTACGGCTAACTCATATATTGCTTTGTATAAAACTGTTTTAAGTAATATGGAGAAATATGTTAATTATTTAACTAAAAAAGCAGAAAGTGCTAGTGCATTAGAAGATGCATTTTCTAGAGGGTAGGTAAATTATGGATACATCAGTTTATATTGATACAGCTGCTTTAGAAGCTTGGAGTGCTAGAATGGCAACTATTAATGAAGCAGCAATTAGTGATTTAAGTAACTTTATTAATAAAGCTAATGAATTAGATGGATCATTTGAAGGTACTTCAGCTTCAGCGTTTTTATCATCAACTAGTGGTTTTATTAATTTGGCGAAAAATGGACATCTTAAAATGTCTAATGTTAAAAACTTCTTAATTGAAGTTGCTAATGTAATGGAGAACGAGTAATTTACAATGGATGAAGTCTTTTATAAGACTTTTTTTTGTTTTGTGATATAATAAATTTAAGAATAAAGTGGGTGGAAATAATGATTGAATTATCTGATACTTTAACTGAAGCTATTAAAGATCGTTTAAATGTTTTAAATAATGGTAATAAATTTGAACAAGAACAATTAGATAAAATAACATATTTAAAAGTTAATAAAAATGATATTAATTCATTAAATTTATTCCCTAATTTAGTAAGAATTGATTTTGAAACATTTCCATCTATAACGGAAGAAGAATTAAAACTTGTAAGTGAAATAGTTCCTAATTTAACAAGTTTAAAAATAAAAGAGCAAACTGCTTTAATAAATATCGATTTAAGTATATTTAATAAGTTAGAAGACTTATGTTTAATACATAATGAAAATTTAGAAACAGTAAGTTATATACCTAAGTTAAAAAGTTTTACGTTCTATGATAATAAGGATTTTAAAGATAATAAACATATTGTTGATTTTTTGATTAATAATCCTAATTGTAATAATACTTTAGATATTATTTATTATATTGATATGATTAATACAACAGGGATGAAACCTAGTAATGATAACATTAAATGGGTTGATTCAATTGGTCTTAGAAAGTATTTGATACATGAATATACTAATGAAGAGATAGATGTACTTATGTCAAATATTTCATATATTGTTTCTAAATATATTTATAAAACTGACGGAGATATTGAAAAATTTGGTGTTTTATATAGATGGATGCTTAATAATATAGAATTTATTAATGAAGATGATCCTAAAGGTGATAAAGAATTATTTGAAAGAGTAAATAATATTTATAAAGTATTTAATTTTAATAAAGGTGGTAGGCTTTCTTATGCTAAAGCTTTTCAAATGTTACTAGCATATGCGGGAGTTAAATCTTCGGTAGTATATTCAATGGGAGCTTTAGATGCAATAGGTTATTATAATGGAAAGAAAGTTTATTCATTATTTGGAACATCTGATTACGCTTTACTTAGAGTTACATTAGATAATAAGTATTATTATTGTGATGTAGCTTGGGATTCAATGGTAAGCTATTATAAATTCTTCGATGAATTAAGATTATTTTTAGTTAGTAAAGAAGAATTAAGTATAAGACATAAGTTTGTTGGTGAAGGTAATATAGATAAAACTTATTCTTATCATGGTGATGATAGTGACGACTTAATTATGTATGCTATAGAAAGAGTAAAAGAAACTGATGACTTATTTAATAGTATTACACAGTTTGATGCTAAATTACTTGGTGAAAATATGAATAAGACGTTGCTTGATAATAAATATATTGCTTTAAATAATAGATTAAAAGATTTAAATAATGATAGCAATGAATATAATGATATAAAAGAGGAAATTAATAAGACGCAAGATGAGATTAAACAGATTGAATTGAGAATAAGAAATTATCAGGATCAAAAAGAAAGAGAACAATTAAAATATGTTAACTATTTCTTAGAACATTACTTAACAGAGGAAGAACAGAAACTTAATAATGAAGAGTTGTTCCATGTATTGAATCGAAAAGTAGATAATTATTTACTATCAAAATATGTTTATGAAATGTTAGAAGATTTAATAAAATTAAGAGCAACTAATTAGTTGTTCTTTTTAATGTTAAAGTTAATTAATTGTGTTATAGTACTATATGTGGTGATATGAATGATAATAGCAACAAATAATAAGGGTAAGATAAAAGAAATTAAAGAGATATTTAAAGATTATGATTTATATAGTTTAAAAGATAAAGGGATAGATGTTGATGTTGTTGAAGACCAAGATACTTTTTATGGTAATGCTTTAAAGAAAGCTAAAGAGATATATGAATTAACTAATGAACCAGTTATAGCTGATGATTCAGGATTATGTGTTTTAGAATTAGATGGCTGGCCAGGAGTGTTAACGCATAGATTTTTAGGTGAAGAGGCAACTGACGAAGAACGAAATAAAGCGATAATTGAAAAGGTTAATGTTTTAAGTAGTCGTAAAGCGAAAGTAGTATGTAATATGGTTTATTATGATGGAAGTAAGACTTTAGTGGGTGTTGGAGAGATAAATGGTAATATTACTAAAGAAATGCGTGGAGAGAACGGTTTTGGCTTTGATTCAATATTTGAATTAGAAAATGGTAAAACATTAGCTGAACTTAGTTCTGTAGAAAAGAATAAAGTAAGTGCAAGGTATTTGGCGCTGGTTGATTTAAAGAAACAATTAGATAATAAATAAAACTCATTTCAAAAACGAAATGAGTTTTTTGTTAAGCTTTTCTAAAGAAATATACTAAACCTATGCCACTAATTAAGATTAAACCAAGAGGTAAGATAAGATTTAAGTCACCAGTAGTAGGATTTTCTTCTTTAATTTTTTCGGCTATTTCAGGTGACCATTCTTTGTCTTTTCCTTCAGTATCTAAAAGAGATATTTTTTCTGGATCTATTTCGATTATGACATATTGATCATTATGACCATCTTTATCCCAATCAAAACTATATTTATAAGTTAATTTTTTACCATCTAATAGAACTTTTTTTAAGTTAGTTGGAGTAATACCGACATAATCTTTAAATGATGAAGCTTTAATTTCAGTAGTTTTATTGTCTGGGGTGGTTACTTTAAAATTTGAATCATTGTCATCACTTGGTTCAGTTACCTCAAAACCAATCCAAGCAGCAGGACCTGGTCTTTCACCATCAGCGGCATCGTTATCTTTTTCTAACATTTTGAATGTTGAAGCACCATATCTAATGTAGGTAGTATCTCCTTTCGTTTCAATTGTTCCTTTGCCAGAGGTAAGTGAATCTCCAGCTTTTTCTGTTATGTCTTTGACTTCACCGTAATTGCTAGCAGCAAAGACATGAGGAATTAATGCTAGCGACATTATAATGAATATTGGGATCATTATAATTCTTTTCATAAACCGACTCCTTTTTTCATAATAATATTTTAGTCATTCTTCTATGACTGAGGTGATTATCAATGAAGAAATACATGACTTTGGAAGAGTTTTTTAAAACATCAACAACTATTAAGAAAAGAAAGAAGAATATATTAGATTATATGGTAGCTATTGGATGTTTTAGTATTATCATCTTCTCATTATATACTATATTTAATTGGTATAAAGATAATTCCAAAATTAGACAATTAAATACAGAAATTCTGCAAAATACTAATATTATAAATAGTAATGAAAAAGGAGAATTAGTTAATCCACCAGTAGATATGAATAGTAATTATTATTACTATACTAAGTTCTCTTTAACGGAAGTAGATTTTAGTAAATTAAAGGAAAGTAATGATGATACTGTAGCT
Source organism: uncultured Bacilli bacterium (assembly GCA_947626095.1). GTDB lineage: Bacteria > Bacillota_I > Bacilli_A > RF39 > UBA660 > Coprovivens. The sequence continues at coordinate 26,066 of CANQQV010000011.1, forward strand.
TTTATTAAAATTGATAATACGAATGTGAATTATCCAGTAGTACAAGTAGATAATAATGCTTATTATTTAAAACATTCTTTTGATAAAAAGAGTAATAAAGGTGGATGGATATTTTTAGACTTTAGAAATGATATCAATAATTTAAGTGATAATACGATTATATATGGACATTCGAGATTAGATGGAACGATGTTTGGGAGTCTTAAAAATACTTTAACTGATTATTGGCAGAGTGATAAGAATAATTATGTGATTTATATATCAACACCTAAAGAAAATATGTTGTTTCAAATATTTAGTATTTATACTATTCAAAAGGAGAATTATTATATCAGAACTAGTTTTGAAACTAAGAAAGATAAACAAAAGTGGTTAGATACGATGAAAGAAAGGAATATAGTACCAATAGATACAGAGGTTAATGTTGATGATAAGATATTAACTCTATCGACGTGTCAGAATAATCATGATGGAAGAATTGTGGTGCAAGCGAAGTTGATTAAGAAGCAGATAAGATAGAGTAATGACGATAATTAATTTTTAAAAGTACTTGATTTTCACCAGAAAATATCGTAAAATGATATAAAGAGGTGAAAATATGGTATTAACTAGTGAAATTGCTAAGAATTATTTGATTAATTATGCTAATAAAACTACTAAGTTATCAAGAGAAGTAAAAAATAATCGATTATTTAGAATTATAAATGGTTTATATGAAACTAATGCTAATGTTCCAGGATATTTGTTAGCTTCTAGTATTTATGGTCCTTCTTATATTTCGTTTGAATATGCCTTATCTTATTATGGATTAATACCAGAAAGAGTAACTACTATTACTTGTGCTACTTTTGATAAGAAAAAAAAGAAGGAATATAAAACAGATTTTGGTGTATTTACTTATAGAGATGTTCCATCATTGGCTTATCCTGAAGAAATAATTTTAAAAGAAGAAGATAATTATTCATATCAGATAGCAACACCCGAAAAAGCTCTATGTGATAAATTGTATACTTTACCTCCTTTATTTAATTTTTCCAATTTAGAAAATATGTTGTTTAATGACTTGAGAATAGATGAAGAAACTTTTAATAATTTAGATGAAGAAAAAGTTTATAAATTAAGTAGATTATATCATTCTACAAATGTTGATTTATTGGCTAGATATATGAGGAGGAATAAAAATGAATAATATTATTGAACAAATGTTAAGTAAGTATGAAATAAAAAATTTGAATGATGAAATAAATGCCTTAAAGGAAATTATTCAGGAGATAGTTCTAGCTGGTTTATCAAGAGGGAACTTTTTTAATGAAGCTGCTTTTTATGGTGGAACATCTTTAAGAATATTTTATAATTTAGATAGATTTTCTGAAGATTTGGACTTTGCGTTAATAAAACCAAATAAAGATTTTGATTTGAGTAAATATTTTCCTTATATCGAAAAAGAATTAAAGGCTTATGGTATTAAATTAGAGATAACAATCAAAAATAAAAATATTGATTCTAATATTACGTCTGCGTTTTTAAAAGGAGATACATTAGAACATATCTTAAAATTTTTCCCAAGTGAAGAAGATCATACTTATAATCATATATTAAAAGATTTAAAGATTAAATTTGAAGTAGATATTAATCCTCCTACTGGGGCAACTTTTGAAGATAAATATAAATTATTACCAAGTCCTCATCAAATTAAATTATATGATAAAGAATCATTATTAGCGGGTAAGATTCATGCTATTTTATGTAGAGGGTGGAAGTCAAGAACAAAAGGACGAGATTTATATGATTATGTTTTCTTTTTAGCTAATGATACAAAAGTTAATTTAGAATTATTAAAAAATAAATTAATTGAATCTGATTATATTAAACCTAGTGATCTTTTTGATATAGGAAAGTTAAAAGAATTGTTAATAAATAAATTTAATGAAATTGATTATAATGATGCTAAGGAAGATGTTAAACCTTTTATTAGAAATGTAGATAGTATTGAGATTTGGAGTAAAGAATTCTTTATTAGTATTACAGATAAACTTATTTAAATAATTTTTTGAATTTAAAAAGAGTAATATTTAGAAATTAAGTATTACTCTTTTTTATACATATCTACGCGTTTAGGTAGTTTTTTAGCTTTTATAGCTGTGCTTTCTTCAAATAGTAGAATTGGTTTAATATTTAATGATTTGGCGATTAAATCAATGTTTTTGCAAGTTAAATTGGCATATCCATTTTCGATGGTACTTATGTAAGCCATTTTAAATTTTGTTTTATTAGCAAATTGTTCTTGAGTAATATTATTTTGATATCTATACCATTTTGTATTAAGACCAATTAATTCCATCGAATTCATTAAATCACCACCAGTTAAACTATTAATTATTAAGATATAAATTAATCATATTTAAATTATAAAGTTTAAAACAATATAATTTAATACCAATAAAACTTATTAAGATTTATCTTAACAAAGAATAATTAACATGTTATAATTCCTTTATGAAAGGAAATAATGAAATATGAAAAAGAAGATATTAAGTTTATTATTAATTGGTATATTATTTATAGTTTTAACAGGGTGTGGAGATACTAATGAAAAAAAGAGTAAATCTAGCGGTGAAGATAATGTTTTATCATCAAAAGTAAAAGCTGGAGATTATGTAGATTACAAAGTAGAAAAAGATATTAGTTATGTAGCGCCTCAAGATAAGACTGGATATACTAAAGATCAAACTTTTGAAACTACTGGTGAAGAAAAATGGCGTGTTATGAATGTTAATTCAGATGGAACAATAGATTTAATTATGGATGGATATGGTCTATCTATTATTGATCAAGGCTTACATTTTAAGGGCAAATTAGGTGTGGAAAATTTTGAATCTGAACTAAATAATGTAATTAATATTTATCTTAATAAAGATTATGCAACAAAGGCAAGAAGTTTAAATAGAGCTGATATTGAGACTATGCTAGATTTAGAAGCAACCAAAAAGCAATTATTAAAAATATATGATAGTGATTCAATTTTATTCAAACGAGATGAAAATATAGATATAAGTGGTACAAGAGATGAAGCTCTAGAAAATATGAGTAAAACATATTATAGTTATTTAACTGGATATACTTATGGAGATGTTATTACAATTGATGGTGAATCTATTCAGTATAATTTAAAATTTCCTTTAGAAAAGGGCTTTTATGACTGTATTACAAATGAAGAATATAGAGATTTACTTGAGGGCACATTCTCAGTTTGGCTTGGAGATAAACCTTCAACTTCTATAAATTATAACTGGAATTATCAATCTTACTATATTGATTATAAGTCATATATATTATCTTTTGAAACTGATGATAATGGAATCAAATGGTATGAAATGAAGAGTAGTGATTGGTTCTATAGGCTAAATTTAAGTGAAACAGGAGAAAATACATTTACTAAGGGTAGTGGTATTGAAGGTACCCATGAAGGAAATGTTAAACCAATTGTTACTTTAAAATCTGGTCTTAAAATAAGTGGTGGAAAAGGTACTGAGGATAGCCCATACACTATAAAATAATTAATTTATTTGGTGATGACAATAACAAATGATTTATATGAGATTATCAGAAATGATAGTCTTTTTATTTTATTTAAATCAGATTTAAATTTTTATATATGAATTTCTTTTTAGTGTCTAAATAGTTTTTTTGTCATAGATTATAATGAGGTGAAAACTATGAAGAAAGTGGTTTTAGATAGTGGTCATGGTGGCATCGACAAAGGATCTTCAGGTAATGGAATTATTGAAAAAGAATATACTTTAAAGATATCAGAATATATTCATAAAAGATTAGATGAGTTAGGAATAGAAAATACAATGGTGAGAACTACTGATGAAACTATTGAACCTAATGATCGTGTTAAAAGAATATTAGATATATATGGTAATAATAAAGATGTTATTGTCCTTAGTAACCATATTAATGCTGGTGGAGGACAGGGTTCAGAGATTATCTATGCTTTAAGAAATAGTGATGCTTTAAGTAAAAGAATAGCTACTGAATTAGAAAATAATGGAAGAGATGTAAGAAAGTATTATCAAAGAAGATATCCATCAGATTCAAGTAAAGATTACTATTTTATACATCGTAATACTGGTAATACAGAAGCTATTATAGTAGAATATGGTTTTTTAGATAATAGTACAGATGCTGAGTTACTAAAGAAATATTGGGAAGATTATGCAGAAGCGGTTGTTAAAGCGATAGCTGGTTATATTGGAGTACCATATAGTTTTACAGGGGAATCTGCTAATGAAAACTATTATATTGTTAAAAAAGGTGATAGTTTATGGAGTATTGCTAATAAATTTGGATTAACTGTGGAAAAGTTAAAAGATATGAACAACTTAGCTAGTAACATAATATCAGTTGGACAGAGATTGCTTGTAAAAGATACTAGTTCAAGTAGTGATGTAGGAGTTTATTATACAGTTAAATCAGGTGATACATTATATGGCATAGCTAAACAATATGGCTTAACAGTTGATGAACTTAAGAAGATGAATAATCTAACTTCGAATAATTTAACGATTAATCAGAAATTACTAGTTAGTGGAACAGGCGATAATAGTTCTAATAGTGATTATGATACTTATATAGTTAAGAGTGGAGATAGTTTATGGAGTATAGCTAGTAAATATGGAACAACTGTGGATAATTTAAAAGATATTAACAACTTAAATAGTGATTTATTAAGTATTGGACAAAAGTTATTATTGCCTAAGAGTAGTAGCGGATCAAGTAAAACTTATGTTGTAAAAGCTGGAGATACATTATATCAGATAGCAAGAAAATATGGAACGACAGTAACGGATATTATTAATTTAAATGATATAAAAACAACTAATTTAAGTATTGGACAGGAATTATTAATACCTTAGAAAGTAAGTTAAATTCTTACTTTTTTTAATAAATGTAAAATGTTTTTAACTTTTTGTTAATAAGGTATTGACTTTTATATATGTTATTAATATAATGATAATAACAGAAAACAAAAAGCTGTTTAAATTTTTAATATTTGATATTAATAAAATGATAATAACTTTATTATAATATCTGATATTAACAAAAAGTAAAAAAGAAAAGGAAATGAGAAAAATGAATAAGAAAAAAGAAATTAGTAAAATGAATGAAGCAGTATTTTTAATCGATATGAATGTAGGTTTTTGTGAGGAAGGAAAGTTAGCAGATCCAACTATTAAGCATATTGTACCTAACATTATTCCAATTATTAGAACAACTTTAGAAAAGGGTGAAGGATTATTTGTCGTAAATGATTGTCATACTAAAGATAGTGTAGAACTTAAAAGATATCCTGAACATTGTATGGGAGATAAAGAATCTAGAACAATTAAAGAATTAGCTATTTATGAAGAATATGCAAGCAAAACTTTTTTAAAAAATTCAACTTGTGCTTTATTTGCCCCAGGGATGATGGAAATGCTTATGGATATGGGTGAACTTAAAAGAGTAGTTATTGTAGGTTGTTGTACTGATATATGTATTCAAAACTTTGCAATAGCTTTAAGAAACTTCTTTGATGAAATGAATATGGATGTCGATATTATCGTACCTAAAGATGCGGTTGAAACTTATGATATACCAAATGTTCATGAGAGAAAACCAAATAATGAAAGGGCTTATACAGTAATGGAAAATACAGGAATTAAATTAGTTAAAACAATGAGTGAGGAGAATTAAGATATGAGAAATTTAACAATGATGACTGACTTATATGAACTTACAATGAGTCAAGTATATTTTAGTAAAGGTAAAGATAAGGAAGAAGCAGTATTTGATGCTTTCTTTAGAAAGAATCCTTTTGATAAAGGATATGGCGTTATGGGTGGTGTTAAAGAGATAATTGATTATATTAAGAATTTTCATTTTAATGATGATGATATTGATTATCTAAGAGGTACTGGTTTATTTAATGAAGAATTTTTAAATTATTTAAGAGGTATTAAGTTTACTGGTAGTATTTATGCGGTACCTGATGGAACCCCAGTATTTGCTAATGAACCAATTGTAACAGTTAAAGCACCAATTATTGAAGCCCAAATTATTGAAACAATATTACTTAGTTATTTAAACGCTGGTATTTGTTATGCAACAGCTGCTAAAAGAGTAGTTGAAGCTGCTGGTAAGATTCCTATTAGTGAGTTTGGAGCACGTCGTGCTTTAGGACCAGAAACAGCAGTTTTAGCAAGTTCATATGCCATAGTTGGTGGTTGTGCGGGAACATCTAATGTTTTAGCTGGTCAAGAAAAAGACATACCAATATCTGGAACATTTGCGCATAGTTATGTAACTTCTTTTCCAACAGAGTATGATGCTTTTATAGCTTATGCAGATATTTATCCAGATAATTGTACTTTACTTGTTGATACTTATGATGTTTTAAAAAGTGGGGTTCCTAATGCTATTAAGACTGCCCAATATTTAAGAAGTAAAGGACATGAATTAAAAGCAATTAGAATAGATTCAGGAGATTTAGCTTATCTATCTAAAGAAACAAGAAGAATGTTTGATGAAGCGGGATTTCCTAATGTTAAAATATGTATTTCTAATGGACTTACAGAAAGAACAATTCGTTCATTAAAAGAACAAGAAGCACCAATTGATTTAATTGGTTTAGGTGATAATATTGTCTTACCTGATAAAGCGAGAGTTGGTTGTGTTTATAAACTAGGAGCTATGAATATTAATGGAGAATATGTATCTAAGATTAAAGCTAGTAATGATGAAGCTAAAGCAATAACACCTGGGTATAAAAGAGTATATAGATTTTATGATGAACAAACTGGTTATGCTTTAGGGGATGTAGTAGCATTATATGATGAAAATATACCTAAAGATAGTTTTACTTTAATTGATCCTAGTAATGAAAATAATACTTCAACGATTAAGAATTATCGTATTAGAGAGTTACAAGTACCAATATTTAGTAATGGTGAATTAGTTTATGATGATCCTGATATTAGAACTAAGAGAGATTATTGTACTAATGAAATGGATACTTTATATCCTGAAGTTAAAAGAGAAGAAAATCCACATGGATATTATGTTGATTTAACAAGAAAATTACTTAATTTAAAAAGAGAGTTAATTAGAGAAGCTAAAAGTCAACAGGTAGAATATGATATTGATGTTAAATTAGTTAAAGATTTATAATTATGTTAGAAGTGAGTGATGATAATGGATAGTATAACTTTAAAGAAAATGAAAGAAATTGTCGAAAAATTAAAGGTTGCTAAAAGTGAGTTAATATCTTCTTATGAAGAGGGATATATTGGTAAGAAGGTTTATCGTGTTACTTTAGCAGATGGCTCTTCAAGGATGTGTGAACAAATTACCAAGAATAAACGTAATGGGGATGCGGTAATTATCTTACCAATTACAACAGATGGTAATTTTGTAATGATTTTAGAATCACGTCCTAATACCGAGGAAAATGTTGTAGCTGAATTTCCGGCAGGTATGGTTGATCCTGGCGAAGAACCAATTGTTTCAGCGAAAAGAGAATTACTTGAAGAAACCGGATATGAAGCAGAAGAATTATATGAGTTAGAATGCCATTATCAAGATCAAGGTTGTAGTAAAGCTAAGGTAAGAATTTATATGGCTGTAGGATGCAAAAAGGTACAAGAACAGAGAGTAGAAGATTCAGAAAAAATAGAATGTTTTGAAATGACTTATGATGAGATATTAAAGTTGTTAAGAGGTGAATCTGAAGTACCAGCTGAAATTTTAGATTCAGGTAGTAAGTTAGCTATTATGACTTATACCTTAAAGAAGAAGGGAATACTATGAATAAAAAATATGGATATGTAAGAGTTGCAGCGTCTGTACCTGAACTTAGGGTTGCTAATGTTGAATTCAATACAAATGAGATCATTAAAGAAATAAAAGTTCTAGATAATGAGGTTGTCCAAATAGTTACTTTTCCTGAATTATGTATTACAGGTTATACTTGTGCTGATTTATTTAGTCAAGATATTTTATTAAATAAAGCTTTAGATGGATTAAAGAAAATATTAGATGAAACTAGTAAATTAGATATTATAAGTATTTTAGGTGTACCTATTGTTTGTGATAATCAGTTATTTAACTGTGGGGTAGTAATTAATAAAGGTGAAGTATTAGGAATTGTACCGAAGACTTATATACCTAATTATGGGGAATTTTATGAAAAAAGATGGTTTAGTACAAGTAATACGTTAAGAAGTAAGAGTATTAAACTATTTGGTAAAGATGTACCGATTGGAACTGATTTAGTATTTAGTGATATAGAAGATAAAAAATTTACTTTTGGTATAGAAGTATGTGAAGACTTATGGAGTCCTAAAGCTCCTAGTGTGGAAGCTGCTTTAAATGGAGCAACAATGATATTTAATTTATCAGCTAGTAATGAAGTAATTGGGAAATATAGTTATCGTAAAAATTTAATTAATATGCAAGCCGCTAAGAATGTATGTGCTTATATTTATGCTTCTTCTGGAGTTAATGAATCAACAACGGATTTAGTATTTTCTGGTTATGCAGGAATATCTGAAAATGGTTCAATGTTAGTTGAAAACGAAAGATTTAATTTTAAAACTAATCATATTATAAGTGATGTGGATATTCAAAGACTTATGAACAATCGAATTAAAGATATAAGTTTTATGGGAATTGGTTCTAATCTTACTTATCGAGTTATTGATATTAATCTAAAAGATAAGAATACTGATTTACTTAGAAATTATGATGTATATCCTTTTGTACCAAGTGATGAAAGTAAAAGAGCAGCTAGATGTAAAGAGATTATTAGTATTCAAGCTTGTGGTTTAGCTAAAAGAATTAAACATACCGAAATGAAAAAATGTGTTATCGGTATTAGTGGTGGCTTAGATAGTACTTTAGCTTTCTTAGTAATAATTGAAGCTTATCGTATGTTAGGTATTAGTAATGATAATTTAATCGGAGTTACTATGCCTGGATTTGGAACAACTGGTAGGACTTATAATAATGCTTTAACATTAATGAAAAGTTATGGAGTTACCGTTAAAGAAGTAAGTATTAAGGAAGCTTCATTACAACATTTTAAAGATATTGGTTTAGATCCTAATGATCGTAGTGTTACTTATGAGAATACCCAAGCGAGGGAAAGAACACAGATACTTATGGATATTGCTAATAAAGAAGGTGGCTTAGTAATAGGTACTGGTGATTTATCTGAGTTAGCTTTAGGTTGGTGTACATATAATGGAGATCATATGTCAATGTATGCAGTTAATACCTCAATACCTAAGACTTTAGTTAGATATTTAGTTAAGTATTTTGCCGATACAGAAAATGACGAAAAATGTCAAAAAACAATCTTAGATATTTTAGATACTCCAATAAGTCCTGAGTTATTACCACCAGATAAAGATGGTAATATTAAACAACAAACTGAAAGTGTTGTTGGACCTTATATCTTACATGATTTTTTCTTATATCACTTTATGAGATATGGAGCTAGTCCAGATAAAATAAGATATATAGCGAATAAAACATTTAAAGATATGTATGATAGGGAAACAATTGATAAATGGTTAAAGTTCTTTATTAAGAGATTCTTTAATCAACAATTTAAGAGAAGTTGTTTACCTGATGGACCTAAAGTAGGAACTATTAGTGTTTCACCAAGGGGAGATTTAAGAATGCCAAGTGATGCTGATAGTAGTACTTGGTTAGAATAGGTCTTTTGACTTTGAAGGTAAAATATGGTATAATATAAATACTTAAGAGGGAGTAGTTCCACTAAATATAGTGAAATAATCCAACATCATGATTATAAAAAATCTGGGTTATATAAGAACAAGACTTTTATGTTATAGCATAAAAGTCTTTTTTATATCTTAAGTTAGAGGTGGATGTTATGAAAATAAAATTTAATATCAATGGTTTAATTGGTAAGAGAGGTGTGGCTTTAGCTTTAGCAGTTATTAGTGCAACTACATTATCTGGTTGTGGAAAGAAAGCTGATTGTGATATAAGTAGTAATCATCTCCATAAATATGTTAATACCGAAGGATATATAAGATATATAGATAAAGAGTATTTAAAATATGAAGGATATGAATGGACTTCTGATTATGTAGAAGCTACTAAAGAAGATATTGAAACAAGAGAATTAATGGATAAAAAAGATTTATTACGTATTGATGAAAACTTAGAAACAATTCAAAATATGCAGCAAGCTAATTCTGATTTTTTAGAATATCGTTATTCTTATATCTTTTTACAACCGATTCCTCATATGTTTTCTAATGGTAAGACAACATATACAATGTTTACTTATATTCCCGTAACCCATTATTCGTGGACTAGTGATAGTGAACATTCAAATTTAACTGGTGAAAAAAGATTATGCCATTATATGTATAGAGCTTATAAAATAGAAATAGATGAAAAAGGTAAAGAGGTATTAATACCTAGTGATTATATAGATGATATAACTAAAGTTATGGATGAGTATCCTTATATTAAAAAAGATTATTATAAGATATTTAATGCAGAGCTTAATTGTGAAGCTGATTATGAGGATGGTCCAGAAGAAGAATTAAGTGATGAAGAAAGAGAAAAGAGAGATTCTAATATAGATCCTTCATATAATAGTTCATCTATTAATAATAAGGGAATGAAGCTTACGCTTACGAAATAAAAGAAATGTCAATTTTTTATAAAGAAATTAGACATTTCTTTTTTATTGTTTTGAGGTAATATTAATTATGTTATAATTTTGATAATAGGGAGGACTATTTATGAGCACGGGATTAATTAAAAATAATGGTTATTCTTACTATATTCCTGATGAAGTTGACGATTCAACAACAGCATTTATTTATTATCCTGGTTCTGGTGGTGCGGGGAATGATGCGGCAGTATTAAGAAATATCATTCAATCTAATCCTAATCAAATTATTATAATTGCTGATACTGCTTATCAAAATATAAATCAAGCTAGTGATACTTATTTTAACTTGATTAAACAAATTGGTGATGATAATGGTGCTAATATCTCCAATATTGTTACGATGGGATTTAGTGCTGGAGGACCAAATACTTTTAATGGATTAATGAGAAATATAAATGATCATCCAGATGCTGGACCTCAAACAGCAGTTTTTGTTGATGTGGTTCAACATAATGGCTTTTATGGTGCGGTAAATAGCGAAAGTATTGAGACATTAAAAAATAACGAGGCTACCTTATTATTCTTTGAACCTAATGGAACTATTGAAGAAACAGAAAAAACATTAGCAGCAAATGGAGTTGACGTAATAGTTGCTTGGACATCTGGTAATCATAGTACACATATTAATTTAAATAAAGAAGCTTTCCAAAATGGAATAGTTGATTTAACAAGTGCCAATATTGAAGAACTAGCTAATAGTGATATATATACTTTTGTTAAATATAATCCGAATACTGGTAAATGGGATCAGATTTCAATGGATGAAGTATCTGCTAAATTTGCTGATTTATCTATAGATCCTAATGATCCTTTTAGATATTATAAAAAATTAGGTAATTTAAAAGAGTTACAATGTAATAATGAGTTTATTGGTTCGAAAATAAATAATATTAGAAATGCGATAAAAAATACTAACTTTTTAGCTAGTACTAGTTTAGATTCTTATAGTAGTACAACGAATATTCCTAATGGTGAAACAGAGATAATTCAAAGTTATTTTACGGCTTGTTCAGAACTACTTAGTTATCTTGAAAAAGATACGGTTAAAATAATTCAAATTGGTAATTCGATAAAAGATTTAAATACTTCATTAACAAATGAAGCTAATGACTTAAATAATAGTGTTTCTTATTATAATAATAACAGTTCTAATGTTGGTAATAATAATACTTATTATAATGGTAATAATTATAGTATTGGTAATAGTAATTTTGTTAATGGTGTTACAGGAGCAACAGTTGTTGGAGTAGGAACTAATATTATTGAACAGATGACAACAGCTGAAAAAGAAGAAAAAATTAAAGAAATTAAAAAAGAATTCTTAAAATATGATGAATTGTATTCAGATGATGAAAAAATTGTTTATCAAAAAGATGATGATTATAAAATTGTTGTTCATTATGCGGGAGATGAAATACTTACTTTAGAATATTATTTTAAATATAAAAATGAGGAAGAAGCTAAGGAAGCAATTAAGGCACTAAAGACTAAATTCGAAGGTGTTGAAGATGTTGTTCGTGATGGAAAATATGCTAAAGTAATTTTTGATAAAGATGTATATAAAGGTTTAACATTAGATGAATTAAAAGATATGTATAAAGATTTAAAAGAATTAGTAAAGGAGGAAGATAAATAGTGGCGATACTTATTAAAAGTGATTTGGTTGAAGCTAATTCCTCTAAATTGGTATCTAGTTTAGAAAAAGATAAAGAAGATACTGAGGCTTTAATTAGTGTTATAGAGGACTTTATTGATTCTTCTAAGGAGGTACTTGTTGGTGATTCTTTTGAAGCTGTTAGGAATCATTTACAAGAATATATTAATCTATTACAAACAAGGTTAAAAATAGCTGATTCATTGTTTACAGCCGTTAATAATGCTAATCAAACAATGATTGATTATATGGGAACTGAAGATAAGATAGATTCTAGTAGTATTGATACATTAAAACAACAATTATCATTAGTTACGACTAATTATGATGACGCTGTTACAAGAATAAATAAATATGATGCTGATAGAGAATGGGAATCATTAGATACTTTATGTAATAGAAGAGATTCGTTAGAACAAGAAATTAATAGTTTAAAAGTTAAAATTGATTTAGCTACAAATTTAGAAGCTAAAGATACTAGTACTTATTCAACTTTCTTACAATCAGAAGTAGAAATAACTAACTTTAAAAATGGCGTTGGAGGAATAAAAACGATTAGTATATAAGTGTTAAGTTTTAATGCTTTAACTTGGAAAATACTTTAAATATTGATATACTTTATTTATATAGGAGGGTAGATTAAAATGTCTGGAGATATTTTTGGAGCACATACTGGAGCATTAGCAGAAGGTTCACAAAGAATTATGAATGTTGCTAATGATTTTAAAAATGAATATGAAAAAATGTTTTTAGTAGTTGATTCCTTAGTAGGTAGTGAATGGTCAAGTCCAGCAGCTACAGCAGTAGCTAATAAAATAGTTGAACAAAGACCTAATCTAGAAGCAATGTATAAAGCTATTTGCAGTTATTCTGAATATTGTGGAAGAGCAGCTAATAAAATAGAAGAAAATGAAGAAAACATCGTTACGGGAGTAGGTGGTTATAATGGCTGATACAAGTATTAAATTTAGTAGTGTAGAAACAGCTGTTAATGAATTAACTACTGGTAGAAATAATATGGAATCTACTTTAGATGAATTTGCTAATATTATTAGAACTTTAATTGCTAATGGTGATTTAGTAGGTACAGCAGCTGATACATTTGAACAAAGCTTTGAGGATTTAAAGAAACAAAAATTTGAATCTTATATTGCTTTAGTTCAAGAATTTGCTGAAGTTATTTCTAAAGCTGGACAAGCTACTCATGCAACTGCTCAAGCATTAGAAGCAGATGCCAATCAAACTTTATATCATTAATAATAGGACCTACGGGTCTTTTCTTTTTTACATATCTTTTTAACAAAATGTTAAAAAGGTGTTGACTTTTATAATTGTTATTAATATAATGTTAATAACAGGAAGTGATATAAAATGGAAGTAAGTTTTACTAAAGAAGAAACACTTAAATTAATAGAGGAGTATTATAAGAAATTAGAGGGAAAAACAGTACATGCTCAAGCTAAAGCAACAAGAGGATTAGTTGGATATTATGAAGATGAGGGGTGTATAACAGAAATAACTGTTAGTGAGCAAATGGAAATTGCTGGACTTAATAAAGAAGTAAAAGAAGAAATTACGCCAGATAAGCTAAGAACTTTACTTAAAGCTTTATTTGGTCTTTATGAATTTGAAGTTCTTGATGTATCTTTAAATGATGGTTTAAATTCACGATGGGAAGGCTACGGAATGGCAGAACATGAAGTAAAAACTGCTTATTTTAAAGGTATGACATTAAATATTCAAAAGAAAAAAGATTATGGTTTAAATATGTCCTATGGAAATAAATAGAGTTACAATTAATATAAGGTGATAGTTGTGAAGATTGGAATATTTGGTGGAAGTTTTAATCCACCGCATAAAATGCATATAAATATAGTGAACGAATTATTAAAACAACACTATGTTGATAAAGTGATTTTTGTGCCGACTGGTTCTAAATATGAATATAAGAATAATCTAATTTCTGATAAGTATCGTTTAGAAATGTTAAGACTTATAACTGATGGTAATAAGTGTGAAGTTAGTGATTTCGAACTTAAGGATTATGTTGTATATACATGTGAAACATTAAAATATTTTAAAGAGAAATATCCTAATGATGAAATATACTTTATTTGTGGAACAGATAACTTAAGTTATATCGATAAATGGAAAAATGGACTAGAAATACTTAGAAATTATAAAATACTAGTTATTAATCGTAGTAGTAATGATATTATGGAATTGTTAGATAAATATAAAGAGTATAAAGATAATATAATCGTAGCTTCTATTCCTTTAAATGATATGTCTTCTACTAATATTAGATTTTTGATTAAAGAAAATAAAAAAGAGGAATTAAATAAATATTTAGATAAAAAAGTTATAGATTATATATGTCAAAATAATTTATACTTAGATTAAGGTGATATTAATGAAAACGTTTAAAAAAATAATTGAAGAATTAACTAAAAGAAAAGAGACTATTGCAACGATGGAATCTTGTACGGGTGGAGGAGTAGCTGATGCGATAACTTCAATAGAAGGAGCTTCAGAAGTATTAAAGTTTAGTGCAGTTACCTATTCTAATGAATATAAAATTAAAATGGGTGTAGATAAAAAAGTAATAGATAAATATAGTGTTTATAGTATGGAGACAGCCCATGAAATGGCACTAAATATTATAAAGTTTGCTAAAGCAGATATAGGAATAGGAATTACTGGTAAATTAAATAGAGCTGATCAAAATAATAACTTTGGTAAAGATAATGAAGTATTTATTAGTATTTTGTATAAAGATAAATACTATGATATGGATATTAATGTGGATAAGAAAAGTCGTAAAGAGAATAAAGAAGTTATTATAGAACTAATTATAGATAAGTTAGGTGAGATATTATGGGAAGAAGAATCAATAAAGTAAGACTATTTGTTAATGATAATGAACAATCTGTTATTGTAGCTAAAGACTTAGAATTAGAACTTAAAAAGTATGGTTTTGAAATAATTAGTAATGACTATGATTTAGCTATCTCAGTAGGTGGGGATGGTTCATTTCTTAGAATGGTTAAAGAAACGAGGTTTAATCCAAATATATATTATATAGGGATTAATAGTGGGACTTTGGGTTTTTTACAAGAAATAGATCTTAAAGATTGTGTTGATTTTGTTAAAAGATTAAACTCTGATAAATATAAAGTAGAAAATATTAATATTCAAACAACTAAAGTAATTACAGAAGACAAGATATATAGTTTTGATTCTTTAAATGAAATAGTAGTTAGAAATAGAGAATTTAGTACTTTGAAAGTACCAGTATTTGTTGATGATGAGTTATTAGAAAACTTTACTGGTGATGGATTACTTATTAGTACTAGTACTGGTAGTACAGCTTATAACATGAGTTTTGGTGGTAGTATTGTTTATAATACATTAAATACTTTGTCTATTACACCAGTAGCTCCTTTAAATAATAAAGTGTTTAAGACATTAATTAATAGCTTAATTATACCTGGAGATAAAATAATAACGTTATTACCTAATAAAGAATATAATAATTTGTTTATTCAAGTAGATGGGGTTAATAAAATGATAGATAATGTTATTAAGATAGAAACTAGAGTAAGTAATAAAAGTATTAAATGTATTAGAATGAATGATTTTCATTTTATTAAAGTAATTAATGATAAGATTCTAACTAAATAGATAATAATTATAATTAAATATTGCTTTTTGTTGGTACTTGACTGGGTAATTATTGAATTTTATAATTATATTAAGGTGAGTTTATGGAAAAGATAAAAAGAAAAATTAAATTATTTATAAATAGAGTTATTGCTAGAACTTCACCATATATAATATACATAGAAGAAGATAATAATAAATTATTAGCTGAATATAGAAAAAGAATTAAATTTTAATTCTTTTATTGGCTTATTAGAAAATCATGATTTTGTTAATGATAAAGTGTTATCTAGATATATGTAAATTATAAGGAGTAAGATATGAAAAAGAAAAAGATTATAATATGTTTGATTGTTATTATTTTAGTTAGCTTAGTAATAGGTAGTATCTTATTACTAGGGAATAGTAAGATAGATAAGAAAGATAGTAATGAAAATAAAGAATTAGTAATAGATCATGAGTCTTTAGATTATGTATATAATCAAGATATAGTTAAAAAATATGGAGATATTAGAGATATACATAGTGATTATAGTAAAGATAAAGCGATAGAAGATAAAGTTTATGTAAGTACTTATGATGAAGTTTATAATAAGGAAATAATTGAAAAGTTTTATGAATCTTATAAAAATAAACAAGAGTGCTTTATAAGAATTATGGCATATACATTAGAGGGAGATCCTATTATTACTGATGTTTTATATGATAAAGACAAGGTTTATGTGGTAGTAGATGATAGAAGAGATGGATATGCTAGTGAGGGAAATGTAACACTTAAAGTATTTGATAAATTTGGTGTAGAAAAAGATCGTGGTGAATACTATTGGACTGCTTATAATGGGGAAAAGGTAGTAGAACATAATGATTATTGGTCTTTAGTTTCGGTAGCTGATGAGTATATTAAAAAAGTAAATATTGATGATATTATTTTGGAAAATATGAGTATTGAAAAGTTTTATGCGATTAATTCTCAGAATGGAATTGTTGATGTTAGATTTTTAGATAAAGATTATTCATTTGAGGATGCTAAGAAAGATAAATGTAGTATTAAAGGTAATAATGCGTTTTGTACTAATACTTTAGATAAATTTATTAAAGATTATAAAGATAAGAAAACAACTGCTATTAGAATAGTTACTAATAGTGATAATGGGATTGTTATTAAAGATGTTTATTATGATAGTGATTTAGATAAAATATATTTAGTTGTTGATAAATCAAGAGTTAATAACATACCTAATAAAGAGAAAGAAATTAAATTGTTAGAATACGTTAAAATTCGTGAATACTCTGTTGATAATTATGAACGAATTGATTTAATTGCTGATGGTATTAGAGATGATTATTACTTATGTGATTGTATTTGGGGAGAAGAGGAAGTCTTTAATATAGTGTAATTTAAAAGAACTATGCGAATAGTTCTTTATTTTTTGTAGATAAATTTATGAGTACCAAAGTAACTTAAACGTTCAATGATTTCAGCTACTTCATCGACATCTTTATCAAAATCATTTTTGACCCAATAATTAACAACACCTAAAGCACCATTAAAGATAAAGACTGAAGCGTATTCAATGTCTTCTTCACTAAGGTTAGGTAGGTCATTCTGCCATTTCTGCTTACATTTATCATAAGCTAGTTCTAAAATATTATTTAAAAAATATACATTATTATTAGTATTAAATAATATTTTAACTAATTCTTTATTACTTAAGAAAACAGTTAATAAATCTTTTGTGAAAGTAGATACTGAATAAAAGTTATCTGTATTAGTAGGAACAGCATTTTTAAGCTCATTTACAAAGTCTTCTTCTATTTTATTTAGTAAATCGTAAACATCGACATAATAACGATAAAATGTAGCTCTATTAATGTCAGATAGCTTACATATTTCACTAACTGTAATCTTTTTAATATCTTTTTCTAGTAATAAATCAATAAATGTGTCTCTAATAATTTTTTTTGTATATTTTATTCGACGATCCATATTATACCTCTTTTATTCAACAGTTTTATTATAAGTGTTTAATATTTAACAAATTGCTTAAATATTGATGATTGATGTAATAATCAAGTTAATTATATAATACATTTGTAAGTTATGCAACAAATGTTTAATAACTTAAGGAGGATGCTAAATGAAAATGTTAGATAAGGTAATTAATAAGATTAAATATAAACATCCATGGGATAAGTATTATAAAAAGAATGAAAGAAATATTGAAGTTCCTAATGTATCTTTATATGAACATTTAAAAGAGAAAAATAAAGATAATATGGATAGTATAGCAATTAATTATTTTAATAAGAAGATGACTTATAGATATTTCTTTGGGGAGATTAATCTATGTGCTCGAGCTTTAAGAAGTCAAGGGATAAGACCAGGTGATGTTGTAACGATATGTATGGCGAATACGCCAGAAGCAATTATAGCTTTTTATGCAGTGAATAAAATAGGAGCAATAGCTAATATGATTCACCCTTTATCAGCAGAAGAAGAAATAAAGAATTCGTTAATTACAACTAATAGTGTAATGTTAATAGCCATTAACTTAAGTTATAAAAAGATTAAAGAAATAGTAGATGAGACGAATGTATATAAGACGATTATTGTTTCACCTGGGGATTCTATGCCTGTACTTTTAAAAGTTGGATATTATATTACACAAGGTAGAAAAGTAGAAGTACCTAAGAAAAGTGAAAGTAATATGTACTGGAATGACTTTATGGCGAGAGGTAAAAGTTTTACAGAGAAAGTATTAGCTAAAACAACTAAAGATCAACTAGCAGTTATCTTACATAGTGGTGGAACGAGTGGGACACCTAAGAATATAGTTTTAACTAATGGTAATATAAATGCAATAGCTAAACAAGCAGAGATAGTATTTAAAGATATTAATAGTAGTGATAGTGCGTTAGCCGTATTACCATTATTTCATTGCTTTGGGTTAGTAGTATGTGTACATGGACCAATGTGTTTAGGAGCTAGAACGATATTAGTACCACAGTTTGATGCGAAAAGATTTGATAAGCTACTTACTAAGTATAAACCAACTTTTGTACCGGGAGTACCAACCTTATTTGAAGCATTACTAACTAATAAACATATGGATAATGTCGATTTGTCCTATGTTAAATATGTTATTTCAGGAGGGGACTCATTAAGTGTGGCAAAGAATGAAGAAGTTAATAAATTCTTAAAGAGTCATAATTGTCAAAGAAATATTATTCAAGGGTATGGAATGACAGAGACATCAGGACCAGTTACCTTTGGTTCAATGGGATCTGATGTGTTAGGTAGTGTAGGAATTCCTTTACCAGGTAATGAAGTTAGAATAGAAAGTGTTGAAACTAAGGAAGAAGTACCATATGGCGAAATAGGTGAAATATGTATTAGTGGACCAACAGTAATGCCTGGGTATCTAGATAATGAGAAAGAAACTAATTATATCCTAGAAAAAGATAGTAAAGGTAAGATATGGGTTCATACGGGGGATTTAGGTTATATGAGAGAAGATGGAGTATTATTCTTTACTTCAAGACTTAAAAGAATGCTTATAGTGTCTGGTTATAATGTATATCCTTCACATATTGAAGAAGTTATTATGGAACATGAAGCGGTACTTAATTGTGGAGTTATAGGTATTCCACATCCTTATAAAGTACAAGTACCTAAAGCTTATATAGTTTTAAATAATGGGGTTAAAGTAACTAATAAAATAAAAAACGAAATAAAAGAATATTGTGAAAAGAACTTAGCTAAATATATGTTACCTAAAGAATATGTATTTAGAGAATCTTTACCTAAAACAATGATAGGTAAAGTAGATTATCGTGAGTTAGAAAAAGAAAATAAATAATAAATAATAAAAGTTAAATATATGTTATGATATTAAAGTGGTAAGAGGTGTAGTAGTTATGAAGATTGGAATACCAAGAGCTTTCTTGTATTATAGATACCATGTATTATGGGAAACATTTTTTGATGAGCTAGGTATAGAGTATATTGTAAGTCTAGAGACTAATAAAGATATCTTAAGAAGAGGGGCGATGCATTCAATAGATGAATCTTGTTTATCCAGTAAAATATATACAGGGCATGTAGATTATCTAATTGATAAATGTGATTATATCTTTATACCTCGTGTAGCAACTTTTGGTAATACGAAAGAAATAGTATGTTCTAAATTTCAAGCTATATATGATGTAATTAAAAATACTTATCGTGAGAAAGATTTAAAGATACTATATTATAGTATAGATGTTCATAATAAAGATACAGAATTAAAAGCTTTTATGAAGATGGGTAAATTCTTAGGTAAGAATAAAGCTCAAGTACTAAAAGCTTATTACATAGCTAAACAAGCAGAAAAGACACATAAGATCTTAGATATACGTAATCAAGAGAAATTACTTGATGAAAGTGATAAATTAAAGATATTAATTGTATCACATCCTTATAATATATATGATGAATATGTAGGTAAACCTATTTTAAATACTTTAAAAGAATTAGATTGTGACATAGCTTTAGCTAGTATTGTAGATGAAAAGACAGCTAAGGAAAGAGCGAAAGTAATTAGTGCGACTTTACCTTGGACTTTTAATAAAGAATTAGTAGGAGCTATTAGTATTTATAAAGATAAAGTAGATGGAATCATCTTAGTATCTTCTTTTCCTTGTGGACCAGATTCCTTAGTTAATGAAATGATAGTTAGAAGATTAAAAGATAAACCAATTATTAACTTAATTTTAGATGGACAAGAGGGAACAGCTGGGATTGAAACAAGACTAGAAAGTTTTGTTGATATTATTAGACTTAGAAAGGAAAAAGAAGATGAAGAGAAGTAAAAAAGCTAAAGTATACTTCCCAAGATGGGAATCTTATAATGTAGCGGTTGAACATATAATAAGAAATGGACTTGATTGTGATTATTTATATGCTAAACCTATTACAAGAAGAACATTAGAAATAGGTACTAAGAATTCACCTGACTTTGTATGTACACCTTTTAAATATATTTTAGGTGGATATATAGAAGCAATAGAAGAAGGGGCGGATACTTTAATACAAGTTGGTGGTTTATGTCGATTAGGTTATTACGGGGAACTACATGAACAGATACTAAGAGATTTAGGTTATAAAGATATTAACTTTGTTAATATGGCTAATGCTAGTTTTAAAAATCCGTTAAGTTTTTATGATGAATTTAAAAAGATAAATCCTGATCTAAGTTTAAAAAAAGTAACAGAAGCTTGTTTAGTAGCTGTTAAAATGGTTGAGATAATTGATAAAGTAGAAGATTATATTAGACAGAATGTTGGTTTTGAAGTAGTAGAGGGGTCTTTTGATAAATTACATCAAGAATTCTTAGAAGATTTAAGCGAAGTAGAAGATAAGAAAGAACTTAATGTATTGTATAAACTATATAAAAAGAAATTTAAAAAGATAGAAGTAAATAAACCTAAGAATCCTTTAAAAGTTGGTTTTGTTGGAGAATACTATACAATTATGGATGGATATAGTAATCACTATATGGAAAAAGAATTAGCTAAAAAGGGAATAGTTATATACCGTTGGATGAACTTATCTAATAGTATATTAAATCCGCAAACTAAAGAAGTTAAACAAAGTATTAAGAATTATGCTAAGTATGATATGGGTGCGACAGCAATGTATACAATTAAAAAAGCTTTAGATTATGCGAAAGATGGAGTAGATGGGATTATCCATGTTAAGAGTTTTGGTTGTACACCAGAAATAGATACAATGCCAGTATTACAAAGAATATCAGAAGATTATAAAATACCAGTTATTTATTTTAGTTTTGATAGTCAGACTAGTGATGTAGGTATTAATACAAGGGTAGAAGCTTTTTATGATATGATTATGATGCGAAAGGAGCAGAAGAAGTAATGAAAAAAGCTTATTTAGGCGTTGATATTGGGTCAATTTCAACTAAAGGGGTTATTATAGATGAAGATAATAAAATATTAGCTAGTGAGTATATATGGACGGAAGGAGACCCTATTGGGGCAGTTAAGAGACTTATTAGTATTTTAAAAGTCCAATTTAATCCTAAGAAATATAAAGTAGTTGGAGTTGGAACAACTGGTTCTGCTCGTAAGTTAATTGGTGTTATATTAGGAGCTAATGTAGTTAAGAATGAAATAACGGCTCATGCAATAGGTACATTATCTTTATATCCGGATGTTAGAACAATATTTGAAATAGGGGGACAAGACTCTAAAATAATTATTATTGATAATGGAATAGTTGTTGATTATGCGATGAATACATTATGTGCCGCTGGTACTGGTTCGTTTTTATCTAGTCAATCTAAGAGATTAGGTTTAGAAGTAGAAGAGTTTGGACCTTTAGCTTTGAAGAGTAAGAATCCAACTAATATAGCTGCTAGATGTACAGTATTTGCGGAGAGTGATTTAGTACATAAAGCACAGATTGGGCATAAGAAAGAAGATATAGTAGCTGGTTTATGTAAGGCGGTAGTTACTAATTACTTAAATAACGTAGGTAAAGGTAAAAAGATAAATCCTCCAATTGTATTCCAAGGAGGAGTATCTAAGAATGTTGGAGTTATTAAAGCATTTGAAGATGCAACTGGGGAAGAAATTACAGTAGATCCTAATTCACATTTAATGGGAGCTTTAGGAGTAGCTATCTTATCTAAAAAAGAAAAAGAAGTAGAATTTAGTTTTGATATTGAAGATATAGTATTTGAAACTAAAGGTATTGAGTGTAAGGGTTGCACTAATAACTGTGAAAGAATATGTATTTATAAAGATGGTGAACTAATTGATGCATGGGGCAACAAGTGTGATAAGGGAGCTATCAAAGTAAAGGGTAAATCGGCATAAATAATATGTTATAATATTATTAGGTGATAATATGGAACTAGTAACTGAAATACCAGATGGTTTTTTAATAGAAAAACCATTAACAAATGAGCAAATAAATATTTTAATAGAGCAAATAAATAGATTTAATAAATTAAGCGAATTAGATATTAGTAAAAAAGAAGTTAAATTAAGTGAAGATGGTAAAATTATATTACCAGAAGGTACTATTATTCACGGGATATCTGGTTTTACTGTAAAAAAAATAGATAATATAGCTAAATCGGGAATATTAACGGGACAAGCTATAGGTATTTCTGAAGATGGTGAGACTTTTTATTGTGCTGATTTTCATCGCGTTCCTAAAGAGGAAAAATTAGATGAATTTAATAGTAGTTTTACTTATCGTGATGGAAGAACACCATTTGGCAATGGTATTAGAGGTGGTAATACATTAGCTTTTATTATTGAACCTAGAGATGAATTTAACGAATTACTAGCTTATGATTGTTATAGAGAAGGAACTAAAGAAAGTGAAATTACTAGATCTTTTGTTAATGAAATAGGGTTACCAGTAGAAGATAAGAGTGTAGTATCTTCCGTATTGTATGGTGTTCCAAGAAACGCTTTTAGCGGAATAGTACTAGGAGATAATTTGTTTTTAAAAAAAGAAATATTAGAATTACTTATTAAATTATTTCCTGAATGTTATATAGCTTCTATACATGGAGATATTATTTATAAGCCTGGTGATAGTGTTGAAATGTCTTTACTTAGAGGAGAGAACTATGGCTTAAAAGCTCAATTACAAAGAACACAAAAACAATATGAACAAGAGTTACAACAAAGTCGTGAGCTTTCTGCTAAAACATGGAAACTAGGTAAAGCTATTAATACTTTAGTAACTCAAGATTGTTCTTTAGAAGAATGTGCAAGAATTTTATTAGAAAATGGATTAACACAGGGTAGTATAGAAAACGTAATGGAAGAAATAAATGAAAAACGAAATAACGGTTTAAAACATTAAAAAGGTACTTTATGAATTTTCATAAAGTACTTTTTATTTTGTCATATAAATCTAACCAATTAGTAGTTTGTAGACCATTAAAATCTTTATTATGATTAAATAAAATAGCTTTTTTACCTAGTTCTAAAGCTTTAGTAATATGTTTTATATCATCATCAACGATTAAATCAATATCTTTTTCTACTAAGATACTAGCTTTATCTCTAATATTAGTATATAGAGTATTTATAGCTATATCATTTTGTTTAAACCATTCTCTTGTTTGACCTTTTAAGTCTTTATACTTATTATCAGGACGAGAAGTAATAATACATAATTCGTGACCATCATTATTTAACTTCTTAATAATTTTAGAAGCATTAGCTTTAAACTTAGGTGAGAAAGTTAGTTCTTCACGATATATATCCCAAAAATCTTGAATATAAGGATCATCCCAACCATTGATATCGGCTGGTAAATCTTTAGAATATCCTTCCTTAGGATATTCTTTAATATATCTTTGCCATACTTTTATTTGAACTTCCTTAGTATTAACTAAAGTATCATCTATATCTATACCTATTTTCATATAACACCTTTTTTTAATTAAATTTAGATAAGTATAACATATTTTTTTATATTTTATGATATAATCTATATGAGGTGTTATTAATATGATGTATAAAAGTGAGGAAGAATTTTTAAAAGCTTATAATCCTAATGCTTATGACAGAATTTCTTTAACTACAGATATACTTATATTAAGCATTAGTGATGAAGTAGCAACTAATTATCGTAAGTCTAATAAAAAGTATATGAGTGTTTTATTAGTTAAGAGAGATGATTATCCTTTTAAAGATAAATGGTGTCTACCTGGTGGATTCTTAAGAGTAGATGAAGAGTTAGAAGATTGTCCAAAGAGAATATTGGCACAAGAAACTAACTTACATGATATATACTTAGAACAATTATATTCATATGGGGGAGTTAAGAGAGATCCTCGTATGAGAATAGTATCTGTTTCTTATATGGCTTTAGTAGATAAGAATAGATTAAAAGATAAATTAAGTCCTAATGCCTCATGGTTTAATATTAATTACTTCGAAGAAGAAGATAATGTATTGGTAACGTTAGATAATGGGACTGATACTATTAAATTTAAAATAAAGAAAACTTTAAAAGAATTAACGACCGATAGATATAAATTTGAAATAGAAGAGAATACTGATTTAGCTTTTGATCATCCTTTAGTTATATGGTCTGGTATTGAAAGACTAAAAAATAAAATAAGTTATACTGATGTGGTATTTAATATGATGCCAGAATTATTTGCTTTAGGGGATTTACAACAAGTGTATGAAGTTATACTTAATAAAAAGTTATTAGATCCTGCTTTTAGAAGAATTATAGCTAATAAAGTAGAAAAAACAGATCAAGTTCAAACAGGAGCAGGACATCGTCCTTCAGCCTTGTTTAGATATAAAAAAAGCACTAAGAAATAGTGCTTTTTTCAGAGTGTAGACAAACCTCCAGATTTTTTCTGGAGGTTTTTTTATGCGTAATTTTTTTTGAATAATTTTTTTA
>CANQQV010000012.1 GCA_947626095.1 uncultured Bacilli bacterium
TTAAGTGCAATCGGTGCAAGTGTTGTTTCTGTTAGAAAATTAAGAAATAACTAATTATTGATTTAAGAAAACGAAGTTATAATGCTTCGTTTTTTTATTTATTTTTTAATTGTTTTTTATCTGTTTATTTATCTATCAAGTCAGTTGCCGGTAGATTTCTTGCTATTTTGTTTGACCGAATGGTCAAACAAAAAATCTGCCGGCTGCGCTCCCCATAAATGGGGAAAATAATATATATTGGTGTGGCGCGCGGCAAAATGTTAAATTGATGTATGGTATTAAAATTATATTTCTTTTTAACTTGTTTTATGGTATAATATTGTGCTATTAAAATTAATAATAGTTTTGTTAATAATTGTTAAAAAAAGTCTTGCATTTTACTATTTAATAGTGCTATACTTAGTATGTAGATGAGTATTCATTTTTAGATAGTATTTAGATATTGTTATAAAGATAAAAACTTATCAATTATTGAGGTTTAATTGTTGGCCTTAAACAAAAATTAATTGATACATTACTTTTTAGCTTATGTGTCTGGGCTTATTTTTAAATCCAATCTGATAGATCAACTTAATAATCTCCTAATATGAGTTGATTTAAGTGAAGATGCTTTTGGAATAAGTCGATGAACCTGGTTGAATAAACTAGGTTTTTACATGGCTTGTTTCTTTATTATATATAAGAGTGGTGTTGTCAATTTTTTATTTTGTTTTTTATTGATATTGACTATTATCTTAAAAAATTGTAAAATACTTTTAGATTTTCTTATGGAAAGACGAGTAGTATATTATGAAGATTTAAGAGAAGACTAGTTGGTGGAAATGTCTAATTGGATGATATATGAAGAACAGCTTTCTTATAGTAAGAACGCATTAATGCGATATAGTAAGTATTGAGAGTACCTATGTAAAGTAAGGTGGCACCGCGGGCTTGGCTCGTCCTTACAGATTAGGTACTTTTTTTAATAGGAGGAATTTTTATGATTACTAAGCCAAAAGGTACATATGATTTATATGGTGATGAAATTAGGAAGTGGCAATATGTTTCACGTGTAGTTGATGAAGTCATGGAACGATATAACTATGGATTAATTAGAACACCAATCTTTGAAAGTTCTGAATTGTTTCATCGAGGTGTTGGTGATACGACAGATATAGTTACTAAGGAAACTTATGATTTTGTTGATCGTGGAGAACGTAATATGACGTTACGTCCTGAAGGAACAGCAGGTGTTGTTAGAAGTTTTATTGAGAATAAGATGTATGGAGATGCTATCCAACCTATTAAGCTTTATTATAATGGAACGATGTATCGTTATGAAAGACCACAATCTGGAAGAGATAGAGAGTTAACGCAGTTTGGGGTTGAGGTATTAGGATGTGCTGATCCAGCAATGGATGCTGAAGTTATTAGTGTTGCCGTTAATATATTTAAGTTATTAGGACTTAAAGGGATTAAGGTTAAATTAAATAGTTTAGGGGATGCTGAATCACGTAATAATTATCGTGAAGCTTTAGTTAAGTATTTTGAGCCACATATTGATGAGTTATGTGAAGATTGTAAAGAAAGGTTAACTAAGAATCCTTTAAGAATATTAGATTGTAAGGTTGATAAGGATAGTGAGTTATTTAAGAATGCTCCTTCAATTTTAGATTATTTAAATGAGGAATCGAAGAATAGATTTGCTGATGTACAGAATTATTTAGATGTTTTGGATATTGATTATGAAGTTGATTCAAGAATAGTTAGAGGTTTGGATTATTATAGTCATACTGTCTTTGAGATAGAAGCAACAGTTAAGGATTTTGGCGCTAATAATGTTTTAGCGGCTGGGGGAAGATATGATTCTTTAGTTGGTAATTTAGGTGGACCTGATACACCTGGTATTGGCTTTGCTTGTGGTATAGGAAGACTAGTTATGGCATTAGATAAGGAAGATATTGTTTTACCGGTTAATGATGAGTTAGATGCCTTTATTTTGTATGTTAATGATACGGAGAAGGAATATGCTTTAGCTTTAACACAAGACTTAAGATTAAATGGTTTAAAGGTTGAAACAGAGTATATGGGAAGGAATTTAAAAGGTCAATTTAAGCAAGCTGATCGTTTGAAGGCAAAGTATTTAGTTATTTTGAATGATGAGGATTTAGTTGGCGGTGAGATTCAAGTTAAGGATAATCATACTAAGGAAGTTACAATGGTTAAGGAAGCGGAAATAGATGATTATTTAGATTTAAATTGTAGGTGATAGAAATGGATTTAAGAGATTTATTTAAGAATGTTAAAATTAATGATGAAGTAGTAGTTGAAGGGTGGATTAGAAATCATCGTAAGCAAAAGGAATTTGGTTTTATAGATTTTGCTGATGGTACTGATTTTAAACATTTACAAGTTGTTTATGATAATAAAATAGATAATTTTGAGGATGTACAAAAGATGTTAGTTGGTTGTGCAATAAGAGTTAAGGGTATTATTGTAGAATCTCAAGGTAATCAAGATTATGAACTTAAAGCGAGTAATATTGAACTATTAGGGGATTGTCCTGCTGATTATCCTATTCAACCTAAAAGACATACAAGAGAGTTTTTAAGAGAGGTAGCTTATTTACGTCCTCGTACTAATTTATTTCAAGCTGTCTTTAAGGTACGTAGTGTAGCTGCTGAGGCGATTCATGAATATTTTCAAAGTCATAATTATGTGTATGTTCATACACCTTTAATTACGACTACTGATTGCGAAGGTAGTGATCAGATGTTTAAGATTACAACGCTTAATATGGATAAGTTACCAATGGTTGATGGCCATGTTGATATGAGTAAAGATTTATTTGGTAAGCAAGCCTTTGTTACTGGTACTGGTCAATTACATGGGGAAGCATTTGCCATGGCATTTAAGAAAATTTATACTTTTGGACCAACTTTTAGAACGGAAAATTCTAATACTAAGACTCATGCTAATGAGTTCTGGATGATTGAACCTGAAATTGCTTTTTGTGATTTAAATGGTTTAATGGATATTGAAGAAGAAATGCTTAAGTATGTTGTTAATTATGTTTTAGAAAAATGTCCTGATGAAATAGATTTCTGTGATAAGTTTGTGGAAGAAGGATTAAAAGATAAATTAACGAAGTTAGTTAATTCGAAGTTTACAAGAATTACCCATCATGATGTTGTTGATATTTTAAACAAAGCAGATATTAAGTGGGAGTTTAAACCTTCTTATGAAGATGATATAGCAAAAGAACATGAAAAATATATTACGGAATATTTTAATGGACCAGTATTTATTACTGATTGGCCTAAAGATATTAAGGCTTGGTATATGAAAACTAATCCAGATAATAAAACAGTAGCAGCAGTAGATTTAGAAGTACCTGGTGCTGGTGAGTTAATGGGTGGATCACAAAGGGAAGATGATTATGAGAAGCTTGTTAAACGTTGTAAGGATATGGATGTAAATACGGATTTAGTTGATTGGTTTATTAATTTAAGAAGATATGGAGGATGTTATCATTCTGGATTTGGAATGGGTTTTGAAAGACTTATTATTTATTTAACAGGTGTAGAAAATATTAGAGATGTTATACCATTCCCTAGAACACCGGGAAATTGTGATTATTAGAAAGGGTGGTTTGATGCAAAAGAACATTTATAGAACGCATCATTGTATAGATATAGATACAAAGTTAGTAGGTAAGAAAGTAACTGTTAGTGGTTGGATTGAAAATATTAGAGATCATGGTGGAGTATTATTTCTTGATTTAAGGGACAATACAGAGACTTTACAGACAGTTAGTAATGATGATAGCTTATTTGTAGGTTTAGCTAAAGAATCAGTTGTTAAGCTATCAGGAACGATTAGAAAAAGAAGTGAAGATACATATAATCCTCGTTTAAAGACTGGGGAAGTTGAATTATTAGTTGATACTTTAGAAGTACTTAGTCCTTCATTACATGAATTACCTTTTAATATTATGAGTAGTAAAGAAGCGGGAGAAGATATAAGACTTAAATATCGTTATTTAGATTTAAGAAATAATAAAGTTAAAGATAATTTTAAGTTAAGAAGTGATGTATTACATTTTTTAAGAAATAAAATGTATGATTTAGGTTTTATGGAAGTGCAAACACCAATTCTTACAGCTTCTAGTCCTGAAGGAGCAAGAGATTTTGTTGTTCCATCAAGAAATTTTAAGGGTAAGTTTTATGCTTTGCCTCAAGCACCACAAATATATAAAGAATTATTAATGGTGGGTGGAATTGAAAAGTATTTTCAAATAGCTCCATGTTTTAGAGATGAAGATGCGAGAGCTGATCGTACTTTAGAATTTTATCAATTGGATTTAGAAATGAGTTATGTAACAGAGGATGAGGTTTTAGAAGTTGGAGAAGATATTTTCTATGATGTCTTTACGAAGTTTAGTAAGAAGAAAGTTAGTCCTAAACCATTTAGAAGAATAGCTTATCGTGATGCAATGGAAATGTATGGAACTGATAAACCTGATTTACGTAATCCATTAATTATTAAGGATGCTAGTGAAACATTAAAAGATACTTCATTTGGACCTTTTAAGAAGAGTTTTATTAAGGTTATTGTAGTAGATGATATTGGTGATAAACCTAATAGTTGGTTTAATGAAGTAGTAGATTATGCTAGTAGTATAGGAATGCCAGGTATTGGATATTTAACATTAATGAGTGATGGTAGCTTTAAAGGACCAATAGATAAGTTTTTAACTAGTGAAGAACGTGAAGCTTTAATTAAAGATTATGAGATGAAAGAAAATAGTGTAATGTTCTTTATTGCTAATAAGAAACTTAAAGTAGCGCAAAAATTTGCTGGTTTAATTAGAGATGAATTAGGACGTAAGTTAGATTTAATCGATAAAGATAGATTAGAACTATGTATTATTAAAGATTTTCCAATGTTTGAATATGATGAAGATGCGAAGAAGTATGAGTTCTGTCATAATCCATTTAGTTTACCTCATAATGGTATTGCTGATTATGAAAAAGAGGATGTCTTAGATATTTTAGCTTACCAATATGATTTTGTATGTAATGGTAATGAAATGGCAAGTGGAGCAATTCGTAACCATGATTTAGACTCTTTAGCTAAAGGTTTTGAAGTAGTTGGTTATACAAGAGATGAAGTAGAAAAAAGATTTAGTTCTATCTTTACAGCCTTTAAATATGGATGTCCACCTCATGGAGGTATGGCGCCTGGGATAGATCGTATCTTAATGCTTATTAAAGATGAACCAAATTTAAGAGAAGTACAAGTCTTCCCAACTAGTGCTTCAGGTGCTGATAATATGATGGGAAGTCCTTCTGAACTTACAAGAAGTCAATTAAAAGAATTAGGATTAAAAGTAGAGGTGAAGAATAATGAGTAAATTTACAAAAGAAATGGTTGATGATTATGCTGATAAGTTATTGATTGGGTTAACACCTGAAGAAAATAAAATGGTATTAGATGAATTTGATGTTATTGATGCTAATTTGGATTTAGTTAATCAAATACCTAATATAGCAAATGTTGAACCAATGACTCATTGTTTAGATGATTTTGAATATGAATTACGTGATGATGTTGTTGTAGAATCTGTACCAATAGAAGATTTACTTCGTAATGCTGATGAAACTGATGGTGACGAAGTACAAGTACCAAAGGTAGTTGGGTAGGTGATATGATGAAATATATGGATAAATCAATAACAGAATTACATGAATTACTTAAAAGTGGTAAGGTAACTAGTGATGAACTTGTAAAAGAATCATTAAAATTATCACATGAAGTAGAAGATAAATATAATGCGTTTGTGACGATATTAGATGATGCTAAGGGATGTGAAGTAACTGATAATTTACTTTCTGGTATTCCTTACGGAGTTAAAGATAATTATTCAACTAAGGATATATTATCGACTGGTTCATCTAATACTTTAAAAGATTATGTACCATTTTTTAATGCAACTGCTATTGAACATTTAAATGCAGCGGGAGCAGTTAAAGTTAATAAAACAGCAATGGATGAGTTTGGTATGGGTGGTACTGGTACTACTTGTCATACTGGAACAGTATTAAATCCTTGGGATCCAACAAGAATGTGTGCTGGATCATCAGCTGGCTCTGCTTGTGCTGTTGCAGCTGGTGTATATCCTTATGCTTTAGGTAGCGATACAGGTGACTCTATTCGTAAACCGGCAGCTTATTGTGGAATTGTCGGTTATAAACCAACTTATGGAATGATTTCAAGATATGGCTTATTTGCTTTTGCTTCTTCTTTAGATCATTGTGGAGTTTTAACAAGAAATGTTAAAGATGCAGCAATAGTAGTTGATACAATGAAAGGAATAGATCCTAATGATATGACATCTTGGGATTCAAGTAAGATTAATTTACTTGCTTCATTAACGGGTAAAGTAAAAGGTAAAAAGGTTTGTTATATTAAGGAAATCGTTGATAAGAAGAGATATAAAAATGCTTCTAAAGAGTTAATTGAACATTTAGATAATTTCTATAAGACTTTGGATATCTTAAAAGGATTAGGTGTTACAGTAGAAGAAGTATCAGTTGATGAAACGTTACTTAATGCGCAACCATCAGTATATGTTGTTATATCTTGTGCCGAAGCAACAAGTAATATGTCTAATTTAACAGGTATTATCTTTGGTCCTCGTGGTGAAGGAAGTAATTATATCGATATGATGAAAGATCATCGTACTAAAGGTTTCTCACCACTTATTAAACGTCGTTTTGTAATTGGTTCTTATGTTTTACAAAAAGAGAATCAAGAAAGATATTTTAAAAATGCGCAAAGAGTTAGAAGATTATTAGTTGATAGATGGAAAGAAATATTTAAAGATTATGATGCAGTTATTTTACCAGTTGGATCTGGACCTGCTAAGAAGTTAGAAGGATCACAAGATATCTTAGATAAGAATACAGCAATCTTAGAAGAACATTTACAAATAGGTAATTTTGGCGGGTTCCCTTCAATTACAATACCTGATGGATTTATAGATAATTTACCAGTAGGTATTAATATAACAGGTAATTGTTATGATGATGCGAATGTTTTAAATATTGCCTATGCTTTAGAACAAGCAATGGATTATCATGATCAAATAGCTAAGGAGGTTTCTCATGACTAAGTATATAGCTAAAATTGGTTTAGAGATGCACTGTGAAGTTAGTGAAACTAATACGAAAGTATTTAGTGCCGCACGTAACTCTTATAGTGAAAAACCTAATACAAATGTAAGACCTCTTGATATGGCTTTTCCTGGTACTTTACCAGTAGTTAATAAGGAAGCAGTTAGAAAAGCTTTAATGGCGAGTATGATTTTAGGTTGTAGTCAACCAGAATACATGTATTTTGAAAGAAAGAATTATTATTATCCTGATTTACCTAAAGGATTCCAACTTACACAAGAAACTAAACCTATTCCTGTAGGAATTTATGGCAAGGTAGAATTTGAATGTGATGGCGAATTAAAAACAGTTAGAGTTAATAATTTACATTTAGAAGAAGATGCAGCTTCATTAGATCACTTCTATGATACTAGTAATATTGATTACAATAGAGCTGGGGTACCATTACTTGAATTAGTTACAGAACCGGATATTCATAGTGCGAAAGAAGCAGTAGCTTTCCTAGAACATATGCGTAGTGTTTATCAGTATTCTGGTATTTCTGAAGCTGATAGTAAAAAAGGTCAAATTAGATGTGATGTTAACGTTTCAATTATGGAAGATGGCTTAGATGAAGCTGATCCTAAGAACTGGGGAACTAAAGTTGAAATTAAAAATGTTAACTCATTTGGTGGCGTTAGAGATGCGATTAATTATGAGATAGAACGTCAAACAGAACTTAAAGAAACGGGCGAGTATGATAAGATGGAACAACAAACTCGTCGTTGGGATGAAGAATCTGGAACAACAATATTTATGCGTAGTAAAGTTGATGCGATTGATTATAAGTATTTTGTTGAACCTAATATACCTAAGTTTAAAATTAGTAAAGATTGGTTAGAAGAAATAAGAAAGTCGATTCCAGAATTAGCGATGGATCGTAAGAAGAAATATATTGATAGTTATGGTTTATCAGCTTATGATGCAGGCGTTTTAGTTAAGGAAAAAGATATTTCTGATTATTATGAAGAATGCGTTAAGTTAGGAATTGATGCTAAAGTAGCTGCTAACTGGGTAACAGTTAATATTGTTGGGGAGTTAAATAAAGAAGAAAAAAGTATTAAAGATTTTTATTTAACACCTAGTATGTTAAAACAAATTACTGATGCAATCGGTAGTGGTTTGTTATCTTCAAAACAAGCTAAAGAAGTTTTTGCTAAAGCCTTAGAAGAAAATAAAGAACCTAAGAATTTTATTAGTAAAGAGAATGCGCAGATTAGTGATGAAGGCGAACTTACAAAGATTATTTGTGAAATACTTGATAATAGTAGTGAACAAATAGCACAGTATAAGGGTGGTAGAGATAATATCTTTGATTACTTTGTTGGTCAAGTTATGAAGAATACCCGTGGTAAAGCTAATCCTGTTATGACTAAAGAAATATTACATAAAGAACTAGATAAGAGATAATCTAGTTCTTTTTATTTATATTTATAGCTTTTAAATTTTTGTTGTGTTATAATTTAATAGAATAGGGGACTTAGGAGGATAAAGAATGAGCGATAGTTATTATGATGAAACAATAGAAAAAGAAAAAAGAAAAATTAATGTTTTGGTACGTGTAATTGATGTAGCTATGGATTACTTAGAACCAAAGAATAAACGTAAACAAAATATTATACATTCAGCATGGACAAAAGTTAAATATGCAGAAAACGCTAAAGAAAGAAACGCAAGGTTAGCTACTTTTTTACATGTTTTAAATGAGAAAGATGCGTTTAAAGAAAAAGCGACTACTTCACATGAAATAAGTCAGACTTTACGTAATAGACTTAGAGGAACTAATATTGAACTTGATTATAATGAATTTAGTACTTATGGTTATGAAATAAGTGGTCAAGTTAAATTGGCAATTGCAAAGTTTGCTAGGGAGTATGTTGATGCTGTTAATCATATAGATAGTTTGAGACGTCAGAAGGAAAGCCAAAATAAGAGAGAACAAGAAAGGCAACATCAAGAGGAATTAGAAACTTTTAAAGAACAAAGCAAAGCTAGCAGTACGCCAAAATATGATGATGTTTATGCTAGTGTTACTAGTTATGAGAGTGATAGTAATAAAAATATAAATGTTTTGGTTAATGGTCAAGTTATTTTTCACAATTATGATGAATTTGAAGTTCGTGAAAAGAAGGCTATTGAATATTTAGAAAGAAAAATTGCGACAACAAGAGCAAGAAGCTATGGCAAGTTTTTCTTAACGACTGAAGAAGAAAAAATGTTAAATCGTGTTTTAGGCGAAGGTAAAAGTTTGAGAGTTGGATCTTTATTAGAAGAAGGTTTATCAATGCGAGATGTTTTGTTTCGCTTACAACAATATGAACGAGATTCAAAGATTCCATTTAAGAAAACTGTTTATCGACCTAATTTAGGTGACGTTTTAATGGTGGCAAGTTCAGTTTATTTATATTTACCTGATGAATTATTTACACCACTTTCAAATTCAGATGATCAAGCTAAGTTTGAAACTAGACTTCGTAATATTTCTGGTATGAGCAAAGGTTTAGAAACTTATGAAAAGATATATGCAATGTATTTAAATTATTTTAATGGATTGCCTGATGAAGAAAAGAATAAGATTAAAACTTCATTTATGACTGAGGGTGCTTACGAGTATTATAAGAAACAATTTAATATTACTTCATTTGAAATAGTTAGTCCTTCTAAGCTTAAAGTTTTGGTGAATTCAAAAATTAAAGATAAGATGTTAGAAAGTTTTTCAATGTATATGAGTAGTTATCATTATAATGACTTACTTAGGGCTGTTACTTATATGAGTATTGAAGAAGTTGCTAGTTTGTATTCAGCAATTAAAGCTATACATATTACATATTCACCAATAGATTATACTAGAGATGTAGATAGTCAAATAGCTGGTCAAGAATGGCTTATTCGTGAATTATTAAATAACTTTGTTAAGGTTATTTTAGTTAAAATGAATTTGGGTAATTTATCTAATGAAGAAAAAAATAAGAAAGTTGAATATATAGTTAAAGAAATATTACATGAAAATATCAGCTTGGAGATTAGTGGACCACAAGAAGAAAATACTCCTGTAGAAGAAGATACTAAAGAAGATAAAACTGTTAAAAGTAGTGATGGAATGTATCATTATGTAGCTGGTGGCAAGGAGCAAAAAACGACTAATAAAGCGATGGCAGCAAGATATAATGCCCAAAATCGTTTTTTTGGGATGAGTAAACTTGAACAAACAGCTGCTCGTATGTCAGGTAAATGGGGAAAATTTAAACAAATGTGGGAACAAGCGGCAACTATGGATAAAGAAAAACAAGATGAGGTTGCGCAAAAGCTTGATTTAATGTTTAGGAGGTAAGTATGCAAGAAGATTTTAATAGTTATATGGAATTTTTTAAGAGTCAGCCTCTAAAAGAAAAACAAAGTATTGTTATAGAACAGTTAAAAATGTTAGCTGGTTTAACTAATAATATGTGTAAGGAATTAGATGTTAATAATGAGTTATTGCTAAATAAGGAAATAGTAGATTTAAATAATGGTGATTATACGGAAGATGACTTTGCTGAAGCTTTAATTGTCTATATTAATTCTATTCAAAATTCATTATGTGATTTTAGTAATAAGTTGTCTGATGTTGCTGAAAACATCTAAGTATTTATCATTTATTTGATTATGCTTGAAGAAAAAAGATATTTAAGTTTAGATATTCTATATTGATAGAATATCTTTTTTTGTATTTATTTATTTAAAAAAATATGATAAGATGGTATTGATATAATAAAGAGGTGTTGGTTATGTTTGGTAAGATTAAGTTTATATCTGGTAACGTTGCCCATGTTGAAACTGTAGCTAAAGCTGAAGAATTAGGAGATTTAATGAATGTTCATGTTGTTTTTGAAGCTCCTGATCAATTAATACTTGGGGAAGTAGAAGAAGTAACTGATGAAGTTATTAAAATAAGATTTTTAGGTGAATTCCAAAATGGTCGTTATGTATCAGGTGTTATTCGTAAACCGGTTTTATCTAGTACAATTAGAACAATTAATGATCAAGAATTAAGAGCAATAGTTGGAGTTTATGATGATACAACGTTTAAAGTTGGTCAAAGTTCTATATATACTGATTATGAAGTATGTGCTGATATTAATAACTTATTTGCTAATCATATGGCTGTATTTGGTAATACTGGTTCAGGTAAATCATGTGGTGTAGCAAGAATTGTACAAAATATTTTTTCTAATCCTAAGTTAATATCATATAATGCTAATATTTTTATTTTTGATGCTTATGGTGAATATAAGACAGCTTTTAGTGGTTTAAATAAATTAAATCCTAATTATAGTTATAAATTTATTACAACTAATATTCAAGAAGATACTGATTATGAACTTAAAATACCTTTTCATTTACTTAATTTAGATGATTTAACTATTATGTTACAAGCTGATAAACATAGTCAAATACCTATTTTGGAAAGAGCTTTAAAGCTAACAAGAATATTTAGTAAAGATGATGAAGTAGCTGAAAAATATAAAAACCATTTAATTGCTAAAGCTTTAATCGCGATTTTATATAGTAATCAGATTACGGCTAATAAAAAGAATGATATTTTTAAAGTACTTGAAGTTTGTCATACTAAAGATTTTGATTTTGATAGTGTTATTCAAGGTTTAGGTTATACAAGAACTTTGTCTGAATGTTTTGAAATTGATAGTAATGGTAACTTCGGTGAATCTGTTTTAATTACTGATTATATTTTGGATCATATAGATGAAGCAATGGAAATGACTGAAGAACCAGTTAATGCTTTCTATTCAATGAGAGATTTTTCTCAAGCTTTAGAGTTTACATTAATTAGTGAAGGTTTCCAAAATAATGAGCAGTTATATGATGATTCAATGTTACTTAAGGTTAGATTAAATTCAATTTTAAATAGTAAAATTGCTAATATATATAAGAGTGATAATTATATTTCAACAGAAAGTTATATTGCTTCATTAGTAGCTGTTGGTAATAAAAAAGCTCAAGTTATTAATATTAACTTAGAGGATATCGATGATACGCAAGCGAAGATTATCGTTAAGATAATAGCAAGAATTTTCTTTGATTTCTGTAAAACAAGAAAACAAAGAGCGACAATTCCTTTCCATTTGTTTTTGGAGGAAGCGCATAGGTATGTTCAAAAAGATGCCGATGTATTCTTAATTGGTTATAACATATTTGACCGTATTGCTAAAGAAGGTCGTAAGTATGGCGTACTTTTAAATATTATTTCGCAAAGACCTGTTGAAATATCTGAAACAGTTATTGCCCAATGTAGTAATTTCTTAATCTTTAAGATGACACACCCTCGAGATATTGAGTATATTAGAACAATGTTGCCTAATATTTCGGCTGATGTTATTGAAAAACAAAAGATTTTACAACCTGGTAACTGTGTTGGATTTGGTCAAGCGTTTAAGTTACCAATGGTTATTAAGATGGAAATGCCTAATCCAGCGCCTAACTCTAACTCATGTGATGTAAATAACTGTTGGCGTATTCAAGGTAATATTGCAAATTCGGCAGCTAATAATGTACCTAGTGCTCCAACTACGACAGTAGCACCTACTAATGGTCCGACGACAACCTTAGCACCAACGGCTACGCAAAGTACGGCTAAACCAGATTTAATGAGTCCTAGTCCAATTCAAGTAAATCAGCCAACTGATGCTACCTCAACTGGTTTTAATGCTGCTCCGGTTAATGGGGTTGTTAATCCGAATTTTATACCACCAGTTAGTTAAGAATCTAATTAGTTAGATTCTTTTTCTTTGTCAAGAAGAGGTAAAGAGTATTTTGTTTTAGTATAAGGTATGATATAATTAAATTACTCAAGGATAAATGCTTACTTTTTATTAAAAACCGAGTAAGTGATTATAAGGGAGTCTAATTGATTTGTGGTGTTGAAGACCTTGCTTTTTAAGTGTAGGGATCCTAAAGCAAAACATGTGACACCCACCTGTGTGGTGCAGGTTTTTTATTCACTAGTGAGCATCCCTTGAGTTTTTATTTGGAATCTTGGTGAAGATATGTTTGAACGTATGAAGTTAATACTTAGTGATGAACAAATAGATAAGTTAGTTAATAGTAAAATACTTATTGTTGGTGTTGGCGGAGTAGGTGGAGCTTGTTTTGAGGCTTTGGTAAGACTAGGTATTGGAAGAATGGATGTAGTTGATGGTGATGCGTTTGATGTTAGTAATTTAAATAGACAGATTTTAGCTAATATTAATAACATAGGTCATTCTAAGGCTTTAGAAGCTAAAATGAGAGGCTTAAGTATTAATCCGAGTATTTATATTAATTCTTATGAAATGTTTTTAAATGAAGCTAATATTGGGCAAATTGATGTATCTTCATATGATTATATTATAGATTGCTGTGATACAATGACTACTAAGCTATTATTAATTAAAGAAGCTTTACGTAATAAGAAGAAAATAATTAGTTCGATGGGAACTGGTAATAGATTAGATGCTACTAAATTAGAAATAAAAAGTATTTGGAAAACAAATAATGATCCAGTAGCTAAAGTAATGCGTAAAATGTTAAGAGATAATAATATAAAAGATAAAATACCAGTATTGTGTTCGAATGAATTACCTTGTAAAATTCATGAAAGAAGACCTGGTTCAGTAAGCTTAGTACCTAATGTTGCAGGTTTTTATATCGCAAATTATGTATTTAGTGATATAATAAATAGTGGAAGTGATATTGATGGACGATGAGAAGTTAGAACAAACACCAGAATTAGAAAATATCGAAGAAGTAATGAAGGATAGTACTTTAGCTAATCCGGAATTAACCTTTTGTGAGAAAACAACGTATTTTGATTTCTTACTTTCCAATGCTAAAGATGAAAAAGAAGAACAAGAAATTAAGGAAACAATTAATAATTATTTAGATATTTATGATGAAAAAAAAGATGAAAACGAGTAGTTTTCATTTTTTATTGACTAAGAATGATACAAGTAATTGGGGATTTTCATCATTCATAACTATTTTATAGATTAAATCAATGATTGGCATTTTGATTTTTTTATGTTTAATTAATTTATAAATACTTTTTAAAGTGTAGTAGCCTTCAACGGTATTCTTTTTTAAATGTTCTTCTTTTTCTTCTTTGGTAGCTCCAGCACCAATTACACGGCCAAAGGTAAAGTTACGGCTTTTAGTTGAAGTACAGGTAAGAAGTAAATCACCAACACCAGCAAAGGAAGTAATAGTTTTGGGATTACCACCTAGAGCAGCAATCAAATTTTTAATATCATTTAAAGCTTCAGTAATTAAGAAACTTTGAGTTGATTCGGGATAATTCATACCATCTAACATACCAGCAGCAACAGCAATAACATTTTTAATACTACCACATATTTGAACACCAATTAAGTCGGTTGTATCACGAAGTTTTAAAGTATCGTTTTCTAAGACTTCTTTAATACAACGAATGGCTTTTTTACTATGAGAAGCAATGGATAAACCAATAGGATTATTAGTAGCCATATCGACAGCAAATGATGGACCAGAGATAATAGATATATGTTTAATTTTTAAAATTTCAAAAGCAATATCGCTTAAGAAGGCACATGATTTATCTTCAATACCTTTAGAGGCAATACAGATGATAGTTTTACGATTTATGTATGGTTTAATACTACGACAGATGTCACCGACATAAGCAGCAGTAGAGGTAATAAAGATTATATCAGCGTTTGTACAAGCTTTTTCATAATCAGTTGTTAATTTAATAAATTTAGGCATTTCAACATCAGGTATTAAACTTTTGATATAACCTAATTCTTTATATTCTTCATATTTTTTAGGATCTTCAGTCCACATTATGATATTTTTATTATTTTTACTTAGAGCTTTGGCAATGGCCATACCATAAACGCCAGTACCTATAAGGGCAATTTTCATTTTTGACCACCTTTCATTTCTTCATGTATTTTATTTATATTCATTTCGTATTTATTATTTTTAGGTTGATAGTATTTTTTATTTTTAAGATTATCTGGTAGATATTGTTGTTTAACCCATGAATTAGGATAATCATGCGGATATTTATATAGGGGACTATTAGTTTTTAAATGAACTGGGAGATTACCAGTTGTTCCGTTTTCAATATCAGCTAAAGCATTATCTAAAGCAAGGTGGGCACTATTACTTTTAGGACTTAAAGCCATTTCCGTAACGATTGTTCCTAAAGGAATACGGGCTTCGGGAAGTCCTACTAATTCTGCGGCATTAATAGCGGCCATTAGTTTGGGGCCAATACCAGGATTAGCTAAGCCAATATCTTCATAAGCGATAACACTTAAACGACGATAAATACTATCTAAATCGCCTTCAGCAATTAATCTAGCTAAGTAGTGAAGGGAAGCATCAACGTCAGAACCACGAATTGATTTTTGTAAACCAGATAAAACGTCATAATGACCATCTTCATCACTATCAGCAAAGAAAACAGCTTTAGCATTAATATTAGTTACTGTGTCAATAGTTACATGTTTGTTATTACTCCCGTAATAGGCAACTTCAAGTAAGTTAATCGCACTACGCATATCACCACTACTTAATTTAATGATAGCATTAATTGCTTCGTCATCGATTTTGATACCTGGTAAATATTTGCAAGCACGATTTAGGCCTTCTTTAAGATTACTAGGTGTTAATTCTTTTAATTCAAAAATTTGACAACGACTACGAATAGCGGGATTTATCTTATGATAAGGATTTGACGTAGTCATCCCAATTAAAGTTATTAAACCATTTTCAATGTAAGGCAATAACAAATCTTGTTTATCTTTATTTAAACGATGGATTTCATCCATGATAATAATCATTTCGCCGTTCATTTTAGCTTCTTCAATCACAATATCAAAATCTTGTTTATTATTAATTGTCGCATTTAACATACGATAGGGTTTATTAATGGTATTAGCAATGGCATAAGCAATAGATGTTTTACCAATACCTGGTTTACCATAAAGAATCATACTTACTAAATGATTATTATTAACTAAATTACGAATTATTTTATCTTTACCCACTAAGTGTTCTTGACCAATTATATCGTCAAGAGTTTTAGGTCTTAAAATATCAGCAAGTATTTCCATGTAACCACCTATTTAATTATAACAAAAGTGATTTACAATTAACAAGAAATTTTATATAATTTTATAGTAGGGTGGTCTCATATGAAGGATGAGTATATTCCTAGTACTTATTTAAATAAGTATTTGGAGTATTTGGAATTTGAAAGAAAATTATCAGGTAATACAATTAAAAGTTATTTTAATGATTTAAAAGACTTTGATATGTATTTTAAAGGTAATTTACTAAATTTAAAGTATGATGATATCCAACAATATATTAGTTCATTAAATGATCGTAGTTCAAGAACTGTATCACATTATTTAACCGTTATTAATTCGTTTTATGAATTTTTAATTAACGATAAAATAATTAACGATAATCCGTGTCGTAATATTGCATCACCTAAAGTACCAAAGAAATTACCAACTTATTTAACGGAAGAAGAAGTAGATAAGTTACTTGATATTACTTTAGTTACGCCTTATGATTATCGTAATAAGGCAATGTTAGAATTACTATATGCGACTGGTTTACGTATTAGTGAATTAATAAATTTAAAAATTACTGATATTGATCCTAATAATGACTTTGTTAGAGTCTTTGGTAAAGGCAAAAAAGAACGAATTGTTCCAGTCTCAGATTATGTTTTAAATTATCGTAATGTAATATTAAAAGATAAAGTATCAGATTATTTATTTATTTCGAATAATTTAACAAATATTACGCGTCAAGGATTCTTTAAAATAATTAAAAAAGAATGTAAGAGGGCAGGGATAGAGAAAAACGTATCGCCCCATGTTTTACGTCATTCGTTTGCAACGCATTTACTTAAACATGGAGCAGATTTAAGAGTTATCCAAGAGTTATTAGGACATGAAGATATTTCGACAACACAAATATATGCGCATTTAGTTAATGAAAGGTTAAAAGAAGATTATGCATATCATCCACGTAATAAAATGAATAGGGAGGATTTATGAAAAAAATAATTATTAAAATAATAATATTTGCCATTGTTTTTGGAGGAATCTTTGGTACAAAAAGATATATCGATTATAAAACATATGATTATAAGCCAGAAGTAAAAGAAGCTTTAACAAATTACTTTGTTAATAATGATCGAAATAGTTTAGGTGATATATTAAATCTGTTAGATAAGTATAAAGATGATCAAGAGATACGTGAAGGAATTCAAAAATATTCATTTGATATTGTCGGAAGTTGGTTTACTTATGTTGATCAGAAATATGCTTGTAGTGAATCTACTTATCGTACTAATAAAAATTCTTGTATGGTTTTATTAGACGAATTTAAAAATTTAAATGATAAGTTAGTAGTTTTATATGGATATAAATCTAAAGAAGGCTATACAATAATTAGAGATGGCAATTATAATAATTTAATAAATCAAACAAGTTCACGTGTGAAAAAAATAGAAAGTAGTTATATTAAGACAAGTCGTAATCCGCAATCAGCAGAAGAAGAAAGATTAGAAAAGTGTAAAAAAGCAACAGAATGTGAAAACTGTCGTGATGGTGTATGTAAGTGTTATTATATTGCAAATAGTGTTAGAGAAGAACTTACTTGTCAAAAGAGTGAAGAATTTATTGAAAGTCTTAAAAATAATTAATTGAATTAAAAAGAGAACCTTATTGGTTCTCCTTTTTTAGTTACATTCTCTTTTAGAGTTACTAGAAGATCTAACATTTGTTCTTTCGTTAGCGTTTGAACGTTGTTCGTTAGCTCTATTATTACTTTTAGAACTTTTATTGCTTCTAGAACTTTGATTTTCTTTTCTGCTCATAATTTAACCTCCTACTAGTATTATTTACGGATATTAAAATATTATTTATGGAAAAAGATGGTATTTATGAATATTTTATTTATTTATTAATATAAAGTAGTATGAAAGAATATTATCCATTAATTATAAGTAGTATAGCAGGTTTAGGGACATTACTAGGTAATATCTTATTATTTATTAAAAATAAAGATAAGAATAAAATATTAGCTTTAGCTTTAGGTTTATCAAGTGCCGTAATGTTTTTAATATCAGTATTAGAATTAATTCCAGAAGGTTTATTATTAGTAAGTAGGGAAGTTAATTATATTGTTTTATTATTTTATTCGTTAGCTTTACTGTTTATTGGTTTTATAATAGTTAATTTAGTAGATAAGAAAATTAATAGTACGGATTCAGTATATAAAATAGGGATTTTAAGTATGATAAGTTTACTAATACATAATATACCGGAAGGGGTAGTGTGTGCTTTAACTAGTTATAGTAATTTAGATTTAGGTTTAAAAATAAGCTTTATTATAATGGTCCATAATATTACGGAGGGAATAGCTATTTGTTTACCAATTTATTATGCAACAAATAATAAAGTTAAAGCTTTTTTATTTACCCTATTTAGTGCAGTGGGG
The DNA here is from genome assembly GCA_947626095.1 of uncultured Bacilli bacterium. Classification (GTDB taxonomy): domain Bacteria; phylum Bacillota_I; class Bacilli_A; order RF39; family UBA660; genus Coprovivens. The sequence continues at coordinate 18,738 of CANQQV010000012.1, forward strand.
GAGATATTTGGAGCTTTAATTACTATTTTATTATTAAAACCATTTATCAGCTCTTTTCTCCTTTATGTAATATTAATAATTACAGCTGGAATGATGATTAGTTTAAGTATAGGTAAAATATTTGTTGAAGGAATTAAGTTAAAAAAAAATTTATATTTTATGATAGGAATCGTAATTGGTATTAGTGTTGTATTATTTACTTTATAGATAGAGAATACATAGTTATTTTCTTTAAATTTATTATCGGTTAACATAATATATATTATACGAAGTTAGGTTAAATTATTAAAAGATTACTTAATTACTTATATTATACCTTATTTATAGATGGTTTTGTTACCTATTATTTAGTTATTTTTATTTATATAGATGAATAATTGGTTTTTAAAATTAATTTATTAATTATTTTACGTTACAACATTTGTTCGTATTATATATAATATATTATATTAGGAATCGAATTTATAAAAGATGATATCTTCTTCACTTCATGGAATATCCACTATTTAAATTAGGAATCGAGATTTAAAAAGATGATTAGTTCTCCATCTCGAATTCAATTATTTTTGGACTATTTTAGAGACTTTTGATAATAGAATGATTATTTATACTATTTTTGCTATTTGCTTTGAAAATAGGTGCTTAAAATTAGGAATCGAGAATTCTTTAGATGATTAGTTGTTCATCTCGTGGAATATTTTGATTTTAGATGTATTTAGTTATTTTAAAAATAGTTAAGACTCCCCTCTTGAATTTTAATTTTTGAAGAGGGGACTTTATTTTTTAAAATTTATAGTTAATTTGATGATTTGTATGTAATTATAATTTTTATAAATTTTAATATTGAGATGTAGTTTATATTGTTTTTAGTTTGAAAAGAGGAAACGAGATGATTGGATGATCACTTTTTTAATTCTCGTTTCCCCTACTTCCTATGGGTTTTAATAGGGGAATTAAAAAAGAAAGGATTAAACCTTTCTTGATTGGATTTCAGCAATTTTTTCAAATACTTCAGCAGCATTAGATTCATTAATTTCAGTGTAACCTAATTCTTTTAAAGCTTGAATCTTAATTGTATTTAATTGTTGAGTACGAGATAATTTTTCTTCATTTTTTTGTTCAATTTCTTGAACGAAACGTTTATGAGATTCTGCTAACTTACTACGAGAAGCACCGCCATTATTATATAGCGTTAAAGCTGAGTATAAAATACCTTCAAAAATAAATTGTTTATCTTCTTGGAATTTATATTCTTCAGGATTAGTAAAGCCAGTTGTTTTACTCATGTAGCCGAATATATATTTAATTTCAGGAACATTATCTAAAGATTGTAATAGATGATATAGGTATAATATCGCATAATAGTTTTCTTCATGGTTATCATTAGTTAATTTTTCTTTTAATAAGTAAGTAATATCACTTAATAGGATTTGTGATTCTTTATTTAAACCTTTAAAATCGAATTGACTTTCAAATTCACTAGCATTTTTAACTTCTTGATTTAAACGACTTTCAACACTCATTAAGTAATCGGTCGTGATATTAATTTCATCAATATCTTTACTATCACTAATATCTAATAATTTAAATAATAATAATTTCTTTTCTTTTGGCCATTTATTAATATCATTTAGCTCTAAATAGTTATATACCATTTGACGAGATACTCCTAAATATTTTGCCAATCTAACTTTGGATATTCCTAATTCTTGAAATAATTCATTTAATTTACGCATTTTTATCAGTCCCTTTCGAATGTATTTTACATCTTCATTATATTGCTATACATTCATTATGTCAAGGAAATAGCAAGAAAAAACTAGTTATAAAATAACTAGTTAAGCGTTTTTAGAGGCATTAATGGCTCTTTCTTGGCCCCATTTTCTAATTTCGTTTATTTTTTCAGGGTTAGTCTTAGATAAGGAAACGACTTTAGATAATTCTTCAGTAATTAAGTTTTCTGATAAAGTTAATTCTTTATTAGCAATTAATTTATAAGCAATTGAACGCATGGTAGCTTCAATATCTGAACTAGCAAAGCCAGTAGTTATAGTGACTAATTTATTTAGTAAGTTCTCCCCTAGTTCAACTTTTAAGTATTTGCGGGCATACAACTTTAGAAGTTCTAATCTTTCGTTATTATTTGGTAGATCGACAAAGAAGATTTCATCAAAACGACCTTTTCTGACTAATTCTGGAGGTAATGATTCAATACTATTAGCTGTAGCGATGACAAAGACTGGTTTTTGGCATTCTTGAAGCCAAAATAAGAATTGACCAATCATTTTGGAAGTAACACTAGAGTGGGAATCATTTAAACCTTTTTCGATTTCATCAATCCATAGGACACATGGGGAAACGTATTCAGCTGTATCTAAAGCTTGTTTTAATTGTCTTTCTGATTGACCAACGTATTCGCCTTGGACGGTAGCTAAATCAAGATGATATAGTGGAATATTGAAGATATTAGCAGCAGCTTTAGAGCATAAACTTTTACCACAACCTGGAACACCTGTAAGTAAGATACCTTTTGGCGATGCTACTCCCCTTTTCTGTAGCTCCTCTTTTTTAGTTGGATCCATTAAAGTCTTTTTTTCATATAACCATTCTTTTAAAGTATCGAGACCAGCAATTTGGAAATTATCATCAATTGGTACAGACTCTAAACCAGCGATATCACTAAATAAAGTTTGTTTAGCAAATTTTAATTCTTTTAGATCATCTTTAGTAATTGTACCTTTAACAATTAAAGAGGAAATAATATTTTTAATTTCCATTTCACTTAAACCTTGTAAGTACGTAGCAGCATTTTTATAATCATTTTCATCCCAATCAATAGTGATCTGGTTATTATATGGTTTGATTGTTTCTTTAATACCTTCTAATATTTCAGTATCAGTTGGGAAATTAAGTTTTAAGCTAACACCTAGTCTTTTGATATTCGGCCATACTTCTTCATTAGTTATAATGATGATTACACCAGATACTTTTTCCGCTTTTTCGGCAATATTTAATAAGTAACGAGAGACAATTGATGATTCGTTAATATCAGATATATCACTAATAATAAAGTTATAGTTTTCTTTGTATTTTAATTCGTTAGATAAGGTGTCTAAAGCACTCATTATTGTTTTATCTTCACTAATAACCGTATTAGTTTCTAAATCAGTAATACCACTAGACATTTCATATAAACTAAATTGATTATTGGTATTTTTAGCGACTTCACTAATTAATCTTATAATACGATTTTTTTCGATAGTATTTAAGATAATTATTGGGATACGAGCTTTTAAGTATCTTGTTAAATATTCTTTTACTTCATTATAATTCATTATTATCACTCCATTTTATTCGATTATTATTTATGATAAGAGCCATAGCTCCACTTTTATCTTCAATATTAGCTTCTTTGATTAAGATTTCATATGTTTTGTCTGTTTCATCTTTGATGGTATTAATTAGGGTTTGTTGTTCTTCAGGAGTTAAGATGGTAATATCAATCATTTCTTTAAGATATTTTATTTCTTTTTTAAAATTAACTAAGATGATGTCTAAGTAATTAATATCATCAAAGATTGTTGTTAAAGCTGATTTAATCTTTTTGACTGATTCACTAAACTTGTAGATGATGACATCACGATATTTTTCACTTAGAAGTTCTTGTAAATTACTATTTACGGGAGAATTCTTAAGTTTATTTAATAATTCATTATTATAGTTGGGGGTTTTGAGTTTTTTAAAGAGTTCTAAATATTCTTCGTATGTCATTTGTTACCTCTATTGATCTTTAAAGGTGGTTCAATGGACCATTCAGGAAGATTAGTTATAACTTCTTTATTTTCTTCAACTTTAGTTGGTTCTTTAGTTTTAGTAATTTGTGATTCTTCTTTGATCTGTTTTATTTGTTCTTCCATTTTACTCACCTACTATAATATTTCTTTCGTTATTACTTGTAACATAGTTTTTAGTATTTAAATTGTTAATGAAGACTAATAGTTCTTTGTAATGTTCTTCATTTTCCTTTAATTTATTTTGATAATCAACTATTTGCGCCAACTGTTTTTCTAAGGTTGTTAGATATGAAGTACGTAGTTTATCTTTAGCAATAGTACGAACTTTATTACGATGATTTAATTTATAAAATAAGATTATGTTGCCAATTATTATAATGGCAATTAAGATGGTACTTAGTAAACGATTATTTAAGGTAATAAAGATACCAATGATACCGATGATATTAATAATTAGTAAGATAACAATTAAATCTTTATCTTCACTATCAAATTCTTTATCTAAGTATAAGTTAAGATCATTTTTGATTTCGTCCATATTGGTACCATCATTAGTTTTAGTTATAAAGTTGTCTATTTTAAGTGATATTGGTTCATTATGAACGTTTTCTTTATCTTTAGCTAGGGCTTCTAGTAAGAAGTTTTTGATAAGTGAGATAGCAATTTTGATTGTTTCATTACTAACTTGGTAGTGTTGACGATAAATAACGATATTAGTTAATAAACTAAATAAATCTTGTTTACTATTATTTACTTGTTCTTCTTTTTGATATAGTTCTTCAGCTTGTTCACGATTACCATTACAAGAGATAATTAATTGATTTTTTAAATTGTCATTTTGATATATATGTTCTTTATCTTCGTATTCATAGATTAGGTCGCTAAGTATTTCATTAATTTTTTTGTTAGATTTTTCACTATATATTAAATTAGTTAAATGATCTTTAAGACTTGTATAAGTACTTGTAATAGCAAGATTATCTTTTAAGATATTAAGGTTTTCACAATTATTTTCTAAGTATGATAATTTAAAGTCATAGGTTTCATATTGACGAATAAAATCTAACCATATTTTGATTTGTTTTTCTTTTAATAAAGTTTCACTATTTAATTTTTTTAACCAGTCATTTATTTTAGCAAAGACTAAGTTTTTAGCTTCATCCCCATATGCCCCAGTGGCAACTAAATCAAGTATAACAATGAAGTTTTTATCAAGTTCTAGTGGTGATTCGCTTTCAAGATAGTATTGTAACCAACGAAGAGATGTGGCATCACGATTTAAGTCTAAATTAATTAAAGAAAAGAAAATTGAAGTTTTAGCACTATCTTTTTGTAAAGCATTTAAGACTTCTTTGTTAGTATTTTCTTTATCGTTTAAAAGCCAAGAAATTAGTGCGGCTAATGCATTTGATAACCAGTAGTTGGGATTGTGCATGATAATTTCTTCACGTAGATTTTTAAGATATTCACGGTTTATTTTGGATGATTTTAAAGCACTTAGAAGTGATTCAGTTGTTCGTCTTACATCGTCGTAGTAACCATATTTCTTTTCAATAATGGCATTATTATACATTATGGCTTGGCGGGCATTAGAAATAATAGTTGTTTCACGGATTTCTTTAACTAAACCTTTAACTTCATCATTTAAGTTTTCAACTTTTTCTTGAACACGATTGACGTCATTATTAACCGTATTAACATGAGCGATAACACCAGTTAGTTCATCAGCTACTGCTCCAAGATTTTTTTCGATTACATCTAAATTAGCTGCACTTATTGTTAATGCTTCCATCCTAGCCACCTCTACTTTTAATTATAACATTAAATATGAAGAAATGTCATTAAATAACGATGGATATTAGTATTAAAGATAAATAGAATAAATTCATAGAAGTATAACATACAACTTAAAAGGAGATATTTTTTAATTAATATTTTAATACGATGGCGATCTTTTTTTTGTTTTTTAAATAAGTATTTACTAATGGTATATGATAAAGTCATTGTAATACGAATTAAGATTAGTTTAAATAAGGTAGGAATTAAATGGTAGATTGTTGTGTATAGTAAGGAGAATTTAAGGTTATAGGTTTTTAGGGTATTAAAGATAAATCCAGTAGTAAAAGGTTCATAGTAAAGATGAAAAATATTGATTGGTTCAGGAATGACGGTTAAACCACAAATTAAGTAAGTACTGGTTTCTTTTATTCTTTTTAAAATGTTGTTAGTAGTAGTTTCTTGTAGTTCCTCTTCTATATTAATTTGGGTGATTATTTCTTCTTTAGTAGTTTCACTTTGCGCATTGTAGTAAAAGTAACCGCTTAGTAAGCCGATTAGACTTAAGATAACGATAAAAAGATAAATATACTTATATTTATTTAGTTTTTTCATATTCTCACCTATTAAATAATATTTACTTAAAGATTAAAATATGTTAAATTATATATAGTTTTGAGGTGAAAAGATGAGTAGTAATAAAAAGAATAAGAAAGTTAAAGAAGAAAGTTTAGAGCTTGAAGAGAAATCTTTAAAGAAAAAAGAAGAAAATACTAAACCTAAAAAGAAGAAAAAAATGACCACAGCCCAAAAAAATAAATTAATTATGCAAGTGGCTGCTTGGGCATTGGCTATTATTATGATATTAGGTGTTTTAGTATCAATTTTTGCTCCTTTATTTTATCAATAAAAAAATAATGATTTGCGAATCATTATTTTTATTTTTGCTTTTTTAGTAAATCTCTTATTTCTTCTAGTAGAACTACTTCATCAGATTTAACTGGTTCAGCTGGTTTTTCTTCTTCCTCTTTTTTCTTATTAAAGAAACGATTAATAAATTTAATTATGATGAAGATACATAAAGCAGTTAATAGGAAGTCAACGGTATTTTGAATAAATTCACCATATTTTAAAACTACTTCACGGCCCCAGACATTGATGCGGCAAACTAAATCGGTAAAGTTAAAACCACCAACAACAACACCAACTATTGGCATTAAAATGTTGTTTGTTAAACTTGTAACAATATTTGAGAAAGCACCACCGATGATAACACCAACGGCTAAATCCATGACGTTACCACGAGCAATGAAAGTTTTAAATTCAGATATAAAACCACTACTCTTCTTTTTAATATCTTGTAATTCATTTTCTAGATGAATACTTTTTTTACTACTTTTTTTACTCATACTCTACACCTTTACTTAATATAATCTTTATTATTTCTTTTTATTTCTGCGAAGTCATCATCTAATTTATTGTATGCATCGTAGAAGGCATATCTAACTTCGGAATTGATGTCATTATTATCAATTATTCCGTTGAAATTGTCAAGGGCATCCTTTAAGTCAGTTATGTATCTTTCTTCTAGCATGTATTCGACAACTTCTAGGAGTAAGTCTCGATTAGCAAAAAGGAAGTCATAAGCGTTATATACTTCACCCATAGCGGCGTATGCGACTTGTTCAATCATTTCGTATGGGCTTAGTTCTAAACGTTCGATTCTTTTTTGGTTAATTAAAAATTCATCGTCGGTAATAGTAAAGTCTTTTCCACGTAGACCAAAAGAAGCCATACAGTATTTAACTAAGATATGCGCCAGATCATCTTGTTGAAGCATCATCGCTTTTTTACGGGCATTATTGATATTAGAAATATATGTATATTTATTACCTTCAGGTTGAGTTTCTTCATCAAAGACACTATCATCATCAAATAGAACATATCTAATAGCTAAAATGGCATTGTTGTAGCCTTGAGATTCTTTAGTTGCATAGAAAATATCATCAAGATCTTTAATACGACATAAAGCTAAATCTTCCATCTAATCACCTACTATATTTATTATATCACATCTTTTATTTTATCAATAATAGATTGTATTTCTTCTTTAGTTTCGTCAAGTAATTCGACACGATAAGTGCCAAAACCTTTTAATTTAGGTATTTCGTTTAGAAGATTTACTTTTTCATGATTAAAAATATGAGTATAACCATCATAAGTTATTAAGTATTCATGATTATTATGGTCTTTTAAATAAGTTTTTTCGTTATTGATATTAAAGATATTGTTTTTTATAATCATATTTTCTAAGGAACCATAGATGATTATTTCACTATTTCTTTTGTTTTTAATTTGATTTAAAGAGTTTATATTACATTCAACACTTAAAGTAATGCTATTAACGTTTAAATTAGTTAATGTATTGATACTGTAATCATTAGCGATATTTAAGTAATAGTCGCTTCTAATAGTGTTATCTTTAGCATATTTATAGATAGAACCAATCTCAGAGCATAGTAATCTTTCATTTTTTATATCAGCTAATTTTTCATTAACACGATTTAATCTTAAGTAGATATTAGGATATTGATGATATTTTTGATAGAGATTGATATCAGTGGTATAGATAATATCAATATTATTTTTAAGGCATGTAAGTAATTGAGTTTCATTTCTGGTTAAGATACTTAGTTCGGGGTTTACTTTTGTAATTGGTTTAAAGGAAATTAAGGATATTTGATTATTATGAGGAGTTAGATCTTCTTTTAAAGCAATTAATTTAGTCGTAGCTTTTCTTCTTAGTTCATTTAAATCTTTAATATTGATAAAGATATTATCGTCAATATCAATTGTAATGTGATTAGCAATAAATGGGGTATCTCCTAGTTTACTTAGTTGTTTAGTTATTGATTCTTTAGTTATTGGGGCATTTAAAGCCTTTTCAGGCGCTTTATCCTCAATGGTAATATTATTTATTCCTTCAGTAATTGTTAAGCTTATCGGCTCATTTAAATGGGCTTTAAATGAAATATTGATTGGCAGCTTTTTAGAAGGAATATTATTTATTTCTTGATTTAATTTATAATCAATAGTTTTTAAAACAGGACTATTGATGATGTCTTTTTCTTTTAAATGAGCTTTATTAGCTATTAAACAGATATTATTTTTTAATACTTCACTAACTAGTAATCCTTTTTCGTTATATAAGGTATTTAGATACATACCAGTGTTAGTATTAGATATTCTAATGGCGTCTTCTTGATGAAGGTTTTCAATTAGTTTAATAGCTATTTTATCTTTAATTACTTTTACTACTTTACCAATAATTACTCCTTGGTGATTAGAAGTCTTTTTATTAATAATATTTTCGGCGTTAAAGAGATATCCTTTCGTAAATTCACGATTATATATTTTAAGTAAGTTAGTTTCGTCTTCTTTAGTTAGAATTAATTCTTTATTTTGGTAATAATCATCTATTAATTTACGGAATGTTTTAGTAACTATGGCGACATATTCTTTACTTTTCATACGACCTTCGACTTTTAAAGAATCAATATTAGAATCTAATATTTGTTTTAAATTTGGTAAGGTATTTAAATCTTTAGTACTTAGTAAGTAGCCTTTATCTACTTCTGTATTATCTTTTATAAGAGTATATGGTAGCCGACATGAACCAACACACATTCCCCTATTTGCACTACGATGACCATTTAAAGCACTAAATAGACAGTTACCAGAGTAACAAACACATAAAGCACCATAGACGAAGATTTCTTTTTCAATATCGATATTTAAGCTATTAATTGTATCTAAAGATGATTCACGATCAAAGACTACTCTTGGACAACCAAGATCTTTGTAATATTTAATACCTGGTTCATTATGATTATGCGCTTGGGTTGATACATGGATGATAAGATTAGGTATTTGTTGACGGGTTATATTAATAAGACCGATATCTTGCATAATAACGGCATCAATATGGTTATTGTAAAGAAAGCTTAGATAGTTAAGAACTTCTTCTATTTCTTCGTTGTATATCATGGTATTTACGGTAACATATAGTTTAACGTTGTATAAATGGCATAGTTTAATAGCCGAGATTATTTCTTCATCGGTAAAATTGTTGGAATAAGCACGAGCGCCAAATTTTTTACCGCCAATATATATAGCATCGGCGCCATTATTAATGGCAGCGATTAAACATTCCATATTACCAGCAGGAATTAATAGTTCGGTTTTTTGCATATAAATCACCTCTAAAATTATATAAAAAAAGTAGCTTAATTGCTACTTGTTTGTGATTCGATACTTGTAACGAATTCATCAAGTTTTTCTTCGTAACTTGGATCTTCGTCAATACGTGAATCAATATATTCAATGGCGGTTAAAGTTTTATAAATTTCAGATGTTGGATCAACTTTTTCAACATACTCTGATCCATCTTCTTCAGTTACTTCGAAGAAGACAACATCTGTTTCATCTAGTGAATCATCATCTTTAACCCCGATGGCATAATAATAGTTTTTGCCTTCAATTTCTTCTAAGTTATGTAGTAGTAGATAACGTTCCCCTGAATCGATTGTGATAACGTTATTTTCTTTAATCATTATAGCTTAGGACCTCCGTTTTCATTTGATATGTAATAGCTACTTAGCATTGTATCTATATCAGCTTTTAAATTTTCTAAAATTTGTCTTTGTTGTTTTTGTAGTCTAGCAAGTTTTTTATCTAGAGCGTTTTTAACTTTTTCGTAATCAGGTGATGATGGATTTAATTGGCTGATATTTTCTCTAGCAAGGGCTATTTCAGAATCAATTCTTCTTATTTGTTTATAGTTTTGATTTAATGATTCAAGAATTGCTTGTAAATCTTCACCTAGACTAACCATATTTGGATTGTTTGTTGGATCAACTGCTCCGCCACTGTTTGGTCTTGATGGATCAGATGGCGTTGGAGGTACAGGTGGTGTAGCTCCGCCACCGGTGTTGTTTTGTGGTGTGGTTCTGCCACCATTATTTGGTGGTGGAGTTGGACCATTGCCATTATTATTTGGAGGAGGTGTTTGATTACCGCCGTTATTATTTCTTGGTGGTGTTGGGCCTCCTTGTGTTTGTTGAGGTTGTTGTTGACTTTGTGTGCGAGTTTGAGTGTTTGTTGGCGTATTACCATTACCATTACTTGGTGCAGGGGTTGGTGTTGGAGTTGGTGTTCCACCATTATTTTGTCCTTTTGCTGCGGCAATTAATTTTTTTCTTTTACGATTCATTGCCCAACCAAAGACACTTAATATTGTTGCTGCTGGTATAGCAGCTGGTAAAATACCTACGGCAAAGCCAGCATATAATCCGACACCGACTAAACCAGTTGTAGCAACTGCATATTTAATTTTTCTTCGAGTATCATCATTACTCCATGAGCCTTTTACGCCACCAAAGAATGTTTTAAGTGTTTGTAAAGCACCTGGTTTTTGATAATTAAATACTTCTGCACTTGTTACGCGACGTCTGCCATTATTGGCTTGTTGTTGCTGAGCTGGTTGAGGTTGTCTAGGTTGTTGGGTTTGTGGTCCTTGTTGACCAGGTTGGGTTTGATTATTAGTTGGAGTTTGATTAGTTTGTTGTGGAGCCGCATTTCTTAAGATTTGACTATAATGGTAGGCATAATATTCAGATTGATTATCTTCCTTAAGCTCTGGATGTTCTCCTTTGTAATTTGTTTTTTCGTGGGGAAAAGGTTTACGATATTTGCCATCTTCTGTTTGTTCACTTTTTAAACCGTGAACTTTATAATATAGTTTAATTTGCTCTTCATATTCTTCTGGTGTCTCGAAAGCAAATTTTGGACGCATAGCTTCATAATTTGTACCTGGAACTTTGCTTCCTTCATGTTTGAATTGATATATTTGATTTGGGAATTTTATACGTATTGAATGACCTAATATTCTTTCATAATCTGAGGCTTTTTGGGCTAAATCTCTTATTTTTTCGATACGAATATTTAATGGTACTTCTTTTTCTTCACCATTAATTGTAATTTTTACCCCAGGAATATCATATAAGTCGTGATCGCTACAAACGTCATTTTCACCATATTTAAAGAAAATGTTTTCTAATTCGTTTAAGCAATCATATTCTTCCTTATCTTCTTGTTGAATATATTCCCCTTTGTTTTTGTCTATTTCATATAAGTTGGCTTGTACACCTGGAATATTTGCTTTTTTACCATCTTCTAAGATAGCTTTTCGACGATTTCTTATAACAGATAGCAATTGGGCATTTAAATCTTCACCTTTTACCATTATTTCGTTTTTCATAATTTCCACTTCCTTTTTTAATTATAGCATATTTATATTTTATTTTTAAATCCTTTTATCCAATTATAATCTTTATTTGGTAAAATTTTGCAAAATACTTCATGAGCATCTTTGTTAAATGTTAGAGTTTTATCTTTTAATTTAATTTCACATTCCGAACCTTTTTTTACGTAATATAGAACATCTGATGTTTTAACGGCCATGTATACTACGTTAAAATAAATAAGATTTAAGAAAATATGAAAGTAGCCATTAGCGACCCATGTTAGGTAGCAGGCGCCTTCATTAGAATAGATACGGTCGTAATTTTCTTTTATTCCTAAAGCATATTTTAGTTCAGTAAAACGATTACGACATTTTTCATCAGTATTTAGTATTCTTATATAATCATCTTCACTTAAATGAGAATTTATTGATGTAAATATTAGTTTCTTAATATTTAAACAAAGCATAGCATAAATAATAAAATTAACTAGATTTAGTAAACCTTGATACTCTTTAATAAACATTTTAGTGCCAATAACGATACAAAGAGCAATAAAATAGACTATTATTAGTAATAAGTAGTTATTGAATTCTCCTTTGGCTGTTTCTTCTTTATCAATAATTTCAGCTTTGATTTTATGCATATATAATTCAAAGTCGTTTATATGATCTTCTGGTTTATATGTTGTTAGATTTTCTAATCTTTTTTCTTTGATATATTCATTTATTGTTTCAAGAGAATCTAATGTAAAATAGTATTCTTCTAAGTCGGTTTTTAAGACGATTTCTTTATTTTGATAATCAACTCTATAGTATCTTATATTGACAAATCTTATTGAAATTATTTCTGGTTTGTCATTTGATTTACAATTTAGTAAAAAAAGTGTATCTTGTTTACTATTTGTCCATATATAGTATAATTCACCATGTGTTCCTGATATTTTACGAGTATTATCATTTATATTATATTTGGTTTTTATTTCTTCTAGAAGATAACTGTAGTAGCCATTTGGACCAGTTACGTATTTTCGTAATTTGGCTTCGTAATCTTCGATTGAATAATAACCATATTTCATTATTTCATTTAGATATTTATTAGTTGTGCCTAGGGTTGTTGTTTTAAATATTATCTTTAGAATAATGTTAATGATAATAAATGCTATAAGTGCAAATACTTGGCTTTGAATGTTAAAATTACCGATGAGAACGATTATTAAAGCTAAGATTAATGGCACAATATTAACAATTATATAATATGGTTTATTATCATGATGAGATGATAAATTAATAATATTTCTGTAATATTCTTTACGATAATCTTTAATCTTTGTTTCATATGTAGAAACAAATTTGTTGTTAACCCTTATATTCTTTTTCATATGCTTCATCCTTTATTTTTCGTTAGTATCTGATTTTTTGTCAGGAGCTTTTTCTTTTGTATCAATTACTTTAGTATTACAAATTAGATCGTGTAAACCACGTTCATCATCTCTAAAAATCATAAAGCCTAACATAGCGAATAGTAGGAACGTTGAGGCATAAGATACATAATTATTAACTATAAACCATGTATTTTTGTTGCCTAATAAAAGAACAACTATTGCAATTAATTTAGGAATAAAGTTCGTTACTAATACTGCTCTTAAAATAAATAATGCGGAATCTAAGTTTTTTCCCTTGACTGGAGCTACTTTTATATTAAAGATTTTTTTACCAAGTGTTTGGCCATTTAATAAGTAAGCTAAAACACCGAAGTATAGGAATAATAAACCTAGATTGATAATTTGTAATGATTTAGTTTTAACTTGCATTTGATATGCGATATCAATCAAGGTATCCTCGTTTATTTCACCTGATCCGTTTTCATAGATTATATTTATATATTCTTGACTTATTTTGTCGTATTCTTCCATTTTGGTTTTGGCTGTAATAGCAGAAAAAATTAAGGAAGATATTAGTGATACAAGAAAGATATCGATTACATAAGCCATAATTCTTTTAAACTTCATTTCACTCACCTACTTTATATTATAACAGATATCTTTAAGAGAATAAATTAATTTTTAAATTTTAGAAGTTGTTGTGAAAGAATCTAGTATTTTAATTGTATGATTATGTTTATCGATATTATTAACTAAATACATATATTGATTTTCATTTAAAATGATAGCTCTAGTTTTACTACTAAAAAAATCATTATATAAATTATTTAGATTATCATATGTTTGATAATTAGCTCCATCTATTTTTAAATCTAATACTTTTTTTAAATTGGCAGTATTTTGATTTTTAATTAAACCGATATTTTTGTTATTGATACTATAAATACTTTGATTAGTATTATTATCGAATGTGATAATGTAATACGTTTTATCTTCATAATAGCTGTTATTTAAACGATTAATATAACCGTAGACATTATTCATATATATAACACTTGTAAGCATGATAATACTTAGAATAGTTGTAAAGACTTTACCACTTATATATTTATTATATGATATGGCAATAAGCATAAAAAATAACATTATAGCAATTATGTAAATATTTATTGTATTTGAAACGATATTTGTTTTTATAAGACCATAACTAAAGATAAGAAAGATAAATAAAATAATTGAATTAAAGATGATATGAATATTAGTTTTAAAAATAAAAAATAAATTTTTAATTATTTTAAGAAAAGTATTTTGTTTATTATTAGTTTTTTGAGGTTTTACTAATGTTTTTTTTGAAAAAGTGTTATTGCTTTTTTCATTTTTAGCAGTAAGGAAGACATTATATTTTACTTGGCTTTTATCAACTAGTTGCGGTTTTTTACTTTGAATTTGTTTGGTGTCTTTATTTTTAATTGCTTTCTTTTTAAGTTTTTTTTGATGATTGCCCATGTATTTGCCTCCTTTTTTTTAAAAATTATTTAATGTTTTTATTTTACCTTCATATATTGATGTTAATTTACTTTTGTATTTATCATCATTATTTAAATTTTGATAATCTTCATCACTTATGATAATTGATTGAACTTCGTAGTTTTTTAAAGCGTTTAATAATTCATCACTTGTATCGTAAGTCATATATTCGATATTGGAAACATTATTTAAGTATTTTTTGACGTTTAAACTATTTTTACTTAACATTCCTATTTTTTTACCTTCTAACTTAGTTAGATTATTATAAGTTGTTGTACTTTTATGGACGTATACTTCGTAGGTATCATATTTATATTTTTTAGAGTAGATATTTTCTAAATAGGAATATGTATTGTTTAAATTGTTTATATTAAATAGACAGGTTATGGTAATAATGATTGTAAGAACAATGCCCATATTATATATAAGATTATGTTTGTTTAAATAACAATATACGATAATTATAAGAGATATTAGGAAGATAATACTGATAAGAATGATGAGAAAAGTTGGAATGTTTTTGATTGTTATGAAGCCGACTAAAAGGGTTATGTATGAAAAAAGGCAAATGTTAATTAATATGGCATTTAAAATAAATTTTTTTAGCATAACAATCCCCCTTTTTTATGTATTTGATATCTTAATATAAAATGCTTAAAAAAGCAAATTTTTCATAAAAAAAAGAGCATAGCTCTTATTTATTTTGTAACATTTTTAATAAATCAATTTTAAACATATCTTTAGAAGCATTTTTCTTAGAAATCATTATTCCTTTATAAGTTGTTAATTCAGATTGATGTCCTTCTAAAAGAATATCAGATGGTGTAATAGTATTTAACATAATAGTTTGTTCTTTAATATATACGGTATATATTAATTTTACATCACCATGAACTTGTCTGAACATACTATCACTAGGAAGTTTTAGCTCATAAGTTTCAGTACCTGCTTTTTTATTTTGACTTGTTAATTCACCAACAAATTTACCATTTCTTAATGCTGGATAGTATTCGAAGTTTAATTTTTTATAAGCAAGCATGTTATATTTTTTTAAAGCTCTTTCTAGTTTTTTAAATTCGTTTTCGTTAATGTAATCTAAAACATATCCTTTCATTTTGATTCCCCCTAAACTTCTTTTTGTGCTTATAGTCTAGCATAAAAAGCCTAACCCCGTCAAATTTTGCCTTATTATTCTGAAAAAATCTATTATATGATGGTTTTGGATTACTATTATAACAACTTCGTTCCCTTTTTTCAAGGAAAATTGACGCTTTTTAGTGAAAAAAGTAGCAAAATTGGATCATTTTGCTACTTTATATTTAATTCCACTATTGTTTCGCCGTCATTTAAGCCATCAATATAATATCTCTTGACTTCTTTACGGGTTTTTAAATAGTTATGAGTTGCTTTTCTCAAAGCACCTGTGCCTTTACCATGAATAATTACTATTTGTTTATTTTTTAGTTTTAAGTTATCATTAATAAATGATTTTAAAACGGCGATACATGTTAGGCTCGTTTCACCATGAATATCTAAGTGTGGTAGATGATATGTAAATGGATCACGAATAATTCTGGTCATAGATTTTTTTGATTTCTTCTAAGGTTGGAATTGAATTAACGGAGCCAATTTTTGTTGCAGCTAGACCAGCGGCAATACAACCCATTTTTACGGCTTTTTCAACATCATTACCATTAACTAAAGTATGAGCAAACATGGCTCTAAATATTGAACCACAGCCATGGGTATCACTAACATCTACTTTTAGAGATGGACTTACTTTAATTTGACTATTGATACAGTATAGTGCGCCTTTTTCACCTAAAGTAACAACGAATTCGGTATTTAAATATTTTCTTTTTAATTTTTGATATAATTCAACGAGCGTTGATGGGACTTGGAAGTCGATTTTAACACCACTTACACTTTCAGCAAACTCTTTTGTACATACAGCGTATTTGGCCTTTTTAAGTAGTTCAATAACTGAACTAGTAAGTAAATTAGCGTTTAAAACTGATAGACAATGAGGGAATCTTTCTAGTAAGTTTTTGGCTTGAACTGAATCGTATCCATCAACACAGATTAAATCTGGGGTAAAATCAAAGTCGCATTTTTTAAGACTTATAAATTTATCTGATAGATTATAAATAGTATGAGTTTTAAGAGCTTTATCAATTAAGACGACTGAGATTGATGTATCATTATCATATGATGGTTCAAGATATCTACTATCAATACGTAATTTTTCAAATTCTTTACGAATACGAGTTCCGAAAACATCATTACCTAAAACACCAGCAACTGAGGCACTAATGCCCCAACGAGCTAGACAGCAGCCCATAACTCCTGCTTCGCCACCAACATTACCTTGTTTGTCAAAGAATTCGTTTACACTACCTTCTTTAGGCATTGTATCAACTGGTAAGTCTATTTCATAGCTTACTCTTCCTAAACATATCGCTTTTAGCATTTTTCAATCACCTTTTATTCTTTTATAATTATAATATATATTTTATTTCTTATCAATTAGTAAATAATACATTAGAAAAGATTACTTTGTAAGTAATCTTTCTTCTTTTATTCAGTTGGTATAACAAATTCTGTTACTTGTTGTGGTTTATTTTTATCATAAACTTTACCATTAAAGTCATCTGTACCATTTTTGATAGTGTAGTATAAGTCTTGACGTACAACTGTACTGTTATTAAAGTTTTTAACTTTACTATTAATTATATAATTATTACGATTTGCAACATAATTATCACTATCTACTGGGTATTTTTCTTCAGCTTCTTGGCGTTTAGTTATTACGGCTTTGGCATCTTCACGTAAAGCATTGTAGAATCTAATAAAGTAGTCATTGACATTTATTTGTTGAATATATGCTAAATTGGTTTTTACTTCATTAAATCTTTGCTGACGATAGACTTTGAAGGTTATGTTATTATTTCCAGTGATGGTTTGAAGTGCCATTAAGTCAGTTTTATAATCAACGTTTGATTCTTTTTTGTTTCCATTGTCATCAAAGACATAACTCTTACCGTCTGAGGCAACATTAGCTATAGTTTTTTTAATAGAATTACGATTACTATAGTATTCAATGTAGCCTGCATCATAACCGGCATAACCTAACATTTCATAAGCCCACCATTTGATACTATATGAGTCTGGTCGTCCTTCATCGTTATGTGGCATGTACCAACGAACTTGGTTAATATTTGGACCACCGTAGCGATTAGTTGTAATAGTTGAAGCGATGACACCTGGGTACATAACTAGATGATGGTCATATAAATCATCAAGGGTTTGAATATTCCAACTCTTGTATTCTTCTAGTGATACTTCAGAATAGAATGAATGTTGACGTTTTAAGTATTCATGACCAGCTAAAGTATTAGTTTTTTCGCGTGGATATGTTACTTCTACAACTAAAGCTGCTTGTTCTTCAACTGGTAGTTTTAAGAAGGCTTGGCCTTCAATATAATCCATAATATAAACTGTATCAAATAGTTTTTGATAGAAGTCTTGGATTTTAGCTGGACTATTAATTCGATCTGGCGTTAAATTAGCGGCGATACGATCACCTTTATTATAACGACTTGATAAGTTCATAACAATATCGGCTGGACCAAAGCTTTGAGTTAAGTTACCATCAGCATAGTCTTCACCACCGGCATCGAAACGACGACCATAGTTCTTTAAGAACAATCTAGCATCCATATTATGAGCTGTTTCATGAGACCAAGTACTATATGTCCAATTACCATCTAAACAACCTTCAGCACGCCAAATGATATATGCACCGTTGGCTGTTGCAGCATTGCCGTCTGGATAAGCCCACTGACCTATTACTTCGTTAAAGTTTTTATGGAATGGTTCTTCTGTTGAATATGGATTTTGATTAGTTAGAATTCCATTTTCGTAGGTAAATCTCTTATCTATCTGAATTGTATGAATACTATTAAATACTTCAGCATCGTTAATAATTAAAGCGGTTGTATTATAATAATCACTCATTCTCGTTGTATAGATAGCTACTCTTTCTTGGAAGGCTTTTTGCTCTTCGGCGTTAAATGGATCATTAATATATGTTCTTTCAGCACCGATGACAAATTGACCTGGGGTAGAGATAATATAAGCCGCTCTTTCTGGAAGAGTTAAGATTGGTAAGGCATAATTATACCATGTAACACCCGTATTTTTGTCTTGAGTTTTAATATGATCCCATAAACGATATTCAATGTCAGGACGGTTTTTAACGTCTAATTCAACTAAATATCCTTTAAATTCTTTAGCAAACCAATCAGCAGTTTTTTCTTTAGTTAATGTTGTAACTAAATAGTCTAAGAAGTTTGGTATATTACTTTGTTTAGTGTATTTACTTAAGATATTTGTATACACATCGCTTGTACGATTAGTTTCGAAGTTTTTACTATCTTTTAAGTAAGCATTAACGATATTTTTAGTATTCATTTCACTATCAAAGCCTGTACTATCGAATAGAATAAAATCATATAGTTTCATACCGGCAATATCAATATCATAGAATCTTCTAAAATAATTATAAACGTATAAGGTTTTAATGAAGTTTTCATCGTCTTTGATTTCTCTTTCAAGGTAATCACTAATTGCTTCGTTAGTATTACCATTAGCTTGATTTGTAATAGATATATATTTTAAGACAAATTCACGTAGTTCTTTTTTAGTTGTATCGTTATAGAATTCTTTATATAGACGACTATCAGATCCAGGTGTTAAAGGATCTAAATTATCATCGTAATTTAGATTATTTAGATAATTGGTTAAATTATTGACTAGTTGTGAATTGTTATCGATTAGATAGTGATTAAAGGTATAATCAGTTTTTAATGATGTTATACGATAGCTAGCAACCATGTCATATAATTTATCAAATTTAACTTCATATTCTTCGAGTGTATTATCTTCATAAACGATTTTTAATTTAGTTATTTTATTATAATCACTAGTAGTTAAATAAGTTACTATATTACCGTTTGTATCAAGTGGTATTAAATGTTTGATATTCTTAGTAGCTAAGTTACTATTATTACTGATATTCTTGGCATTTTTGGCGATTTTCTTACTGTCATAGAATGGTGTTAATTTTATTAAGTTACCGTATAGATGGTATTCTTTTTCTTCTTCGTAATCATCGATAACTTGGTCTAAGTCTAAGATTGAGTTTGTTTCAGCCATGAAGATTGGATAACCTTCATATATCGCGGTACTCATGTTCCAAATTTTTGTGTCGAAATGGGCTTGCTGGTAAATTTCGATAATGGCTTCATCACCAATGTGGAATCTAACATTAGTTACACCATTTTCAGTCGATTCTTTATCTTCTTGTAGTAAATTATAGTTATTTCTAATTTCTTTAGCGTTGTTAGTAAAACCATTATTAGCTTGACCATATTTGGCGACATTATCAATGAAGGTTGAAGTTGGCGATGAAGAGCATGCAAAGTAGCAGGAAATATTTGCTATTTTAGCTGGTCCATTATTTATTTCAACGGCAGCAATATTATTTTTTAATTCACTATTTGTGGCATTGCCAACTAAGCCACCGATATAATCAGTATTAGCAGTTATTGTACCAATAGCGATGTTATTATATAATTTAGAATTTTCTAATTTACCAACTAAGCCACCAGTATTTTGGCCTTCGTCTGTTCCTTTAATATTAATGTTATTGATTTTAGATTTTTCAATTAAGGAATTATTAGTTGCTTCCCCTACTAAACCACCAACTTTTTCAGTACTATTATTAATATTTAAACGATTAATATTAACATTTGATATTGTAGTATTACTGATTGAATTAGCTATTGCACCTTTATATTTACTATCATTTAAGTTAATTGTATCTAGTTTTAAATTTTTAATTGTGCCATTTTTAATTGTTTTAAATAATGGACGATCTAGATTTTTAATACGATAGTTATTACCATTAAATGTACCAGTATATTCGACATCAAAGATATAATCAGTACTGATATCAAGAGTTGATAAATCAAGATCGGCACCTAAAGTGATATTAGATGATGGATCTTTTTTGATTTGGTCGATTATTTGAGAAATCGTTGCGGGACGAGCACTATTTGTTACTTCGCCGTTTTCAATTAAGCCAAAGTCGATTCTTAAATCTTGTTTTTCTTCATTTTTTTCACGAATAACATATTCATAATCTAGAACAAGAATTAAGTGATTATTTTCTTTTAGAACACGTTTAATTTTAGCATGAACAGTTGGTAATTTGGCCATATTAATTTTAACAAAGTAGTTTTCAGGATGTGCTTCAATGTCACTAACTGTAACTGTTTCGATAGCTGTTATTTTTTCGATTGTATTTTTATATAAAGTGACATCAGTTATTTTTTTCATTTCGATATAATTTTTATCTAAGGAGATTACTTCATCTAAAAGTAGAACATTAGTAAAATGATTTATATCATCGATTTTAATATCACGATCATAATTACCATATACTTTAACGTAGTATCTAATTGTACCATCTTTATTAATAGTTATTTCTTTGTTGAATGGATATGATGCAATTAGTTCATTATCTTCATTGTATAGATTTACTTTGACATTATCTTCTAAACGATTATAAACGGCATTATCATTATCTTTAAGATTTAACTTGATTTTAACATTATCTTCGTTATCTTCGAATTTAAAGTCATAGATACTTATTTTATCTTTTAAGACTTCAATTTGAATACTATTATTATCTTTTAAAGATATTTTTTTACCATTACTTAAGATTAAGTCAGTAATGATTAAATCTTTAAGACCAGCAGTATTATAGCCATCTATTTCGGCTTCGTATGTATCATCGTTTTTAGTTAATTGATATTCTTTACCTTCGACAATTATGCGATCTAAGTTTGATAATTCGTTATTTTTGATTTTAAAACTAAGTTTTATTTTAGATAATTTTTCAAAATATCTATTGTTTTGGCCGTTAGTAGTTATGTCACTTAATTCGATATTGGCGTATTTATCTGTGTTATATAAGCCGTATGTTGTTTGATATATTTCAGTGTCTGTATAGTAATTAGTAGGTTTTTCTTCAGTTATAGTATTTGTATCTAAATCATATGTTCCATTGAAGGTTAAGTTTAATTCTTCGTCTTTTGGAACTTGAGTGAAAGTTATTTCGTTTTCACCATATTTTATTTCATGTGTTTCTTCACCTAAAGTTACGGTACCTTTTTCAAAACCACCTTTATCATCTTGAACATAGAAACGGAATTTTACTGTGCCATTTGTATAATCTTCATCAAGAATTTTTAAATCTTTGATGGAAGGTTTATCTTTTAAAACATCGATTTTAGTTTCATAAGGAGCAACAGCAAAATAGGCTTGGCTGATACCTTGGTATGATTCAACTGCTAGTTTAACACGGGTAATATTTAAATTAATAATTCCTGATTCGTTTGGAATGGTAAAGGTAATTGTTGTGCCACCATCACCAGTTTCGCCATTAACGGCATTGGTTCCACCATCATAATTTAAGCCATTAATTGTCGCTCCAGAAATGCGGTTATATTTTTTTCTTAGTTCTGGACTTATATTAACGTATATTTTTATTTGATATTTAGTTTGTCCTTTAGTTGGATATGGGGTTAATTCAAACTTATTATTTTGATTTATTTTACCAACTTCAATTTTCGTTATTTTAACGTCGGTTTGCGTCACAATTGCTTTTTCGCCAACATTTACTTCATTGTATGTATGACGGTCTGTTCCTAAGTTATAGTCGGCTAAAAACTTTACTTGGTATCCACCTGATATATTGTCTTTGTATGATACTGGTATACGGTTACCATTTTGGACGTCATTTAGTTTAGTAATTAATTTATTATTAGAATCTACTAAGACTAAATTTAAATGACTTAGAGTTTTATCTTGATCAACGACATGGTAATCGACATATAATTGTTCATTACTTTTATCATCTTCAATTTTAATATTATCGACTTTAGGACCAACTTTTAGAACCGTATAACTTAAAGGATTCATGTTATAATCTTGATTAAGATTAAAGACTTTATAATTACTTATTTCGATTTTATCAATATTGATATGGTAACGACCGAAAGTATCAGTGTTTAGATCTGTTAATTCAACTTGATAGTGATTTTTTTCATATTTGGGAGTTGCTTTATATCGATGACCATCTATTTCGATATATTCAACTGTATATCCCTTGTTGTTGGTACTTGTAAATTCAATTATTGGTTTTTGGCCTTTTTCAATTGCATCTGTTATAGAAATGTTTGATATTTTAAAATCATAGTTACTATTAATTGATAAAGTATGATTATATATTTGTTTGTCTTCATATAGATTTTTATTACCTGTTATACTATTTAGATCATTAGTATCACGGTCATAAGTAGCAAATATTTGAATGGTATAATCTTGTTCTTTTACAAATTCATAAGTAATACTATTTTCTTTAGCAAGATCATTACGATATACTTCTTTATTTTCTTTATCTTCGATTATTATATAACCATTTTTAAAACTATTTTCTTTATCTTGTAAGATGAAAGTTAAAGTGTCTGTTTTCTCATCGAAATTGAATTCATCAACGTAAGGTTCATCTTTTAAAACCTCTTTGATAATGATTAGTTCGGTTTTAATTTCACGATTATTGACTAATTTAGCTTTGGTAAATTTAAATTCATGAACACCAGAAGTTTTAGGTGTATCTAAAGTAACCGTATAGTAATTGTTATTATATACTACTGGGTAATATTTACCATCAATCATTACTTCTTTAATTTTTTCATTTGGTGTTACGGTAGCACTAAATTCAAGTGTTATTTTTCCTTTTTCGGTATATAAGTTGTCATTGCTTTCTTTACTTCTTAAAGTTACTTTGTAATTAGTCTTTTCGGTTGTATTACCAGCACTATGACCAGCATCATTAACATCTACTTTGCCATCATTATTAACATCGTATTTATTAGATGGTTTACTAGGTTTTACGGTAGTTGAATTTTGATTATTGTTATGATTGTTATTTTCGTTATTATTTTCATTTTCTTCAGAACTATTTTCTTCTTGTGGTTTTGTACCCTGCATGTTAATTAAGTATTTTAAAATTTCTTTAGCATCATTATAATCTTTATTACCGTCGTTATTAACATCTTTTTTAGCATCGTTGAATATTAATAATGTACTTAATAAAATGATGAAAATAGCTAATGCTGCACTGGTTAAAATGATAATTTTTTTATCTCTTTTTTTGATTATGATAAAGATTAAACTAATTAATAATAGTACAGTACCAATTGCGGCACCGATAACTATTGGTTCATTAGTAAAAACTTTGATAATTTCTTCTTTAGCTTCATTAAATGTTATTTTATTGTTATTTGGGATTGTTTCTTCATCTTTGGCATCACGATTTATTGTCAATTCAACATTGGCATTTTTAAAATTTGTTTTATTTGCACCATCAGATGAAGAAATATTAGTTAAAGTTATGTTTGTAGTACCGGCTGTGGCATTTTTCTTAACTCTTAAACGAATACGAAATAAACTATTAGATATTTCACCAGTTTTATTGATTAAACCGAAACGATTATTTTCTGGATTATATAATAATTCAACAACGTCTTCTTGACCAACAAAGTTTTCGTTTGATATTTCTTCGAAGACATTTTGGTCATATTTTAAAGTAGCAGTTAGAGCATATAACTTTAGATCTGATGGAATTTCAGCATCAACAGTTACAACATCACCAGCTTCTAAATCGCTTTTATCTACTTTTAATGTAACTTCGTTATTGGCTAAGGTTAAAACAGGAAATAACAAAATTGTTAGAATAATAATAAAGAGTAATTTTTTAATATTTTTCATAAACAGACACTCACCTTTTAAAATACTTTTGTTTGGCTCTATATTCTAGCATAAGTTCTTTTTTATCGCAAGATTTCCTGTAATTTAGGGAAATTTTAATATTTTTATGGTAATTAACGTTTTTATATGAAGTAAAAAAAGACTAAAATTTTTAGTCTTTAGTTTAAAATATTTATTTTTTTAAAATTTTCTTAAGCTATTAATATGGTTTTTAACTTGTGATATTTCTTCTCTTTTCTTTTTTTTATCTGTCTTATTTCTTTCTTCAATTTTTGGACTATTTAACGTATAAATAAATTTATTAAACTATTTTTAACTAAATATATATTTTATGTCTGCTATTTCAAATAGTCCTAAATATTTTACTACTGAACGAGAATAATTGTTGTTTGGATCTTTATCAAAATGGTGAGTTGCTTTTGGAAATTTTAAACCCCAACTATGAAAGTTATCTATTGCATCATTTATTATATCAGTACTTACATCATTAGTTATTTTGTTATATTTTAGTTTTTCAGGTCCTGGTAATTCAAAATTTTCGAAACCCATTTCTTTTAAAACGGTTTCAAGATCTTTATCTTCTTCAAATGAATGTTTAGCACAACTGAATTGGAACCAGCCATAATCATTAAAGTTGAAAAATGAGGGATTGAAATTATTATGAGTGGAGTTTTCTTTAGCTCGTTTCATGTAATCGACATTATTTTTGTAATTATCACCAATATGTTCTACCGCATAGTTTGCGATACCTTCTAATTCTTTTACTTTGTCTTCTTCACCATAATACTTCCAATATGCAACTGCAAAGTCATTTACTAATTGTTCTTCTTCGGCGACAGGGATATCTACTCCTTTATTGTAATAAATTAAGCCATGACCTAGTTCGTGAATGACATTATAATATTTGAAATATAAATTAAATCTTTCTTCTGTATTATCTTTTCCAAGGGCTGTTTCAACGTTTTTTTGATCTTCTTCAGTACTTTGATTATATAAACCAGTAGTAACTGAATAATATCTTGGCGATAAAATATAAATTAGAATTACAGCGGCTAAGATAATTATGGCGATTAAATCTGATATTGATATTTTAAATTTGCCAATTTGAATTTTCTTACTTTGTTCTTTGTTCATTTTAACTTCCTTCTTTACTATTAATCTAAATATACAGTATTATTGTTTTGATGGTCAATTAGTTATATAGACTTAACATATATTTTCTTGTTCGCCATTTAGAGTTCCTATTACTCGCCTAGTTGCTGCTCAAGCTATTATCAAAGAAAAATAAGTTAATTATATTAAAAGACTAAGTAATTTAGTCATAATTATTTTTCTTTTTTAATACTAAAGCGCCATAAGAATCTAATTCTTCTTTAGTAGTTTTGCCTAAAGAATATGTTTTTTCATATGAAGCATATTCTTCTGGTAGAAGAATTTTTATTTTGCCATTTGATCTATTTACGGCGATTAATAAAGATTCAGTTTTGGTATGTCTTTTAAACATTATATATTCATTATTTATTTCGATTATTTCTAATTCGGCTTCTGCTAAGAATGGTTCTTTTTTTCTAATTTCACCTATTTTTTGAAAAAACTTAAGTAAATCTTGATCTTCTTTATGCCAAGGAAATGGGCGACGATTAGCTAAATTACCCATACCTTGTAATCCTACTTCGTCACCATAAAAAATTGATAAAATGCCGGGGAAAAAGGTTAAAAAGTATAAATAAGCTTTATATATTTCTTTGCCTTTTTGATATTCTTCAGGAGTTAATTGATAATTTTTTTGCCATTCTAAATCACTTTCGTTATTTAAGTTCCAGGCCCATTCGTCAGAATATCTAAATTCGTGAGCACCAAAGATGTTTATTGCTCTAGTAATGTCGTGAGTTGAGGTAAAGTTCATTAAAGAGTTTAATGTATCTTTGGGATATTCTGTTTTTAATTGATTTATAACATCACGTAATTTATGGACGTCTTCGTACTTGAAATATCTAATTAAAGCATCAATTAAGGTATAATTCATAACGGTATCCATACCTTTGCCGCCGGAAATATAGTTTCTATTCATACGCATTGGATTTTTCCATACTTCACCAATAATAAAGCCATCTGGTTTATTTCTTTTGACAGCTGTTCTAATGCCTTCAATAAATTCATCACTTAGTTCATCTGCTACATCTAGTCTTAGGCCATCAATACCTAAGGAAAACCATAAATCGATTATACCACCTTCACCATAAATATATTTTTGCCACTCTTTATTACTTCCATCACAAACAGGAAGGTTTTTCATGCCCCACCAGTAAGCGAAATAAGTTTTATTATCAGCAATATATTTACGATAAAATGGATAATACTTTGATTCTGGGCTCTGTGAAGCACCTAGTTCAGTAAAATGATTGTATTCATTAAAATACTTACTATCATTACCTGTATGATTAAATACGGCATCTAAGATAATTTTAATTCCTTTTTGATGAGCAATGGTACATAATTCTTTTAAGTCTTCATTTGTGCCAGCATATGGATCTACTTTTTCGTAATCAGATGTATCGTAACGATGATTAGACTGTGACCAAACAACTGGGCTTAAATAGATGATACTAACGCCTAAGGATTTTATGTAATCTAATTTTTCAATAATCCCTTTTAAGTCACCACCATAGAAATCAGCATTCCAAATACCATTTTCATCAGGACCTATTTTTATATCTTCATCCCAACTAGAATGAATTGTTCTATTTTCCATAGGTGGTAATGGCTCTTCTCTTCCTTTATTAAAACGATCAACAAAGATATGATACATTATTTTTCCTTTAGCCCACTCTGGGACTTCAAAATTAACACTCATTTGCCACATTTCACTTGGAGATATTGTCGATACTTCATTTTGATTCTCTTTTTTTAAATAAATTGATTGATTATTAACGTTAAAAGAAAAATAGTAATGATATATGGCTTTAGTTGGTAAAGAGATGGACGTTTTAAAGTAAGAAAACTGTTCATCATTTTTTATGTGGTCTAGTCTAAATATTTCTCTGGTACTATTATTTTCAACAATAAATGATACAGATGATATCCCACCTAACGTCATAGGTATTTTGATTGCTATATCGTATTTGGCACCACTTTCGTATGTTTCAGTTTTTATTATTTTAAACTCTGTCTTTTCTAAAATATTTTCCATAAGCCCACCTTTATTATAGTTTTATCTTACCATTAATATATCATAAGAAATGAGAAAACGCTATCATTGAATAAAATTTCTTGTTTTAGAAAAACTATTTTTATAAAGAAAAAAGACTAAGTTTCCTTAGCCTTTAATCATTTGTTATTTTGCTTTTTTAGAGCTTTTCTTTGCTTCTTTTGCAGCTTGTCTTTCTTTGATTGCAGCTTGGGCAGCAGCTAGACGTGCAATAGGAACTCTAAATGGAGAGCAAGATACATAAGTTAATCCTACATTATGGCAGAATTCAACTGATGATGGATCTCCACCATGTTCACCACAAATACCAAGTTTGATATTTGGTCTTGTTGCTTTACCTTTTTCAGCTGCCATCTTAACTAGTTGACCAACACCTGTTTGATCTAATCTAGCAAATGGATCTTGTTCGTAAATCTTATTTTCATAGTAAGAACCTAAGAATTTACCAGCGTCATCTCTTGAGAAACCAAATGTCATTTGAGTTAAGTCGTTTGTTCCAAATGAGAAAAATTCAGCTTCTTTAGCAATAGCATCAGCAGTTAAAGCAGCACGTGGAATTTCAATCATAGTACCAATATGGTATTCCATGTTTGATTTTCTTTCTTTTTTAACTTGTTCAGCTGTTTCAACAACGATGTCTTTAACGAATTTTAATTCTTTAACTTCACCAACTAATGGAATCATAATTTCAGGAACGATATCGTATCCTTCTTCTTCTTTAACTTCAATAGCAGCTTCCATTAAAGCTCTAGTTTGCATCTTAGCTATTTCTGGATAAGTAACAGCTAGACGGCAACCTCTATGACCCATCATTGGGTTAAATTCATGTAATTCAGCGCATTTTGCTTTTAGATGTTCTACTGTAACATTCATATCTTTAGCTAATGCTTTAATATCTTCTTCCTCTGTAGGTAAGAATTCATGTAAAGGAGGATCTAAATAACGAACTGTCATTGGTAATCCTTTTAATTCTTTATACATAGCTTTGAAGTCGCCTTTTTGGAATGGTATTAATTCATTTAAGGCTTCTTCACGAGCTTCTACTGTTTCTGATAGAATCATTTTTCTAATTTTTGGAATTCTTTCTGGATCAAAGAACATGTGTTCTGTACGACATAGACCAATACCTTCAGCTCCTAATTCAACAGCTTTCTTAGTATCAGTTGGATTATCAGCATTAGTTCTAACGCCTAATCTTCTATATTTATCAGCCCATTCCATAACACGGCCGAATTCGCCAGCGATTGTTGCATCAACAGTTTTAATTTCACCATCGTAGATGTTACCTGTTGAACCATCGATAGAAATGACATCTCCTTCATGGAATGTTTTACCAGCTAGAGTAAATTCTTTTTTAGCTTCATTCATTTGAATATCGCCACAACCTGATACACAGCAAGTACCCATACCACGAGCAACAACTGCAGCATGTGAAGTCATACCACCACGAACAGTTAAGATA
>CANQQV010000013.1 GCA_947626095.1 uncultured Bacilli bacterium
TATATCAAAAGGAGGATTAAATGATTACTACGACGCTACCGCTATCATATTCATACCGGCATAGCCGGTAGTTTTTTTGTTTGACCTTAGTGGTCAAACATAATAAAAAAAATGGAAGTTACCTTCCATCTATTTAATTTTTAAAACTAGCGTCAACGTAATAAATTGGTCTTCCCTCTTCATAATAACGGCGTTCAAAATCAGTCATAATATTTGGGATTGGGTTTTCATCATGATGTAGATCTAGACTTACACGATCAAAGACATACCAGTATTGAGATAAGGTTTGTAATGAATAGGCAAAGAATCCTTTATTATCAGTTTTTAGAATAATGTGTTTGTCGCGTTTAAAGATTTTATCATATATTTTTAAATAGTTAACATGAGTAAATCTTTTCTTTTCATCTATTCTTTTTGGCCATGGATCACAGAATGTTAGATAGATAGTATCAATTTCTTTACCAAAGATATTATCTATTTCATGAGCATCATAATTAATTAGTTTTAAATTAGGTAGTTGTTGATTGTTTAAACGATTAACGGCTTTAACCATTTGAGAATCAACGACTTCTAAACCAATAAAATTAATTTTAGGATATGTTTTAGCCATATTAATTATAAAGTCACCACGACCCATACCTAGTTCTAAATGAATGGGATTATTATTACCAAATAAATCATGCCATTTATTTTTATATTGGGTTGGATTATTAACAACATAAGGTGATCTACCAACTATTTTGTCTGCATCTTTTATAACTTTGTATTCCATAAGTTCACTTCCTATCGACAATTATAACATAAGACTGATAATTATTTAAATATTTCATCAATTGCAGCACTATAAATGCTTTTTGCTTTATCTTTTCCGTCTGGCATTAGTTCAATAAAGTTTTCCATCATAACGCCACTATTTACTTCTAGTACTAGTAATTCACCAGTTACTAATTCGATTATATCAACACTGATAAAGTTTAAATCTAGTTCTTTAGCTACTTTCGTAGCTAATTCTTGAATCTTGGTATTTAGTATTTCGTTAGTACTATAAAAAGGACGAGCTCCTTTAGATAAATTAAATTGCCAGTTATATTCATATTTTTCATTTGAAGCTAATATTTTATTTAATTCTTCTTTGGGTTTTATCTTATTAAAGTAATAATGGTTAAATTCACATAGTAGTTTGTGAATAGTTTTTATACCATCACCAATAATATATGGCTTTTCTTTACCATAAAATAATTTAACTTGTTTATTTAATAAGATAGTACGATATTCATTTTTAATATCATAATATGGTGAAATACTAATTGAGTAATGTTTAGATAGTAGTTTATCAATATATAAGAATAAATCAGATTCAGTAGTTGTATGATACATATCATTCCCACAAGTACCAGTATTACTTTTAACAACCATATTATAGTTATATTGTTTAGCGTATGTAATTACTTCTTCTTTAGAATAGTTTTTAAAGAGAATATGATATTCAGCAACTGGGATATTTAAGTTTTTTAAGACATCATATAGTGCATACTTATCATCACATATCTGACCTACTACATGGTTATTTAAAGGAAATTTATAACCAATTATGTATTTGGTTTTATTATCTTTTTGTAAGACCATAACCCAGTCTTTAGAAACATAATTAACTTTAATATTTTTTTCACTACATATTTCATTAAGTAATTTTTGAACAGGATTCATTCTAACACTTCCATTCGCTAAAAAAAAGACAATGATGTCTTTTAATTAAATCGTTTATATTGTAACATATAAAAGTTATTTTTTAAAATTATTATTTTTTTAAAATCCAAGTTAAGCCATTATCATTACTAATAAAAATTAATTCCTTGTCTTCATAATTTTGATTATCAGATTTTTTTTGATGAAGAGAACTTCTTATAGTTAGAATATCTTGGTTATAGTATGGTCCTTCTTCAATAGTAAGAAAATCAACTTGGTTATTGATATATTTAAATTCAGCTGATCTAAATTTTCTTCCTCCGTCATTGGTAACGTAAAGACTAGTTGAGTTATTTAACATTATTAGATTATTCACAGATACAAAGCCTAAATTTTCATCTAAAAATGTAAACTTAGCATAAGGTTCAACTTTAAGAACTTTGTTTGTAACTACATAAAAATTATGACCATTATCTCGACTTATTAAAACATTGACTAATCTTTCTTGATTATTAGAATCATCAATTATTTGACCAAAACGAAGAATATTATTGCCAAACTTTTTTTCATAAAGAACTTCCTCTACTGAAGGTAAAGAATAATCATGATTAATCTCAGGATTAGAATTATTTTCAATTCCAACTATTTTACCAGAAGCATTTGTAAAATAAGCTTCTTTAACTTTATTTCTTATATTACCTTTTTCATCATAATATGTATAAGTTACTTCTTTAGGTTTATAAGATTTATTATATGGATCATAGCTACCTTGACCAAAATAACCACTTACTTTTAAAGTTGAGCCTTTAAAGATTGAACCATAATAATCATAATATAAAACAGTAGTTTGTTTAAATGAATGAACTTCAGCTAGATAAGTAGTATCTTTTAAAGTAACAACATGCTCAGGAATATAAGAAAAAACTAAAATAAGATAAATAATAGGACATAATAATATTGACACTAAAATTAATGAAGAAATTATAGCAGCAACTTTTGTTTTATTTCTAAGAAAGATTTGAATTAAACCAATAAGAAAGAAGATAAATAAAATAAGTAAAATAAACATAAAAGGTATATACCTAAATTTAATATTAAATAAAGATAAAATTATATTTAAAATTATAAAACATACGAAAATTAAAACATCTAAGATAATAATATTATGGGTAACTTTATGTAATAATTTTTTCATTATTTCCACCGTTTAAATTATATCACTTTATTCTTCAATAGGTTGTTCTTTTGCAAATTCCCAAGTTAAACCATTATTATTAGTTGTAAAGATCCAATCGACTTTTTCAAGGGTATTATCGACATGTCGATAAACTAAACATTTTAATTTTAAATATCCATCTTCAAGATATGGAACGTCATAAATACCAATATAATAAACATTAGTATCATATAATAATGTTCCTGTTGTAAATGTTTTACCACCATCTTGACTAACATATATATCAATATTTTTGGTACTATCCATTGATGTGTTAGGTACGACAAAACTTAAGTTTTCATCAATAAAGTTAATTTGTGAAGCACTATTTAATGATAAACTATCTTTTTCAGTTACAATATTGAAGGTTTTACCATTATCTTCACTAGCAATTACTCTCACTAATAATCTTTGACCTAAGGCATAGTCTAAAACAGCATATCTTAGGATTTTATTAGCAAATCTTTTTTCGTATAAGACTTCACAATCAGCTAAAGTACGAGGTTTTTCTTCATTATTATAATTTTCTTTCTTTTCAGGATATATTTTTTGACGGTCGGTGATAATTTGATTTTCATTGTAATGAATTTCTTCTACTTTTAAAAGTAAATTATTTGAATCATAATAATAGTATTTTACATAAAAAGGATTAGTGTATTTTTCGGTATTAAAATGAACTTTTTCGCTTTGGTAGTCAGCAACTATTTTAACATTATTGCCCATAATAAAGAGGTTTTTATATTCATAAAATTCAATAACGGATTCATTATTATCTTTAATATAGACAATATATTGTTTATCGTCAAATATCATATAATACTCTTTATGAAAACTAAAGGTATGATTAAAAAGACAAAAGAAAATTATATAATATAAGAGAATAACTCCGACTAAAGCTAGTGAAATAATACTTGTAATAAGGATATAAGATTTTGTCTCTTTATCAAATATAAGTTTTAGATTACCAATGATAAAGAAAATTAGAATTAGAAAGCTAATTAAGAGGAATAACCATAATCTTAATTTTAAATCATTTAAATATAGAATAAAGTTTAAAGTAAAGAAAATAACAAAAGCAAGTAGATCATATTTTATAATATTTATTTTTTTTAATTTGTTTAATATACTCATTATTATCACCTACTTTAAAATTATACTATCACTATATTTTGCTAAGTAATTATCATTTAAAACTAAAGAGATGCCATCAATAGTAAAGGTTGACTCTTGAGGAACTTTAATATTTTCAGAAGTTTTAGCTAGTGTTTTACGATTATAAGTTAAAATATTATTTTCGATAGTATAAGTTCCATTTGATATTTCAATGGTTTCATCATTATTATTTTTATCTTTAGCAGTAACAACTAAATTAGCATTATATGTATTTTTTCCTTCGATATCGCCATAGATAGAAAAATAAAGTTCTATATTATCTGATTTATATTGATATGTTTTAAATGAAGTTTTTTCTTTATATTTTTCGTATTGATAGGTATTACAGTATTGGCCGTTTTTTATGTGATAATTAATGGTATTATAAAGAAGATTACTAGTAACGCTATAATCAATTATAGTTATATCACTTACCGGGTCATAATAATAAGTTGTATTTTTACAGTTAATATGTTCTAACTTATTAACATAGTCTTTAGCTTCACTTAGTAAAACATAACGACTTCTAAAACTTTTATAAGAATAACTATCTTCAATGTTTTGCATGAAGAAGGAAAATTTAGGGACACCTAAATCAATTATCTTATTATCGTTATAATTATATATTTCATGTTTAATGGTATAACCAAAAGGATATAGTTTAAATAAAATAATAAAGATTATTATAATAATTATCAATGAGGAATAAAATATTTTATTTCTAAATTGTTTTTTAATTTTTATTCTTTCATTTTGAACTATTTCTTCAAGATTAAGGTTTTTCTTCTTTTGGATTTGTAAAATATTATAAATATCTGTATCAAGAATATCAGCTAGTTTTTCTAAAATAGAAATATCTGGAAGGCTTAAACCTCTTTCCCACTTACTCACTGCTTTATCTGTAACAAATAATTTATCTCCTAATTCTTGTTGGGTTAAACCTTTTTTCTTACGTAGTTCGGAAATGTTTTTACCAACTTTAATAATATCCATACTTCTCGCCTCATCGTAATTATATTATAAATTAGAAATATTTTAAATCGACTGTTAGTTTACATTAATTTAATAAAAAAAAGAGTATTGATTACTCTTTACATTTTAGGTGCTGATGAATCTGGAATTGGTTCTTTTACAATTTCCATCATTATACCTCTTTTTTCATTATCTATTACATATTTAGCAAATTCTTTTTTATTACCATTATTATCCATTAAAGACAAGAAAGTACTTATATCAATTTCGTCAATGTAAAATCTTTGACGAGCAAGAGAAATACTTTCACTCATATTGGGATATATTACATAGTGACCTTCAGTTGCTTTGCCACTTATAACGACTTCTTTATCCGGATTTTCTTTATAAGCTAATAAATCAACACAGTAAATATAGTCTAAACAATATAAGAAAAAAGCAAAATCATATTGTAACTTATATTTTTCTTTTGCAAGATTATATTTGGCTTCTAGGTCTTTTAAGCCTTCATTATTTTTATACATATAATTAATTTTAACAAAGTAATCTTTAGAAACACCTAATAGAATAGCTAATTTAGTTAGTTCACAGTCGTACATTTCATAATTATGTAAGTTTGAAATAACTGTACCACCTTTTAACATACGAAGATTTTCTGAAGGTATTTCTCGTTCAGGGAAAGTTATATTATGAATTTTAGAATAAATTTTTTCAGCAATATATTGAGTTTGAGCTTCCATAATTAAACGACCTATATCGTAACTTTGATTTATACCTACTTCGTCATTTAAAGGATTAGTTTGAACTGCATGATGAAGTTCATGATAAATAGTTATTTCTCTTAATGGTTCTCCTAAATTATCTCTAATATAAATTGTTTTAGTTTCGGGATCACAATAACCTTTAGCATCTAATCCGTTTTCTTTGGCTACTCGATGATTTTCATCATAAAATTCAATTTTATTAGCATAAGTTAAGGCATTTTCAATCAATTCTTCTAAACTAACACTGTCAGGAATTAAATCTTCTTCTAAAACAACACAGAAATAATTTAAATAATAATTTAAAGTTAAGCTATCAACTTCGGGATTCTTTTGTAAAATAATTTCTTTAATTTTTTCACGCATATTTTCACGACCTTACTAAAATTTATTATTACCAATATTTTCCATGATAATATGTATTATTTTCTAATTCATTATAATAGTCGATGTCTTCTTGACGACTTTGATGATTTTGTCTTTGCTGCTCTTTTAATTGTTCTTCAATATTTTTATTTTCGTCAGGATTATCGTTATCATCATCATTATCATCATCTTTACCATCATCACTATCATCATCTTTACCTGATTCTATTTGCTCTTCTAACTTTTTAATTTCTTCTTCTAACTCTTCAGCTTTACTACTCTTTCCATTATCATCGTCTTCGGATGCACAATTATCTTCATATAAAATATTTTTAGCTTTTTTTAAAATACTTAAAGCTTCTTCAGGCTTGGTTTCATTAATTGTTTTAATATAAGATAAAGATAAATTAATTCTGATATCACAGACACGATCTTCTTTGGGATGTTTAGTTAAAGAAGTTTCATATTTAGTAATAGCTTCATCATATCTTTCTAAACGATATAATAAATTACCATGATTATAATAAACGATATATGGTTCATTAATATTTAAAAAATATAAAGTATTAATTAAGTTATTGTCATATTTATTATTTTCATAATCTTTAATAATTATTTCATTAAAGAAATATGTAGAACCTAGTTTAAGGAGAATTAAAGATAAAAAGATAATAATAATTAGTATAATCTTTTTCATAAGCTCCTCCTTTTATATTCATTATATAGTAAGAATAGTAAGATTAATAAAGGAATAGTAAAGATATAGTATATATCTGTATATGATGAGATATCTGATTCTGTTCCAGTTGTATTTATTGATTTTTTGACTTTTTTTAAGGTTTTATCTATATTACTTTGTTTGTTCATGTAAACATAATCAACACCTAGATCTTTAGCAATATCTTCTAAGTTATCTTCATCTAATTTAGAGATGGCTTTTTTATATGGCCAAGTTGAAGTATCTTCAACATATTTTATTTCATTACTATAACCATCATTTTGTTTCATATATCCACCATCTGTAGTTCCATAGCCTAGAACAGCTCCATCATCAATGTATTCTTTTAAATCACTAAAGGATTTTAAACGTGAATCATCAGTTATTTCGCCATCACTAATAAAGAAGACTATTTTCTTACGTTTATTATCTTGGTTATTTTTTAAGATACTTTCCATATCGTTATGAGGCGTATTAAGTGATGAACCTTTAGCATAGTAACTAACCATTGGCTGTAAAATATCAATTGACTCATTGACAATATTATTATCAAAAGTAAATGGTATATCTATTTTAGAGGAATTATTAAAAGTGATTAAAGCAAAACGAGCTCCAGATAATTCTCTAATAATATAAGAGCAATCCTCTTTAACGGCGTTTATTCTTTCTGAATTATTTGAACTGTAATCTTCAGCATACATACTTATTGTATTATCAACAACAAATAAGACATCTAAGTCATTAACAATGATATTAGAATTGCCAGAAGAAAACATTGGACGAAGATTGATTATAAATAATAAAATAATAATAAAAATCTCATAAATAGTTACTCTACTCTTTTTCGTAATAAGAACAATGATAATTAAAAAGATGGAAATAGGCAACATAAGCCAGATAGGAATTATAGGGAATAATCTCATGATATCACCTTCTTACTTAATAGAATTAAAGTAAAGATGGAAACTAATAAAATAACAAAAGGAATAGTTGGCGTATCAACTTCTTTACGTTGAGATTCTTTTTTGATCAATGATTTACTAGTTTTTTCAATATCATTAACTATATTTTTAACTGAGGATGTTGTGGCATCATAATACTTACCATTAGTTGTGGCAACAGCTTTTTGATAGTTTTCTTTTTCTTTGACAAATTCTGGACCTAAACCATAAACTATAACTTTTTCCTTTTTACTTATAGTAGCAGCTTCATCTAAAGTTAATAATGGAGTACCAGCTAGAGCATTATCAGTAGTAAAGATAATAATTCTAGTACGATCTTCCTCTAAATTAGAAAAACTATAAACACATGATGCTAGGCCATCACCAATTAATGAAGAACCTTTCTTATCATTACCCTCTAAAGTACCACTATTAATATAATTAACGGTAGTTAAATAATCATCTTTTTCAAAGATATTCATATTACGATCATTACTATATTCAATGGCTTTTTTTATCTTTTTTAATGAATCAGTTACATAGTTATAATCATCAGTTAACGGAACTAATAAAACAGATGAAGTATTAAAGATGGAAATACCGAATCTTTCCCCTTTTAGTGATGATACTGTTTCAATTAAATTATCAACTAATTCATAGTTTAATTCATCTACTGAAGCTGAGACATCCATACATAAAAAGATATCACGATTATATTCTTCATCCGTGGTTATTTCAACATTATATGGTCTAGCAAGTAAAAGGCAGGAAATAAGCATAGCTATAAGGCAAAATATTTTAGATGATAATAAAATAACTTTATAAAGTTTCACTCTTTTTTTAAAGTATGGTAACTCTTTGACAAATGAAGTATTAGCAACTTTAGTTCCATCTTTATAAGAGGTTTTTCTCGTTTTTAAAATGATGGCAATAACAATAATAATTAGACCAATTATTAGGATATATGGGTATCTCATTTCCATCTGGCAACTACCTCTCTTGTCTTGGTTATAGAAGAGATAATATCTCCTTTAGAATCTTTAGCAAATTCAGGATGGTAATATTCTTCAACTAAAGTTGATAATATAGGAAGGTTAAGAGTTTTAATATCACTTAAAGTGCAGTTTTGAACTTTAATACCAGTTACTTCATAAACAAAGTTTCTAATTAACTTACTCAATTTTTGATAAGCCAAGCGAAGACTTATTTTATTTTCATTAACAGCTATTAAAAGATTATTTATCTCTTGTAAATATTTATTTTTTATATCATTAATATTTGGTGGTCTTACAATAGTAATTTGTTGGACTGGTTTAGGTTTACGATTTAGAATGATAAGAACAATTGATAAAATAACAATAAGAATGATTATAAAAATAATTAATGGTAAAAAAGAATAAGAAAACATATCTTGTAAATCAAGAGAAGTTGGCATACTTGTGACTTTCTAATAATTCAATTATTTTAGGGTTTATTTCTTGTAAACTAGAAATAGTTACTAAACATATTTTATTTTTTCTTAATCTTTCTTTATTATATTTATAGATTTGTTCTTTTGTTTCTTTTTCCATTTTATTCAACTTCTTATCTTTTAAAAGCATTGTAGGAATATATTCACTACTATCTAAATCAAAAATATTTTCACCAAACATATAAGCATCATTAATATTAATAAATAAAACATCATTTTGCATACTTAATTCTTTAAGTGTTTTATCTGTTATAGAGTTCATACCTTTTAAATCCGTAATAACAAAAATAATCATTTTCTTTTTGATATTACGCGTTATAAAATGAAGAGTTTTTTCTAAACCTTCGTTATTAACTATAAGAGCATTTTTATCATATTCAGTTAGATATTCTTCTAGATTATATAAGTTATATTTAAATTTTTTAAATATAATATTATCGTTTTGTTTATAGAGCATACCTATATAGTCATTGTTTTTTATAGCTAAATAACCTAATGTTCCAGCAGCGTATAAAGCAATATCTTTTTTTAAATCTTGATGATCTGTTTGACCATTCATTTTAATTCCGGTATCCATAACAAATAAGATATTATGTTTCTTTTCGGCAATGTACTGTTTAACTAATAATGTATTATTACGCGTTGATGATTTCCAATCGATATCTTTAATATCATCATTAATAACGTATTCTCTTAAGTTTTCAAAGTTCATACTTTTACCACGATAGACAGATTTGTAAGTTCCATCTAGAATGTTATAAGTTTTACGATTAGAAAAGATTGAAATATTAGCTCTTATCTTATTTATATATTTTAAGTTCATGGTGTTGCAATAGCTCCTATGATTGTATCTATTACTTGTTCAACACTAACATTATCAGCAATAGCTGAGAAATTTAAAGATATACGATGTCTTAAAACACTATATCTTAGAGCTTTAACATCATCTGGAGTTACATAGGTACGACCACACATTAAAGCTAAAGCTTTGGAACATTCCATAAAAGCAATGGTACCACGGGGACTTGAACCTAAATTAATATACTCAGCTATTTTAGGATTGATATATTTACTTGGATTTCTAGTTACTTCAATTATTTGAGCGATATATCTTTTGATTGAATCATCTATATAGACTTTCTTAGTTATATCTTGAAGATATGATAAATCATCTAAGGTAAGAATAGCATTGCCTTCAGTAAAAATATTTTTTTCAATACGATTTAAAACTTCAATTTCTTCATCCATAGTTGGATAAGTTATCTTTTCTTTAATTAAGAAACGATCTAATTGGGCTTCAGCTAAAGTATAAGTACCTTCTTGTTCAATAGGGTTTTGGGTAGCAATAACAATAAATATTTCGGGCAATTTATATCTTTTGTTATCAATAGTTATTTGTCTTTCTTGCATGGCTTCTAAAGTTGCACTTTGCGTTTTAGCACTTGATCTATTTATTTCGTCTAATAAAACAAAGTTGGCATAGATAGGACCAATTTTAGTTTCAAAACTATTATTAGCATAATTAAAGATTTGCGTACCAATAATATCACTTGGTAATAAGTCTGGTGTACATTGAATACGAGAGAATTTACCATTAACAGCTTCAGTTATAACTTTAGCAGCAGTTGTTTTGGCAAGACCTGGTACTGACTCTAATAAGATATGACCATTAGCCATTAAAGATATTAATAAAGAACGTTGTAAATTAGTTTGACCGACAATACGCTCTTTATAATAATTAAAGATTTGATTAATTATGTTTTGGGCTTTAGTTAACTCTTCTTGAGTGATATTACTACTTTGCACCATTGTATTTTGATTATTTATTTGATTATTATTATTCATTTTTATCCCTTACTTCTTTATTCTTCGTTATCTTTATTATATTAAAAATAATCGTTTATAACAATTATTTTTCTCTTTATTTTAGAATATTAAATACTTTAACATATAAAAACCTCGTTAAAGCGAGGCTTTTGATATTAATCTTATTTTTTTCGAAAATATATTACAACGCCACCTATTACTAATAATAGTGATCCAACTGCCAAACCAACATGTAATAAGATATTATCCAAAGTATTAGGTACGCTTTCGACAATTGGGGCAGCATTGACTTCTGTTATTGCAAATAAAATAGTAATTAGGCCAATAAATAATATTAGTTGACTTTTCATTTTAACTCTCCTTTACCCAAATGTTCTTTATTCGATTATATCTTTAAAAGATAAAGAATTCAACCTTATATAAGGGAAAGATGGGATATTTAGTGAGTTTTTATACTATATATTTAGTTTTTCTATTATAGAATGAGCGGCTTTTTTACCAGCTTCCATAGCTAAGATGACTGTTGCAGAACCAGTTACAGCATCACCACCAGCATAAACTTTTTGATTATTTGTTACACCTTCAGGAGCGATAATTAAACCTTTTTCATCAGTCTTGATATCACTATTTTCTGTAGCAATTGGGTTAGGCATAGTACCTAAAGCAACAACGATAGTATCACATGAAATTTCTTCGTACTTATCTGGAATTTCTTTAACTCCTCTTCGACCACTTTCATCAACATCAGTTAATTCCATTAAAGCAACTTTTAAACCTTTAACATTATAGTTTTCATCAATTAAGACTTCTTTAGGATTTTTAAGTAAATCAAAAACGATTCCTTCTTCAACTGCATGTTCGATTTCCGTTTTACGAGCTGGTAGTTCTTCCATTGTACGACGATAAACGATTGATACATCATAACCAATACGTTTTAAACTACGAGCAGCATCCATAGCAACATTACCACCACCAACAACTAAGGCTTTTTGGCCTTTTTTAATTGGGGTTTTGGCATTTTCTTCGTAAGAACCCATTAAGTTAATACGGGTTAAGATTTCATTGGCAGAAAAGACACCATTGGCATTTTCATTTGTTATACCTAAAAATTTAGGTAAGCCTGCACCAGTAGCAAGATATACATAGTCATAAGTATTTTCTAATTCTTCTAAAGTAATTGTTTTACCGATAACAGCGTTTAATAAGAAACGAGCACCTAGTTTTTTTAAGTTATCCACTTCATTTTCTACTATTTTCTTTGGTAAACGGAATTCGGGAATACCATAAGTTAAAACACCGCCAGCTTTATGTAATGATTCATAAATAGTAACATCGATTCCTTCTTTTAGTAGTTCACCAGCACATGTTAGACCACTTGGACCAGAACCAACAATAGCTACTCTTTTACCAGTTTTAGGCTTTTTATTAGTAGCATTTAAATTATTTGCTAAGGCATAATCAGCAACATAACGTTCGAGGGAACCAATGGCAATAGCATCACCTTTAAAACCTTTGATACACATTTGTTCACATTGTTTTTCTTGTGGACATACACGACCACAAATAGCTGGTAAAGATGATGAATTTAAAATTATGTTATAAGCTTCGGCGATATTATCTTCTCTTAAAGCTTTAATAAATTTAGGAATTTCAATATTAACTGGGCAACCTTTAACACAACGAGGGTTCGCACATTGTAAGCAACGATTAGCTTCTTTTTTAGCTTCTTCAGCATTGTATCCTAAAGCAACCTCGGCAAAAGTATGAGATCTTTCATTAGGATCTAAGTTACGCATTTTTACTTTTTCATCCATTATTTATCACCACAATTTCCACATCCACCAGAATGGGACTCCCCTTCTAAATCTTTTAAGTATCTTCGACCTTCTTCATCTTTATATAAATTCATTCTTTTAATAGCAGCATCAAAATCAACTAAGTGACCATCAAATTCTGGACCATCAACGCAAGCAAATTTAACCTCATTATTAACTAATAAACGACAAGCACCACACATACCAGTACCATCAACCATAATTGGATTCATACTAGCAATAGTTTTAATATTTAGTTCTTTAGTTAAGTTACAAACAAATTTCATCATCACAGTTGAACCCATAACAATACATAAATCATAATCGTGTTTTTCTTTTAAAGCATC
Organism: uncultured Bacilli bacterium; assembly: GCA_947626095.1. Classification (GTDB taxonomy): domain Bacteria; phylum Bacillota_I; class Bacilli_A; order RF39; family UBA660; genus Coprovivens. Next base: position 13,272 of record CANQQV010000013.1, read on the forward strand.
AGTTACTAAGCCTTTCATACCATATGAGCCATCATCAGTGACAATGGTTAAATTATTACATACTTCTTTTAACTTATCTAAGATAATTAATAAATCTTTGTTCTTAGCACCATAAATAATATCAACATCAAGACCATGATTTTTAAAGTATTTAGCTTGAGGATAGACAGGAGCGATACCAACGCCACCACCTATCATAATGATTTTTTGACCTTTATACTTATCAATATTAGTAACGACTTCACTTGGTTTTCCTAAAGGACCCGCAACACTAAATATTTCATTTTCGGTTTTACTAAGTTCTAAAGTTGAAGATCCGACTACTTGATATATCATACTTAAAATAGAAGTATCTTTATCATAATCGTAAATAGTTAAGGGAATACGTTCACTATCACTTTTAGCCATGACAATAACAAATTGACCAGGTAAAGCATTTTTAATAACTAAAGGAGCTTTTACCTCTAATAAATAGATATGATCACCAATTGGTTTATTTTTTAAAATCTTGTACATATTATCACCTATTATATTATAACATGCAAATGATAAAATTTTGAAAATAAAAAAAGGTCAATTTGACCTTTTAGAATGCTTTGCTTGGAGTTCTTTTTTCAAAGTACTGCATTGGTAATTCTAATGAATGATTTTTACAATAATTAAATAGCCATTGAGAACATTGTTGATGATGATTTAAATATGTAGCTTCTTCAGTAAATAAGTATGAACGACTAAAGATACATCTTAGAGCTTGACTAATTGAATTTCTTTGTCTTACATATTCTCTAAAGCTTATTAAATCACTACCACGATAGTATATAGCACTATCTCTTTCGATAAGTTTAAGGGCTTTTTTATTGTGGATATAACGTGGTAAATTATGGAAAAATCTTACCATATTATGTGCTGGTTTTTGCTCTTCATAGTCATAAGTAGGAACAATTTGATATTGACGAGAGAATGTGGCAGCGCTTTGGGTAAATTTTTCATCGACATCCGCAAAATCAATTTCAGAAATAGTTTGCATAGAAGTATAAACTGATGGTCTAGAAAAAATAGATGGTAGCGGTATCAAGCCAATGCTTTCATTAGATTTATCTTCTGGTGGAAGAATTTCAATATCAGGAAATACAACTTCACCTAATAATTCTTCATTGATTGTTTCAATCGGTGTTATTACTTCTTCTTTAGGAGTGACAGTTGGTTTTTTTATTGTACGCTTTTTAGGTTGTGGATTTAGATTACGAGTGTTATAACTTATTTCACGCCTTATTGATTTCTTTAACTCTTTTAATTCTTCAGCTGACAAATTAGCTAAATTATTATATGATTCATTAATAGCATTGATATTGCTTTCTCTTTTTAAGACTCTTAAATATCGAGCTATATCTTTTCTAAAAGTAGTAGTTTTTTCTAAGTAAGTATCAATTACAGATTCTTCAACATTACGATTTTTTAAGATATTTTTAATTTTATTAATATAATAATTTAATTTCTTACGGAGATTGATAATGTCCTCTGAAGATGTAGCATTTACTATTTCTTGCGTTAAATCTGTAATTAACTCTTGAGCTTCAATTACTGCTTTATATTGTTTGGCATCAAGTTCAGAAGCATTAAGAATTTGAACAACATCTACTACACTTTCATTAAAATTATTTCTATTACTAGATAAGCTTTCTTTTACCATTTTTAGTAAAGCAAGATGAGCTTGATTCATTTTATCAATACGTTTATTAATTTTCTTCATTTGTTTCACCTTTTTCTTTAGTTTTTAATTCATCATCCATTCCTTGTAAAATGGATAATAATTCAAGTAAAGAGCCATTATCTAAATCTTCTAAATTAATAGTATCCATACTTTTCTCCCCTTTTGTGCTTTGTATTATACAAATAAAATTAAAAATAGACAAATTTAGCTTAATTTTTCACTAAAAAAAGGTTATTTTTATAACCTTTTTAGAAGTGTCTTGATGCTCCGCCACCTCCAGATGAGCCACCGCCACCGGAAAAACCACCTCCGGAAAAACCGCCGCTTGAGTAACCACCACTTGAGTAACCACCATAGTCTCCGCCTCTATCGTAGTAACCGCCACCAAAGCCACCTTTTTTACCATTATGACGAGGATTGATAATAAAGGCTGACAAAAGTGCTCCAACAATTGCAAGAATAATTTCCGCAATAAGAGATTCGGTTATTTCAGAATTTAGATCATAAACAATCGATAAATGTGATAAAGCATTAATAAGATATATATTGGATAATATAGCAAAAATGCATAGAATGACAAAAACTAAACGAACAGTTGCGTTATCTTTTTTGATAAAGAAGCCAAAGATTAAACCAGAAATCAAGCCAACTGCATATAACATCATTTTTAATGATTCGCGTTTTTTTATTTCAGTCATATTTTGAGCAGCTATGTTTTCGATTTTTATATTAGATGTATCAATTTCATAGTAATCACAGATTTTTTTATAAAGAGCTGAATAACCGTTTTTTATTCCTTCATCCCAATTGTCTTCTTGAAAGTAAGGAACAAAGTAATTATCTAAATAACGACCAGCTAAACCATCAGTAATAATTCCTTCTAAGCCATAACCAACTTCAATTCTTACATCTCGTTCATGAGGGGCAAGTAGAATTAATAAACCATTATTTTCGTTTTCTCCACCAATACCAAATTTACGAAATAAAGCAGTAGCATATTTTTCGATGTCTTGGCCTTCTAAACTTTTTACAGTTACAACAACAATTTGAGCGTTAGTAGCACTGGCTAGTTTAACTGAATTACTCATTATATAATTTTCCGTTTCTTCTGATAAAACATTAGCATAATCATTAACGTAAAATTCTGATGTTGGTTCAACTAATGCCATTACTTTAGTAGTTATACAAAATATTAAAGTAAGAAAGAATAAGATTGGTAATAATTTTTTCATAAATACTTTTCCTTTCTATCTTTATAATTTAATTATATAAAAATCTAATTGGTTTTAAAATTAATTTCTAATTATTTGACATAAAAAATATGCTTATGGTAAGCATATTAATTATTGTTAAGTTCCTTATGAAAACTTTCCATAACTTGAAGAGCTATATCCATATCTAATTCTTCAATTAATGTTCCATTATCTTCCTTAACGATTAACCAATCATTACTATTATTAAAATCCATTATTAAGTAATAATATTGATTGTCATAAAATGTTTTATTAGTAACAACGAATTTTTGATTATTTTTAATTATTAAAATATCTTTTAAATTATACATATTATCGCCCTCATTCCCATTTAATGCGATATTCCTAATATTTCATCTTCAAAGTTTTTTGGCTTGATAATTTCAATTTGTTTTTTTCCTTCTAAGACATTACGTAATCGATCTAGTATTGCATTAACTATATGGCAACCATAATGATTGGAAAGTAGAGGTGAATAACTATCACTTGAGTTAGAATTATTAACTGTTTGCCCAACAATTTTTTGGCCTTTATCTACTAATTTATCTATATATACACTTAGTTTGTCTTTTGGTTTAGATGAGAAACCATTATAAAATCTATTTTCACTATTATTATCAATAACATTCATCACATTAAGAACACGAGGATTATCCTGTTGAATCGTATCTTTTAAATGATCTTCTTGAATGGTTGTTATAATATTAAACAACATATCTACTTTATTATCATTACGATACAAAGCAGTCATGGCTTGCATCACCATCATTGAATTAGTTAAATTATGTTTATAAATATTTTTATCCTTACCAAATAATTCAAACAATTCCTTAGCCATAATACTAACTCTATACTTAGTACTAAATTCTTCTTCAAACGTAACGTTTGTTGGATTATTATTGGTTCCTAATAAATAATCAGGAACAAATGAATTCTTATCACGGTTTCTGTTATATATATAATAAAAGTAGGCAATCCAAAATTTTAAATTAGTACCTTTAGACTCATATGCTTTTTTATATAAAGTCAAAGTTGCTAGATATTTTTGCTTCCATTCTATTCTTTTTGGGGAATAGTTATGATAATGATTTAAATTTAAGTTATATTTTCTTTCTAAATAATTTCTAACAGTTTCGTTGTTTTCTAACTGATAATTTAAAACATCGTCAATTTTGTCTGGATATTCTAAAATATAAGATGATAAGGTATCTGATTCAAGCATATAAGAAATAGCACTTTCCTTTGTTGGTAACGAATACCTATATTGATAAATCTGAACTAAATTACTAAAATTATTTCCTGCATAGGCTCTTTCAAATAAATATAGTTGACCTTTTCTTTGTTCAAAGTTTGGCGTTTTAGTATAAAGACTTTCATTGAAAATATCATTATTTAAAAATTCTTTTAAATCTTCCAGTTTAATAGAAATGTTTATATATTTCTCATCATCGTCATCTAATTGATCCCAAAATTCGATTGTATCACCATTAATATTTAAACGCCCATGAGAAACAGAATTCCTTAAGTGAGTTATTAAGACCGGAGTTGGATAATAAAGATTATTATCCGTCTTAGCCATTTTATTTGATATACAAAAAAATGATTCGCTAGAGTTTTGATTACCATTAGATAGTTGACTGTCATTAACTAATCTTGAAAAACTACTGCTTAAGGTTTGAGCTTCTTGATTATTTAAATATAAAAAATAATGTTTGTTGAAAAATTTATCTTTTAATATTTCTTCTTCAGTAACTTGATTAGTAATTTTAACCTGAAATTTGGAGCAATCAAAAAAGCATTGTTGTTTTTCTAAATATTTATCTAATACACTTTCTTTATTATAACTTAGCATTAAAGATAAGCTAATAAGGACTTTAAGATTGGCAAAATCTTGACTTAAAGATAATAAGTTTTTAAATTCTATTTTTTCAACAGCTTTTGATGGTGTTGCAGCTTTATTTGGAGATTCTTGAGCTTTTTTGAATTGGGTTACATCATCTTTTATGGCTTTATATGCAGCGAATAACATATGTACTAGTTGATTTGAAGAATTTTCGTGATTAGCTAAACTTTTTTCTAAAATGGAGATTAAACGATCTTTAGAAGCAACAATTGTTAGGTCTGGTTCTGATGTTGGACGATGTTTACTTATTAGAGTTAATAAACCTCCATCTTCGTCGTAGTTTATCGAACCAGAGCCATGAGCAAATATATTTCTCATATGAGTAAAAATTTTTTTGTTATGATCACCCTCATTTGTGTTGGGGTGATCATCAGTTTGCATATTAAAACCTCTTGGATTATCTCTTAAAACAAAATAATCAACTACTTTTTTATCATCATCCATTGTAGCTGTTTTCCTTTTATTATTTTTGTTAGTATCTTTATACTCAGGAATATTGTTTATGTTTGAAACGGTTTCTTTATCAGCAATGATAGCAATTGTAAATAATATAAATAATTTGATATCTTCAAGTTCAGAGGGAGTTATACTTGAAAAATCTTTTATATTAAGACAGTTACAAAACTTTTTTATAATAGGATTTATATAATCTTTATAATTTTTCATTATTATCATCTTCTATCTTTATATTTTAATTATATAAAAAATTGGGTTATTTTGAAATTAATTTCAATTTAATTGACATAATAAAAAATATGCTTTTAGTAAGCATATTAATTTTGAGAATCAAATTCAGTCATTTTATTTTTTAAAACTAATCTATTTGGTTCAGTTATTTTAACTAATGGTAATCTTGGTGAACCAAAGTTAAAGCCTTTCATATTTAATGCCTCTTTAACTGGTATAGGATTTACTTCACTGAATAAGGCTTCAATTAATGGTAAAGCGGTTAATTGCATATCTAGTGATTTAGTTACATCACCATTTAAATAGTTAGCGACAATATCATGAGTATACTTAGGATAAATATTAGATAAAACAGAGATTACTCCTTTACCACCTAATGATAAAATTGGTACTATTTGATCATCGTTACCGGAATAGATAGTTAAATTATCACCACATAAATGAGCTATTTTAGCTACTTGAGAAATATTACCACTAGCTTCTTTAATAGCAACAATATTATCTATCTTAGATAGTTCATAAGCTGTTTCGGGATTAATATTTAAACCTGTACGACTAGGAACATTATATAAAATAATAGGAATATTAACTGATTTAGCAATAGCTTTGTAATGTTCAATTAAACCACCTTGGGTTGTTTTATTATAATAAGGTGTTACAACTAAAATACCATCAGCCCCAACACTTTCAGCATACTTTGACATACTGATAGCTGAAGCTGTGTTATTGCCACCAGTACCAGCAATGACAGGTATTCTTTTATTAACTGTATCAACAGCAAATTTAATACATTCTTTCTTTTCTTCTAAACTCATTGTAGCTGATTCACCTGTAGTACCACAAACGATGATAGCATCAGCTTGACCTTCTATTTGATATTCAATTATTTTTTTAAATTCATCATAATTTATACCATCTTCGGTAAATGGTGTGGCGATAGCTGTACCACAACCAGTAAATAAAACTTTTTTCATTATTTAACCTCCCTATTAAATTTATTCACTTAAAAGCGAAAAATTTAATTATACTCTAATAATATACAAAGACAAGGTTAAAATTGAGTAATGAAAATCCACACTATTATTTTTCTTTCCACATTTTTTAGTAATAAAAAAGAAGATTAAATCTTCTTAACTAAAATCAACAGTTGGATTTTCTTTTTTACTTTCTTCAACTTCAAAGTAAGTTGCTTTTTCGAAATGGAATATTCCAGCAACTATATTACTAGGAAATTTTTGAGTTTTAGTATTATATGCTTTAACAGCTTCATTATAATCATGACGCGAAGTTGAAATTCTGTTTTCCGTACCAGCCAATTCATCTTGAAGATTAATAAAATTCTCATTAGCTTTTAAATCGGGATAGTTTTCAACAATAACCATTAAAGCATTAATAGCATTGGTTAATTCTTCATTAGCTTCTGATTTTTCATCAACAGTATTAGCTTTAAGTAAGTTTTCACGAGCTGATGTAACTTTTTCAATAGTTTCTTCTTCGTGTTTTACATAACCTTTAACGGTATTAACTAAGTTAGGAATTAAATCTGCTCTTCTTTCTAGTTGAACATCAACGTTAGAATATTGAGTATCAACGTCTTCTTTTAAAGTAACTAATTCATTATATGATGAACCAATTGCCATACCAATAAATGCTAATAAAGCAACTATTACTATAACTACAATTAAGCTTTTTTTCATAGTAGTCCTCCTTATATTTACATTGTATCATATTAATTTTTTTTTAATACTTTTTATAATGGGCTTTGACAAATTATTTGTAAAAATAAAAAGAGCTATAAGCTCTTTACTTTAAATTATCATTAATATAATGTAATAGTTCTTCTTGTTCAATATTATAACCAGTAATATTATATGAAACATTTTCATAATTAAATGATATGTCAATTACTAAATCTTCATTTGGATCATTATTTGGATAAGAACTAATTATAATAACTGGGGTTTTTATATTAGCTATTTCTTGTAAAACAGTTGTTTTGCCATAATTATGAACATCAGTATCGCTTAAATCACTTTCATAATTTTTAGTATATATAACAGCATTGCCATAAATAACTTTATCATGACGTCCTTGCATAACTTTACACTCTTCTTGGCAATCAATTGGTATTTCAAAGTTAATATACATTGCTCCTACTTTTGATTCACTATTTAGGTTTCCATAACTATATGAATAACGCCCTTTAGAAAAACCTAAGACATTTACTTTAGATATATTTCTTACATCTTCGATTGTTACATTATTAACATGTTTATGAATATCCTTTGAGTCGATAACGAGATCATCTATAGCAGTATTAGTAATTTTAATGTCACTAAGAGTAACTTCTTGACCATTGCTTTCAATTGTCTTACTACCTAAATTTTTAATAAAGTCTTTGATAGTGTCAGCATTAACAATGGTTGTGGTAATAGTAATAAACATTAAAATTAATAAGAAAGCATTTTTTAACTTAGAATTATTCTTTTTTCTTTGGATAGTATTAAGAATTTCATCATCAATATTTTTATCTACATTATATTTACTAATTTGATTTTTATAATTCATATTATTCCTCCTTTAAAAAATCTTTTAATATTTGACGACTTCGATAAAGTCTTACTTTAATATTTGATTCACTCATTTTTATTAGTTTAGAAATCTCCGCTATTTTATAACCTTCATAATAATATAAGTGAATAATTAATGAATCTTTTTTAGATAGCTTAGAAAAGGCTTCAAGGAATGATATATCGATATTGTCTTTATCTCTAATGTTTTCTTCTAGAGTTTGAATTTTATTTTTCCAAGGTGACATTAAAGATGTTTTACATTCATTGATAGTTACTTTAATTAACCATCTTTTGATTAATAAGTCTTCGATTTTAGACATCTTACGATAATACTTGAAAAAGACATTCTGCATAATATCTTCACTATCTTTGATATTTTTTGTATAACTAATAGCAAGACGATATATATCATTTTTATATTTGTTATATACTTCTAAAAACTTATCTGTCATATTGCACCTTCTATTGAACCGGTTCTACTATATTAACTTTTTAAATAGCTTAATCGTTACAAATTTTTTATTATATTTAAAAAGAAGGTTTGGTAACCTTCTTATTTAGCAGCTGATGCTAATAATTTATTCATTAATGTATATACAGAATCACTTAAGATTTTACTCTTATGAATCTTAGATAGATTATTAGCTATTTCTAAATATTCTTCTTTAGTAAGAGTTTGGCCTTTAGCTTCATTTAATTTTACTAATTGTCTTACGGTTAAAGAGAATATTTGAGCTTCATTTTTTATTTCTTCATCACTTAATTCCATGATAGCAGCTGTTTCGACATAATTAACATCTAAATCAATATTATAACTAGATAAAGATGATTTAATACCATAATTCATGAATGAAGATAAGATAGATTTAAAGTCTTCATTACGGAATAAACATAAGAATAAATCTTCAGTAAATTCATCATCAGTAAAGGCTTTAATAAATTCATCACTGTCTTCTATTTCAGAAATATTATATTTATCTAAAATATCACTTAATTCAAAGATAGTATCAATATCATTTACTAAACTATCACGATCCCATTTACTTACAATATCTAATAAATCTAAATAGATATCTTTACTACTATCTTCTGGTATTTCAATAGTATTTCCCATAAATGATTTATTATCTTTCCAACGATTAGCAGCATTAGCACATACTTCACTAACGAAAGCTGGAGCAATATAAGTATTAGTAAATGATTCTTTAATGATATTAAATTGGTCATTTAAATTATCAGAATTTTCCATTTGGGATAAAGTTAAGACAATTGTTGTAAGACTGGTTAATTCGTTAGTATTTTTTATTTTATTATCATAATCTTTGATCTTAGTAACATTATTAAAGATGGTTTCACTAAAACCATTAGAATATAATTTAATAACTGGATTACTTAAGACTGGTTTAAGACCTGAGACATTATAATTTGTTGCTTTAGTGGATACATCAGTCATTTTAACAAAAGTACCTAATGGGTATAGAAAAGCAAAAGAGATAATAATAAATGATACTAATGATATACCAACATTAACTAATTTATTATCTGGTTTAGGTGACTCATACTTACTATATGGAACTTTTTTAACTAATTTAAAGACTAATTTCTTTAATAGATGATTAATAATATAGAGAATGATGAAAATAAAGAAGAAACTTATTAAACCAATTATAATGGTTGAGATAAATTTAGTTATTAATTCAATTGAAGAATCATTAACCCACTCTTCTTGATTAACATCAATTGCTTCTTTAATAAGATCACTTAAAAAAGGGACTACTTTATTACCAGCTAAAGTAATAGTTAATTTAGTAAATAAGAAAGTCATAATAAATGTAATGACATTTGTAACAAGACAAAAAATATTTTTTAAAGTTTTTCTTTTAGATGCAATTAATAAATAAGATATTAAAATAATTAAAAATAAACAAGTAAAAATTATTGATACGATTTGCATATGTATTCCTCCTAAGATATTTATAACACATTTTAAATTGTTAAGCTATTAAAATTGTAGCTTAATCATCTTCATAATAGTAATCATCTTCTTCGAGTTCTTCTTCATCAAAGTTATATGATGAATATTTACCTTCTCTTACTAAATCTTTTTGCCAATCTTCAAGATTTTGCGAATTCATTTTGCTTTCTAGTTCTTCATCTTCTAGTTCATCATCATTAAGTAAAGTAGCTAAAGCAAGGCCAGTAGCAAGTTTTTTATTATCTTTTTTATCTTTTTTATTTTCTTCCTGTTTATTAGTAACTATTTTAAAAATAAAAGATATTAAGTTAATTAAAGCTTTAATTATAAAGAAAATAGCAACAAAAATTACGGTTATTATTGTTGCTAAAGATTTGGTATCATCATTCTTTTTCGCCATATTACTCATCTCACTAATATTATATTATTAAATAAATGGTTAAGCAATTTTTAAATAAAAAAATAAACAAACATTAAGTTTGTTTATTCAGGATTACCCAATTTTATATCTTTATCTTTTTCTTTAACAACTAAAATGCGATCAAATAAAACCATTAAATCACTATAATCAAGCAAGGCATCAGCTTTAACAACAGCATTAATAAATTCATTTTTATTTTCGATTAAGGAATAATCTAAGTTATATTCTTCTAAACCATTAGTTTTACAGATATAATCAAGTAGTTGTCTTACAAATTCTCTTTCTGTACGACCATTACCTTCTCTAAAAGGATGAATAATATCTAAGTTAGCATAGAATTCTGTAATAAATTTTAGTAAGTCTTCACGATTATGAATATTAGGTATAGTATATTTTAGACTAGCAAATAGTTTGTTTAGTTCAGTAGTTATATATTGCGGCAAACAAAAAGGAATTCGTTTAGAAATGACTTCTGTTCTGATCTCTCCAGCAAATGGATAGATATCTTCAAATAAAAATTTATGAATAGATTTATAGTGTTCAATATCAAATGTTTGATGACCAGGATCTAAATATAATTTAGCTAGTTTATAGCTAGTAACCATTCTTTCAGCTTTATTTAGTAATTCTTCATCATCGAGATTAAGTTTATTTTGTAAAACACCACCAGCTCTAGTATATGGTGATTGATAATTTAATATTTCATCGATTCTTCCCATAACCAAGTTCTCCTTTTTGTTCTTCCCCTGGTTTATATTTTTTAACTAATTTAACAACAGAGTATAAAAAACTTTCATCAGTTTTAGTTTCTAATCCTTTTATTACTGCTGCGACTTCTTGATCAGTTAAGCTATTATTTTCTAGACCATTACTACTACTAGCATAAGTAACAGCTGTTTCGATTTCTTTACGAGGTTTTTCTTCCATTTATTCACCATCTTCCAAAGTTATTTTATATTTATATCTTATCATATAATTATAGTTTTTTTAAATAGACATTTCTTATTCCTCTTGTGAATTGTTTGGTAGTTATTAACATGAAGTTATCCTTAAGAATATTATTAATAGAATAATGATTATCAGGATGAACTGTTACTATAGCGTAGGACATTTGATTTTGATAATAATTATCTAAGTATTGTAACATTTGATATTGCAATCCTAAACCACGATATTTAGGATTAACAAACATTGGTCCATAATCAATTACTTCGTTATAGTTATAGTCGGTTAATGATAAACGATGAAGGCTTTTGTTAGTACTTGGAATACTCATCATAGAACAAACGAATTCTTCGTTATTATAAAACAACCAAATTTTAGAACCAGTAGCTAAAAGATTAGTTAAAGCATCAGAATCAAAATCACCTAACCAATCAGGATGAGGCATTGTTTTTTTTATTTCTTCACGATACTTTAGATATTCATTAATATCAATATTAGTATTTACAGCTTTTAATTTATTTAAACGCATATTTTATCCTTATTTATATTTAACACTTCGGCCGGTTATACAGGTTGATAAAAATTTAGCATAAGAAGTACCATAACGAGGTTTATCATAAACATATAATTTAACTTTTTTTAATTCACCATGAGGAATAGTAGCGACAAATTTACTAGCAACATCATTAAGTAAAGCTTCTTTGGAATTATAACTGTGTAAGCCACGATATGCTAACCAAGAATTTTCAACCCAATAATATTTTTTATGATCTTTATAAATTAAGAAAGTATGACTTATATCATATTCATCATCAGGATATGTCATATAGTATGTACGATAATCTACATTTAATTTAGTAGCTATTTCGCGTTCAACTTCAACTTGTTCAAAACAAGTAGCTATTTTACTTTCTAAGACTTGTTTAGGGCTTTGAAAATAGAAGATATCTTTAAAATTTCTTTTATAACCTAAATATTTATTACCTTCTCTATCACGATAACCTATTTTAACATCTTTTAGTTTTTCTTTAATAGTATCGTATAAACTATCATATTTCATAATAGTAGTACGGCCATTTCTTACAGGTAGAAAACCTTTATTAGTAAAGAAATTAATTGCTTCTTTGTTTTCTTTATATACCCAAACATAAAGAATAGGAAAATCTTTTTTTAATCTTTCGATAATAGTTGTTCCAATTGTTTGACGACGGTATTCTTTAAAGAGATATAGAATATCAATCATATATCCGTTTTCGTAAGGTGTTAAAGAGTAAGCGCCACCTATTTTTTTATCAATATAAATAAGTTTATAGTTAGCAAAGGTCTTTTTTAAATCTCTTAAAATGCTTTTTCTTACTTTATTTTTCTCTTCGAATGATAAGGCTTTGTCCATATCGTCATCAATCATTGTAACTAGTTTAATACTAGATAATATTTCAATATCTTTTTCTTTTGCATCAACTATTTTAAACTCAAGCATACTATCACCTATTTCTGCCCATTATACTACCAAAAATTTCAAAAAAAATATAGTACTTTCATACTATATTCTTATTTTATTTCTTTTCAGAGGCGTTTTTACCTTTAATTACAACGCCACGATTTTTACAACTATCTTTACCTTCTGGACAATATTTTAAGACTTTGCAAGTAGGTCCAAGTGATTCACCAATTAATGGAGCGACTTCACTAGCTTCAGCAACCATTTGGTTAGCGATATTTCTAATAGCAGTTTGAGCTTTATTACAACATCTCATACGACTTATCCATTCAAGAGTGCGAGCACTCATAGTTGTTGAGATATTGCATGCATTACCTGATAGATAGAAGTATACTAGGTCTTCATCTCGAACACCTTGACTTCTAAAATATTCCATTAAGGCTTTATTATCAGCGAATATTTTATCATATTCAGCTTGATGCTCTTTTAAATTTTCAGGCATAACGTATGTACCTAAATCCCACATTGGGACAAAGTCTGGGACTAATAGCGAATGCATACGATGTCTAGTTATATGAGTTAGAACAGCTAGTTCAATAGGAATTTCGAAAGAGAAGATAGCTTGTTCTAGTTCTCTTTGTTGTTTACTATGAATTAAAGCATCCATTAGTTTATGATCGATTTCAGGATCTTCTTTTCTTAAAGCATTTAATTTCTTTAAAGCTTCAACATGAGTTATTTGATATCTATTCATTAAAATAGCACATAAAACTTTATTATCAGCATCTGGAGTATAGTCATACATATTAACTTTATCAAGTAGTTTTTGATGACCATATAATTCTTGGCCTTTTTTACTTAGAGTATCATCTAAGAAGGTGTATTGATCTTCATAGTAAGTCTTTTCTTTTTCATTATCTAAGGCTCTAACTAAGTATGGCGCATATTCCCTAATGGCAGATGCTAGTTTTTCCCCTAATTCTTTAACTTCAGGAATATGAGAAGCTTTACCGTAGATTAAATCACTGGTCATATTAAGTAATTCGTTAGCATCACAACCCATAATAATATTGCTATGGAAACAATATGGTAAGACATAACGACAATCTTCAACTGGGATTGCTTCATCAACGAATTCACCATATTTATCAAATAAACTTTGAACGTGGTTCATATACATTTCTTTTAGTTCTTGATTATTTGGTAAGACATTACCTTCTTTATCACAGAAATCAGGAATGACATAACCAGCTGTTCTAAAGTCAACATTTCTTCTTGATTTTATTGTAAATGAAGTCAAGCGATAACTAATTATTATCTGTTCAATTAAAACAGATACATCTTCTAAAGCAAAAACTAAGTAGTCATGTTCAGATATTGATTTATGACCATAACCAACAACAGCTCTAGCTAATTTTAGATTACTTTCATAATTATTATGACTTTCAAATACTTGAGTTACAGTACCATCAGCGCGAGATAAATTACCTGCTGAGGCGACGATTTGTAATCTCTTTTCAATTTCTTCTTTGGTATCATTACCAAGCATTGTAACTTTCATTAAAAACATCTCCTTTTACCATAATTCTCTACCAATCTAAATATAGCACAATTAGGGAATAGAATAAAGTGTATTTTATACACTTTTAGTATTAAATTTAAAAATCCTAGGTATTACCTAGGATTAATTAAGCCGTAAATTGACGAATTTTGACAGTGTAAACCCACTATTGTATACATGTATAAAAAAGTTAAATTAATTTATAAATTTGTTAAATCGATGTTTTTAACGTCAATAACGTTCATGCCATCAAAAGTAACTTTAAACATCATTGGAGCGGTATAACGACCATCAACAATAGTTTCATCTTCAAAGCTTAAGATAATATTATCATCGACATTATAACCAGTTTCACACCAAGCCGATAGTAAGGCTGTTATAGCGGTAGCATGAGAGACAACAGCAATACGATTACCACTTTCAAACATAAGAATATTTTTCATAGCTTCAACCATTCTTTTTTTAGTTTGATTTAGTGATTCACCACCAGATAGTTTGAAATCAAAATCTTTACGTTGAAGGCGTTCAAATTCAGAAGATTTCATCTCACCCATTTCACCGATTTTACGTTCATTTAAACGATCGTCGATATTAATAATAGTATTATTTTCTAAGGCTATGTATTTGGCTGTTTCTAAGCATCTAACATAGTTTGATGAATAAACAGCATCAATATTTTGGAGTTCTTTGTGTTTACTTAATCTTTCCGCTCTTTTTTCACCACTAACAGAGAGAAATGCTTTCTCATTATTAATTTGTTTGTTATCATGCATACTAATATTTTTGATATTAGCATGTGGTGTAACTTCAGAATGTCGAATTAAATAAACTACAGTTTCCATTAGAAAATCACCTCAAATATACCAAATGATATAGCTAACATTATTAAGCCAGCTAATAAGACTCCAGCCATAACGGCAGCAATAGTCTTTTTAAAATCTAAATCTAAAATACTAGCAGCTAGGGTTCCAGTCCAAGCACCTGTACCAGGTAGAGGAATGCCGACAAACATAAATAAAGCAAAATACAAACCACGACCAGCTTTAGCTTCAAGTTTTTTACCACCTTTTTCACCTTTTAGTAAACACCAAGTAAAAAACTTACCAATGACTTTTTTGTCTTTGCCCCACTCTAATACTTTACGAGCAAATAAATAAATGATTGGAACAGGTAACATATTGCCAATAATAGATATAGCAAAATATAAACCTTTATTTAAGTTCCATGCTTCAGCAATAGGGATAGCCCCTCTTAGTTCAATTAAAGGAACCATCGATACTAAGAAGACGATTATATATTTAAAAACTTTACTTTTAAAAAACATTAATACTCACCTTTCATGCTTGATAAATTATCTTCTAATAATTTATATTTAATATCCTGTAATTTTATTATAACACGTATTCAGTTAAAAGGAAAAAGACTTTAGGTGTCGATTAATTAATAAATATTAAGATCTAATTAAGATCTAGAGGTATTGTGAAACCTAAAATTGCCCTAAAAAAGAGAGGAAAAGTAATCTTTCCTCTCAAAGTGTGAGTTTGAGTTTATATGTTATTTTAATTGTATAGGGTTTTATATTATATAATTAAATTATTTGTATTTGTTTTTTCATTTAATCTATAACATAATGTGTTTTATCTGATACCACTTCCTTTTCATATTTCCATAATACTATAGAATTATGAAAATATTGTGAAGTCTAGGTGAAATATTACTTCTTTACACTATTATCTTTAGGAATTCTAAAATAGAAAGTTGTACCCTTATCAATTATACTATTAACACCATATATAAACTTATGTTGTTCTAAGATGTTTTTAACAATTGATAAGCCTAAGCCGGTACCCATTACATTACGTTTATGATTCTTTTCATTTTTATAATACTTATCCCAAATATGATCGATCTTTTCGGGTTCAATACCTTTACCAGAATCGATTATTTCAATTAAGTAATCTTTTTTATCAGTGGTTACCTTAACTATTACTTTTTTATCATCACCAGTATAGTTAAGAGCATTATTTATTAAGTTGTAGATAACTTGACTGATTTTTCTTTTATCAGCGATTACTGGAGCTTTTTTAGGTAATTTAGGTATTATTTCATAACCTTCATTTTCTTTTAGAATATCATATCTTTTTAAAACGTTATTAATCTCTTCAACTAAATCAAATGATTCGATATTAAGAGTTGAACTATTCTCTTGGAGTTTAGATAAATCTAAGATATCATTAACTAAAATATTTAAACGATCTGATTCTTCAATAATTATATTTAAATTTTTCTCGCGTTTTTCTTTATCTTTATAAGTTATATCACGAACCATTTCCGCATAGGCTTTAATCATGGTTAATGGCGTTTTTAAATCGTGGGAGACATTTGCCATTAAATCACGACGATATTGATCAGTTTTACTAACTTCACTTTCAAGGTAATTTAAAGTATCAGCTAGTTCATCGATTTCTTTAATACCATTCTTTTCGAATTTAACATCATAATTACCTTGGGCTAATTCTTTAGATTTATTAGTTATTTCTACAATTGGTTCACTTATTACTTTAGCTAAAAATAAACTAATGATAATAGCTAGGACAATAACCATTATAGTGATATAGATAAGTTGATCTTTAATAATACGATAATTTTTATTAACATTACTTAACATTGTGAATAAGTAAACATAGCCATCTGAAGTTTCGACACCATATAATAAGGCATAAGATTTGTAATCTTTATTAACAAGTTTGATAGCTTTAGTTACCTCACCACTATTTTTTAATTCACGTTTATATTCTTCTAAATCGCTTCCTTCACGACCTAATAAGCAACCGGTAGCAGCATCATTATATAGAACTGTCATCCCTTCGCGATTAGTATGTTCAATACAAACAGCATTATTATATACAACGTTTTTTAAATATCTAGGTAATTCATCTTTATCTTTTTTACTTACTTCTTTAGCTATTTCATTCATGTCATTTATCTGATATTTTTCATATAAATAGTTAGACATTAATAATTGAGATTCCCAAAGGACTAACAAAATAAAGATGGAAAATAAAATTAAATAAAATAATGTTTTATGTTTAATACTACTTATTTTCTTGATATTCAAATTTATAACCTACTTCTCTAACTGTTTTTATATAGTCACCATATTTACCTAAATTTTTACGTAATGTTTTAACATGAGTATCGATTGTACGATCATCACCATAAAAGTCGTAGCCCCAGACATTGGTTAATAGCTGTTCACGAGATAAAGCAACGTTGTTGTTGTTAACAAAGTATTTTAGTAAATCATATTCTTTAGGTGTTAAATTAATTTTTTGATCACTTATTATGACATCATGAGCTTTATCATCAATTACTAAGTCGCCAAAACGATAGGTTGTTTCTTCATTATTACTTCTTTTTGTAACAGCTTTAATACGAGCAACTAACTCTTTAGGACTAAATGGTTTAGTAACATAGTCATCAATGCCAATATCAAAGCCGATTAGTTTATCGTATTCTTCACCACGAGCTGATAACATTATAAATGGCACGTCTTTATGGGCTTTAATTTCTTTACAAGCTTGATAACCGTCTTTATGAGGCATCATTATATCCATAATAATTAAACTGTAATCTTTAGCTAAAGCTTTTTCTACAGCTTCATTGCCATCCTTTGCTTCATCTACTTCATATCCTTCTAATAGCAAGTATTCTTTGATGACATCTCTAATTAATTCTTCATCATCAACGATAAGAATTTTCATAATTATCACCTCGATATCTATATATTATAATACTTTTGTGAAATTTAAATGAAAAAAACGAATACAATTTAGTATTCGCTTAAATATTTAAAGTTTATTTATTTACATATATCCACATTATTCAATGATTTATCTCCTATTATAATATCATTGTTAATTACATCATTTATTCCTGAACCTATTCTTCGACAATCTACAATATTAAAATCATCGAAGTATATAATTTTACTTCCACCTTCGTATGCTTTATCATCTGATATTTTCTTATCATATAAATTTTCTAATGTGATTTTTTGTGAATCTAGTGCTTCCTTAAGTGTTATGCAATCTTTATTTGAGCATATGTATAATTCAATACCCTCTTTATAATAATAAATATTTCTTTCATTATATGTTGTAATTTTTTGCATATCGGAATTATCCTGAACATTTGATATAAATTTTAATGTAAAATTATCTGTTTTATTAATATTTTGTTTTTCGTTTGGCGAATTATTATCTTGATTTGTATTATGCAAATTTTCTTTATTACTAATATGATAAACAATTAATATTCCTGTGAATAATATTAATAAGGCAGCTAAAACGAGGACTATTTTTCTAAATTTTTTTGCTTTTTTCATATATTCACCTCCTTTAAAATTGATTTTAGAATGATTTACTCAAATTAAAAATAGCTATTTGGGCTCTTTTTGAGCTTTTTTAGCTATTTATATAGAAAGATTAATTGAAAATTCATGCTTATCACCGTCTGTGTAAATACGTAAATATATATTATTTAAGTTGATACCATTCTCATCCAAACATAAGGAAGCATTTTGTAACAATTCATCTAGACTTTTCTCTGTTTCATTTTCATAACCTATTTTAGTAGTTACTTTTCCGTCAGATATTAATTCTAAAGTAATTTTTTTGGCAAATATGTCTTTGTCTGTGCCAGCATATAATCCTCTGTAACTTATATTGTTAATAATTAATATTTGTCTATTATGATTTTCAATAAAATATCCTCTTACTTGAATATCGTCACCCGACTTATTTATATTATATACATTATAAGAATTATATTTGATTATAAAAATAGCAAAAATAGAAACTAGTACAAATACTATAATGGCAAGTAAAAATGTTTTAAGAAGCTTTTTTTTATTTTTTTTATTATAATATTCAATAAAATCAATTTCGTTATAATCATGTTTTTTGTCTTTATCGGTTAAATCTCCATTTATAAATTGAGTTATTGTTATCCCCAATTCAGTGCATAGTGGTTGTATTAATGAAATGTCTGGGGAGTTTATGCCTCTTTCCCATTTTGATACTGTTGTTCTGTCAACACCTAATTTTTCAGCTAATTGCTCTTGTGTTAATTCTTTTTCTTTTCTTATTCTTGCTATAAATTTTCCTATTTTTTCTTGATCCATATCAACACATCCATATAACTTTTTTATATAATATCATAAATAATTAAAAAAAAGAATGTACTTATTACATTCCTTATGAATTTAAATATTCATCTATTGCATCGATTGTATCAAAGACAGCTCCTCTCACTTTAGTAACTGTTTTAGATACTTCTTTTAGTCTAGCTAATGATTGTTCTTTAGGTATATATTCTAGATGAAAGCCATGTGATTGCTCATCCTTAGTTAAATTAAGATTATTTGGATTAGGAATTAATTCATCACTTTTTAAATAATAAAAGTTGGTAATATATAAGGTATTTTCATTAGTAGTTGGGTAATCTTTAGTAAGATACTTAATACACAAGAAGGGATTTGATACCTCTGGATTAAAATTAATTCCAGCTTCTTCTTTAATTTCTCTAATTAAAGTATTATTATCTAACTCATTACCTTCAACATGACCACCAATTAAGAACATATTATTATCTTCGACAACAAATAGTAATTCTTGTTTAGAATTTTCAACAATTAATTTAGCGCGTTTAACTATATTGTGACAATCTTTTTCTGTAAGATTATCGTTGTTATGAATTATTTCTTTCATTATAAATTAACGTTATGATAGATATCGGTGACATCTTCAATTTCATCTAACATATTATATAGTTTATTAAAGACTTCTAAATCTTCACCTTCTAAAGTAACTGTATCTTTAGCATACCAACCAGATTCATCTAGTTCATAGTCAACATCTGGTATGACACTTTCAATAACTTCTTTAGCTTTATATGTATCAGGATATTTAACAGAAACATTTAAATAACCATCTTCGGATTCGAATTCAACTGGTTCAATTTCAGCATCTAACAAAGCCATTAGAACGTCTTCTTCTTTATCACTTTTAAAACTCATAACAGTTAAATTATCATAGTTATAAGATACAGAGTTATTAACACCTAAACTTTTATTCATCTTATTAAAAGCTGCTCTTACTTCACCGACTGTACGATTAACATTATCAGTTAGAGTTTTAATCATAAATGTTGAGGCACCTGGACCAAATCCTTCATAAATTATTTCTTGATATTCATCTTTACCAGCGCCTTTAGCTTTATCTAAAGCACGATTAATAATATCAGCTGGTACTTGCATTTTTTTAGCTTTTTCAACAACATGCTTTAAAGCACTATTAGCTTCTATTTCAGGAACTCCTCTTTTGGCTGCTAAATAAATTTCTTTAGCAAAGTTAGTATATAACTTACCTTTGGCAGCTCCTGTCTTTTTTATTTTAGCTTCTCTTACGGCATAAGCTCTTCCCATATTCACACCTCTTTTAAGTCTTTCTTATTATACACAATTAAATCTTATATTGCTATATAAATCTTAATTCTTTAAGATATTTATATACAAAGTGTTTCTTATTAATCTTTTTAATTCTTTTTATTAATTTATATGGACTATAGACATCGTAGTAACTAATATTTTCTTTCTTTAAAACATATTCTAAAGCTTTAATCACTGTATCACGATTATTCTCTGTTCTAAAGAATTTCTGAACACGTTTTTTTAAACGTTTATCAACTTTACGAGTTAATAATTTATAGTACCAGTCAGGTTTTCTTTTAAAGCAATAAAGGTATCCATCTAGTTTTTTTATGGCTCTTAAGGTATCATAATACCCCATCATTATATTATCTTTAATTACTTCACGATTGAGTTCTAAGACAGAACCATTGTCTCTACTTGGAGTTATAATGGTTGTTTTAATATCAGTATGTAGTGTTCGATTAATACCGATACCTTTAATATTTATAACATATACTTCGTCATAACCTTTATCTTTAAGTAATTTAACGGGACTATTGTCATAAAAACCACCATCTAAATAGTAATGATTATCGATAATTCTTTTTTCTCTAAAGACTGGTAAATAACAACTAGCCATTAAGTATTCAATTAATTTATCTTGATTAGGAATATCTTCTTTATATACATATAAGGGTTCTATTCCTTCGTGAGATATTTTAACTGTTACTAAACCAAAATCTTTATTACTATGAATTAAGTTATCATAATTAGCTACTTTTTGGATGGTAGAAAGGAGTTTTGTATTATCTAAGCCAAAGTTCTTAACAATACTAGTTAGACTTGTAAATGCGCCTTTTAAGCCCTCTATATCTAGTTCTTTGTCATTAAATAATTCAACAAAGCGTGGATCCATTCCTAATAAAGTACCAGGATCTACTTTATACCAAAATTCTAGTAATTCTCTTTCCATATTACTAGCTAACATAACAGCATTAAAAGAACCAATAGATGTTCCTACAAAGCCATCAAATTTAATACCACAATCGCGGAAGGCATAATAAGCTCCTATTTGATAAGAACCTTTAACGCCACCACCTTCTAAAACCAAACCTCTCATATTAAACCTACTTATTCTTTCTATAATACATAGCAATAAATGGTAAAGCTAATATACGAGGAATTAACCTTGGAAGACGATATTTAGTTAAAGTATCATAGTAAACATCTAAATTTTTACTTCTAAAATGTAAGATTTCTTCAAGTTTATCGCCATCAGGGTAATAACCACCACGATAGTTTTTCTCAGCTAATAACCAAGTAGATAAATATCTAATTGATAAACCATAGTTTTTAAAGATAGTTATTAAATAGTTACGATAGGTTGTACGGAATTTTTCCCCACCAGAAACATTAAAGGTCTTTTTATTAAGTTCTTTTAGGAAATCAATAGCACATACAAAAGCATAACCAGCATCTTCTGATGATAAAACTTCTAATTTATTATTTAATGGAACGTTGTATATTAATGACTCACGAGCCGGATTACCTAAGATATATGCTAAACGAAAGATAGAATAATGTTTTAAATTATCTTTAATATATTTTTCACTTTCTAGTTTATATTTAGAATAAAAGTCATAGTCATCAATATTATTTTTAGATTTAAGAGTTATGTTTTCATAATCTTCTTGAATACCATAAACTGAGGTACTAGAAGCATATAGTAAGAAACAATCAGGATTGTAGTCTTTAATTGAATCAACGATTGTTTTAGTTCCTTCATAGTCAACAGCACGACATAAATCTTCACGAACGTTAGCTAATGATGGAAGAACACCAGCCAAGTGAATAACAATATCATGGTCTTTAACTAAAGCATCAACGATTGTATCGTCATTAACATCACCGAAGACAATATTTATTCTTTTACGAAAAGGTTTTAATCTTTTATAAACATGTTTATTTTTTAATTCTAAGGCTGTTACTTCGTATTTACCTTCACTTAGTAAGAATCTAATTACTTGAAGGCCGACGGTACCACCAGCACCAGTAACTAATACTTTTTTCATTTATATACACCTCTTGTTATGCTATTTATATATTATATAATATCATATTTCTTATTTTGATAAAACTAATAAAGTTCATCACTACTTGTGGCATTTAAAGTAAGATCAGCAAACTCGCCTTTTAAGTATAAAGGATAAGCAGCTGCCCCAATCATGGCCGCATTATCTGTACAATAAAGCATTCTTGGAACACTTAAGGTTACTTCGTATTTATCAGCCAGCTTTTGAATTTCACCACGTAAGAATTTATTAGCCGAAACACCACCAGCAATAATCATATTTTTAACGTTATATTTTTGAATAGCTAACTCACTTTTACGAACTAGTTCATCAACAGCAGTATCTTGAAAACTTCGAGCTAAATCAGCTTTTCTTATTTCGTTGCCTCTTTGTCGTTCATTATGAACTAAATTGATAATACTACTTTTTAAGCCACTAAAACTCATATTAAAGGAATCATCATTCATAGGAATTGGTAAATCGTATGTATGATTACCTTCTAAAGCCATTTTCTCAACGTTAGGTCCGCCTGGGTATTTTAAGTCTAAAACACGTGCGACTTTATCATAACATTCTCCAATTGCATCATCTAAAGTACCACCAATATGTTCAAATTCGTAATCGCCTTTCATTAAGATTAAGTCAGTATGACCACCACTAACAACTAAAGCTAGTAAAGGGTATTCCATCTTTCTTTCTAGGTTGTTAGCATAGATATGACCAGCGATATGATTAACAGCGATTAATGGCTTTTTGTAGATTAAAGATAAGGTTTTAGCAAATTCAACACCTACTAAAAGACTACCAAGTAAACCCGGTGAATAAGTTACAGCAATAGCATCAATATCATTCATGCTCATCTTAGATTTAGTTAAAGTTTCTTCTAGAACCATTGTAATATTTTCCGTATGCATACGTGAAGCTATTTCAGGAACAACACCACCAAATTCAGCATGAGTATCCATTTGCGTTAAAACCGTTAGTTCAACGCATTCAGTTCCATTTTTAATAATGGCAATACTCGTTTCATCGCATGATGTTTCGATTGCTAGGATATTAACATCTTTCATTTTATACATCTCTTTCCATTATTATTGCTGTATCAGAACCATAATATTTAGGACGGCGATTTATCTCTTTAAAGCCATTTTTCTTATATAGACTAATTGCTACTTTATTCTTTTCGTTTACTTCTAACATAAGCTTTTCTACATCGTTAAAATTATTTAAAACGTATTTAATAAGTTGGGTAGCAATGCCTTGATGACGATATTTTTCATCTACAACAATATTGACGATATCAATTGTTTCATACATTTTATTTATATGTATAAACCCAACTAATAATTCATTTTCATAGTAACCAAATAAACTATCATAAGAGGAATTAATTAATTCTTCTATTTGAAATAATTTAGCAAAGTTTTTATTGACTATTAAACCTAATTCATTAAAACGTTCTTTATCTTTTATTTCAATTTTATTTATCATTTAGAGCGCTGATTCCTTTCACATATAAAGGTTTTACTTCATGGGGATTTAAAGTGTTTAAAGTCATAGCATAGGTATACACTTTTTCATAGTCAATCTCGATATCGGTTACAACATTATGAGTTTGTTTATATTCTAAATAAGTAGATTTATTTAAATATTTTATTTCTTCAATTAAGTTATTGTCTTGGTCAAAAGTTGCAACAAAGGCCCCATTACGATCTTCTAGAGCAACACATTTATTTTTATCATTGATGTTTAAACTTAAGATAAGTAAAGAATTGATTGAACGAATAGGAATATTTAAACAATAAGCAATGGTTTTAGCAATTGTGACAGCAATACGTTCGCCAGTAAAAGATCCTGGTCCATTGACAACAATAATTGAATTAAGTTCATTTATATCAAGATTAGCTGCTTTTAAAGTATTATCTAAAGTAGGCATTGTAATTTCACTATGCTTGTTTTTAGATTCAAGAATATTTTGCGCAATTACATGACCATCTTTAAAAATAATAATTGTTACTTTAGCATCATGAGTATCAAGAAATAATGTGTACATAAGGACCACCTCTCGTGCCTTATTATACCATATTAAGGCAAAAGAAAAAACTCTTTCGAGTTTATAAAACAGCTTCACATAAGTCTTCGTATTTTTCACCATGTGGAGTAAATACTAAGACTCTTGTTTCATCATCTATTATTTTAATTTTAATGTCTAATCTTTCTTCTGGCAATTGATCTTCAATCATTTCAGGCCATTCAATTATACAAACGCCATCCTGATTTAAATAATCATCTAGACCAAATTCTTCATTAGAATCGTCTAATCTATATACATCCATATGGAATAATGGCATTTCGCCATCTAAGTATTCTTTAACTAAACTAAATGTTGGACTGGTAATTGTATCAGTTATACCTAAAGCTTTAGCAAAACCCTTAGCAAAAACCGTTTTTCCACTACCAAGTTCACCATCTAGACATATAACCATTCCAGGGAATTTTTCACTTTCTATATTTTCGGCAATTTCCATGGTATCTTGTTCATTTTTTGAAGTATATTTGTAGTTCATTCTTATCACCTAAATAGATTATAACAATAGTGAAAAGTATATTTCAATATCTATATGAAAAATTTACATTAAAATTCTTTTAAGCATTCGTTTATCTTATTGTAGATAAGGTTTGCGCCCTCATTATTATAGTGAACACCGTCTGTTGTTAAGTTGTCAAAGTTGCCACGTTTAGTAAATTCACTATAGGTATCACAGTATCTAACATTATCGTAACCAGATGAAAATGCACTTTCTAATTGGGCATTGACTTCACTAATACGAGTATTATTGCATTTGCCTTGACCACATGGATTGATACTGACAACTAAGATATCAGCTTTACCATTAACATTATTGATAGTGTTTTTGTAGGCACCCACCCAGTCTTGACCTAAATTATTAACACCGTAATTTAAAACTAAGTTGTAACGATGAGATGAATTAGAATTAATATAACTTAAGGCTTTGTTAATATCTACATTATATTCATTCATAGCGCCGCCACCAGTAGCAAATAACTGATCAGTATCACGTAATTGCAATTGATAAGAGTATTGGACTGTTCGTGAATCACCAACAAAAACAGTTCCATAACCTGGTAACCCTTGATTTTCTTCACGTTCAACTTTGAAGTTATCTCTGATATTTTGTTCTCTTTCTTCACGTTCTTTTAGAGATTCAGCTAAATCTTTTTGTCTTTGTTTAGCATCTTCTTCAGCTTGTTCTTTTTCTAATTCACGATATTTTTCAATTTTTTCAACTGTCGAATTAGTAAAACATTGACCAATGCCTAAGCTAGATACATCCACTATATCGGTAAAAACAAACTTTATTATTGTAGGCATAAGAAAAACAACAATGGCAGCTATAGCAGATTTGGCCATTTTACCAACTGTTTCATTAATTTTATCGCCAGATATAATAACAGGAAATAAGATAGTAATAAATCTTATCATTAAAATTATTGGTACAACTATGCAAACTATATTAAAAGCATATTTTAAAATTAAGAAGACAGTTAAAACATTGGGATTTGTACAGATATTTCCTAAAATCATAATAATCACACTACATATTATATATGAATTATTAAATTAAGTAAACTTTTAATTTAATAAGAAAAAAAGGCGAAAAAATAGTAATAGCTTAATTATATTTTATGTTAGTTTCAAATTATAAATGCATTGACTTTATTATATAATTATATAATTATGTAATATTAATACTATAGTCGGTAAGCGATATAATTAGTTCCGACAATGTCGTAAATTGGCGTATAATTTAGCAAAGTTGCCAATACTGATCGGAACATAATAACATTTGTTCTTTTTTATATTGATTGAAAAGGTGATAGATAGTGAAAAACATATTTAAAAATAAAAAGTTGATTGCTATTATAGGGGTTATAATAGTTATTTTGGCAATAGTAATTACTTGTATCGTCCTAAATACAAATAAAAAGGAAGAGGCACCAACTCATAAAGAAGAAACACATAGTATGTTTGTCAAAATCAATCCTTTAGTAAAACTTGTATTTAAATATGAATATGATATATGCAAAGACTCTACAGGACGTGAATATATCTGTGGAGATGAAATTAATAATGTTATTGATTATGAGCTAATTAATGATGATGCTAAGAACTTTTATAAAGATTTAGACTTTAAAAATAAAGATTTATATGATGCTTTACTTATGCTCTGCGAAACAGCAGTTGATAATGATATAGTATTTGAAAATTTAGAAATAACGACTGATAGTGATAGTATAAAAGTCGAACAAATTACAGATTACTTACAAGAAAAATCAAAATATGAAATTACGTATACAGTAAATGTAAATTTTGAAGAGCAGATTGATGAAGACAAAATTATAGAAGCTGAAGAAACAGAAAACGAAAGGTATTTAGTAACTTTTGATAGTGATGGTGGTAGTAAAGTAGAAAGTCAAACAATTACTAAAGGAAACAAAGCATTAATTCCTACTTCGCCAACTAAGGAAGGATACAAATTTATTGAGTGGCAGCTTAATGATAAATACTTTGATTTTAATACCGAAATAACGGCAGATATAACATTAAAAGCTAAATGGGAAAAAGAAAATACAGGTAATGAACAAACTACTAAACCTAATCAAAATGAAAGCAATAATCAGACGACTAAACCTAATAAAAATGAAAATAACAATAATAGTCAATCTACTAAACCAAGCGGAAATGAAAATACCAATTCAACAACTGATGCTAGAAAAGGGATAATAAACTTAAATGATAATGTTTTATATAAATTATCTGGTCCACCATCTTCTGAAGAATATAGGGCTTGGAGAATTAAGGATGTTTGCTTCAATAAAACAATAGCGGAATTAAAAGTAATCGATCCTAATTATGATAAAGAAGATTTAGAAGATTCAGCTCATGTATATAAAGATGATACTTTAATAACTAAAAAAATGTTTTTAGGCGATGATGCTTTATCTCTCTTATATATATTCCCAGGTTGTAAAGATACAATACCAGTTTCTTATAAAAGTATTTTGGATAATGCAATGGGTTGGAAAGTTCTTTCAATAGAGGATGATACTTTTGAAGTTAAATTAATCGAGTTAGATGAAAGATACAAATGGGAAGACTATCATCAAGAGATAGATTTTAGTAAATATAATTTATCAGAGCCAAATCCTTACTCTGGTGGAGGAGGACCGAAAACACCACAACTTTTAACTGAGCAAGTTTGTTCTGAATATCATTTAAAATGTGATAGATGGTAATAAAAGCTCATTATTCAATGGAATAATGGGTTTTTATTTGGTTTAAAGTTAAATAAAGATATAAAAAAGACTAAATATTTAAAATTTAGTCTTTTTTAGAGCAAAAAAAAATCGGCGACTTCCTATTTTTGCTTGCGCTATCTTCGGCGTTTAAGTGCTTAACTTCTCTGTTCGGGATGGGAAGAGGTGTTGCCACTTAGCTATCGTCACCAACAAAGGAATTATGTCCTTTAAAAACTAGA
>CANQQV010000014.1 GCA_947626095.1 uncultured Bacilli bacterium
TTATTGTTATTATTGTTATTATTGTTATTATTGTTATTATTGTTATTATTGTTATTATTGTTATTATTGTTATTATTGTTATTATTAGAGCTATTGTTGTTGTTAGATTCCTTATCACTAGAATTATTTTCGGAATTATTTTCATTATTAGACGAATCATCTTCTGGGGTCTCACTTGGAGATTCAGTTTCTTCATCTCTAGTTAAAAAACCACCAGTATTCATTTCTTTTACATCATTATCTATTTGTTCAGTAAAAACCATAGCACTTTTATATTTGTTAGATGACATGGCAACACAAATACCCATTAAAGATAAGATAAGGGCAACAAAAAGAAAACTAAAGAAGATTAGTTCTAATAGCTTGGAATCTTTAAGACTTTTAAAGTAAAAGCTTTTTATTTTGTTAATAGCAGTATTAAATACTTCTTTAGCTTTTGTCATATTATTCACCTATTATTAATTTAAGTATAAAATATCAAGATATTTTTTGCAATAAATAAGGTTTGTGCATAACACTTATTAGACAAAAAAAGAAGATAATTTATTTATCTTCTTCATAATCACAATTGCTACAAATAATTTTTTTACCTTTATCTAGTAACATGTTGTTACATTCTGGACACATTCTGTTTATTGGAATATACCAATAAGCTGTTTTACATTTAGGATAGTTACTACAACCATAGAATACTTTACCACGATGGCTTTTCTTTTCGATTATTTTACTACCACAGTTTGGACATGTTCCAACTTCTTTAACAGCAGTTTCTTCTTTTTTAATATATTTACATTCAGGATAGTTAGAACAAGCAATAAATTCACCATAACGGCCATTTCTTTTAACAAGTGGACTACCACATTCAGGGCAGTTTTCACCAGTTTGTTCAGCTTCCTTTTTTTCCATGTTTTTAAAAGCATCTTCGACTAAAGGTTCAAATTTATCATAGAAATCCTTTAAAACAGTTATATTATTTATTTTGGCATCAGCAATTTCATCTAGTTCAGTTTCCATATTAGCGGTATATTCAACATTGATGATATCACTGAATCCTTCTTGTAATTTGTCAGTTGTTTCAATACCAATTTGCGTAGGGACAAATTTTTTATCTTCCACTGTCACATATTCACGAGCTTTAATTGTTTCCATAATAGTGGCATAGGTTGAAGGTCTACCGATACCTAGTTTTTCTAATTCTTTAATTAAAGAACTTTCGGTATATCTTGGAGCTGGCTTAGTAAAGTGTTGTTCTTTAAAAACATCATCAGCTCTTAAAGTCTTAATACCAGTTAAATCTGGTAAAATAACATCTTCTGACGATTCATAATAGCCATATACTTTTAAATAGCCATCAAAGACTAAAATACTACCATTAGCTTTAAACTCATAGTCGTTATTCATTAAAGTAACAGAAGTAGCTTTAACTTTAGCATCTGACATCAAGCAAGCGATACTACGAGCATAGATTAGACTATATAGTTTATATTCGTCAGTTGAAAGATATTTTTTTAAACTCTCTGGTGTACGATAAGCACTGGTTACTCTTATACCTTCATGAGCATCTTGCATGTTTTCATTTTTCTTGGGCGCTTTAACGTGGCCAACGTATTTATCACCATATGTATCTTTAATATATTTAAATGTTTCATTAATAAAGACAGGACTTAATCTTTCACTATCAGTACGCATATAAGTAATTAAACCGACAGTCTCACTACCAATATCAATACCTTCATATAGTTTTTGAGCTATACGCATAGTTTTACTACTGGCAAAATTAAGTTTATTAACAGCAGTTTGTTGTAAAGTACTAGTTTTAAAAGGCATAACACCTCTTTTGGCTTTTTCTTTACTTTCAATATCAGTAATGGTAAATAATTCATCTAAAGAATCTATAACATGATTAGCTTCTTCTTCATTTTTAAGTTCTAATTTATGACCTTTATATTTCTCAGCGGTAGCTTCCATTTGATCAAATAAAGCGGTAATTGTCCAATATTCTTCAGGAATAAAAGCATTTATTTCTCTTTCACGATCAACGATTAATTTTAAAGCCACACTTTGAACACGGCCAGCACTTTTACCACCGGTTTTAGATTGCATTAATTTGGATAACCTAAAACCAATGATACGGTCTAATATTCTTCTTGTTTCTTGACTTTTAACTAAGTCAATGTCAATATCACGAGGATTTTTAAAAGCATCAATAACAACATCTTTAGTGATTTCATTAAAGGTAACTCTTTCATAGTCCTTTTTTAAACCTAAAGCTTCTTTTAAATGCCAGCTTATTGCCTCCCCTTCACGGTCGGGGTCGGTAGCTAGATAAACTTGTTCAGCTTCTTTACTTAGTTTTTTTAATTCACTTATTACTTTGTTTTTACCCTTCATAGGAATATATGAAGGTTTAAAGTCGTTATCGACGTCAACACCTAAGCCAAATTTACCAGTCGTAGCTAAATCTCTAATATGTCCCATACTAGCAACTACTTTATAATCAGTTCCTAAATATTTTTCAATTGTTTTACTTTTACTTGGAGATTCCACTATAACTAATTTTTTCATATCATGTTTCCTTTCTTTGGGACGTTAGTTAAATTAACTCAACTTTCTTCAGTTTCGACAGCTTCGGCTTTATATTTTTCTTTAGCGGCTTCTAAATAATTGAAATAATCAACTTTAATAGCTAAATTAGACATTGATATTTTATCGCTAATTGTTTTATTAATTTCTTTAATTTCTTCGTCAGTATAAGTGTCATCTTTTCTAACATAAGTTATTTTACCAGTTGAAGCATTATAGAAAGCTTTTTTATCTTTCCATGAACCATTAGCGAAGATAACACGATCTGGATATGTTTTTGAAAGTAAGTCATAACCAGCGTATAAACGTGGATCATAGTCTAAATCGAATAAGTTAGCAACTGTTGGAGTTAAATTAATGTAACTTGTATATTCATCAAATTGTTGAGATTGAATCTCTGAATTATAAATAATAAATGGGATTCTATCAACCTCGTATTGGTATTCAACATTATAATCAAAATAGGTATTTAAAACAGAATTTTTAAGGCCATATGGATAATGATCACCATATAAAACGATAACTGTATCATCTAGCTTACCTTGATCTTCTAGGCCATCTAATAAGGCACCTATGGCATTATCGAATTCTTTTAGTTTTGACATATACCTCTTAAGCGTTATATCATAACCAGTATCTTTGAATAAGTCAAGATATTTATTACCGTATTCGCTACTAGTAGTGTATGGTTGATGAGCGGTAACAGATGTCATCCAAACCATAAATTTATCTTGATCTTCAATTTTTTCTAACATTTTTTCTACTAATTCGACATCACTTGGCCATTCTTTGTAAGCATTAGAAAATGGTATTTCAAGTTCTTCTACACCATAGAAATGGCTACTACCCATATTTTTATGAATTGTTGAACGATAATAATATTGTTCCGTGTAATTATGATAACTAGTTGTTGTATAACCAGAATTATTAAATAAATTAAAGATAGCTTCTGGATATACATTTTTACGATAGTTATTAGCTGTACAACTATTATTAATCGTATATAGTGAGACCATACCACTCATTTCGTTATTACCAGTTGAGCAAGAATTACGAGGACTATAGTTATTGGTCCATGCCCATCCTTCAGTATATAACTTATGCATATTTGGGAAGAATCTTTCATCTAAAACAATGGTATTTGTTGATTCCATCATAATAACAATTAAGTTTTTATCTTTAAAGATACCTGTATAGTCATTACGATCAGTTATCTCTTGACTTAAGAAATAATTATTTAATCGTTTATAATTAGATTTCTTTTCGTTTTTAGCAACTTGCTCCCATAAGGTATCATCTATTCTTCTGGTGTAATCACTGATTACTTGTTCTTGTTTGACATAACCTTCATCGTATGAACTTTCTTCTAGTTTTTCACTAGGTAATAAAAGAGATTTTACATCAACAAATAAATACATACTAGGGCCGAATTGGCTCATAGCAATATCAGGTATATCAGGATGATTAAATAGTTGTCTAGTTGGTTCGATTTGTAATGGATTTTGCATAAAACCAGCTGATAAAGTAAAGTAATATAAAACACCAAAAACAATAGCTATAACAACAGCATTTATTTTGCTATTTATTACTCTTTTTCTTCTAGTTTTAGCAAGAATTTTATCATTAAGTTCTTTTCGTTCTTTGGAATCGAATTTTTCAGAAAAGTCAATTGCATCGTTTCTTTCAAGAACTTTAATACGATGATCAAATAAAATATAAAATAAGATTAAAACAGCTGAAGGAATTAATATTAACCAATAATTCCAATGAAAGCTATTAATATAATCACCAATATATTCTTTAACAGCTCCTATTTGAGATGATGTACCAAATGAGATGAAAACACCAACAAAGTTTTTAAAACCGGCTTGAGCTACAGAATATATAGATAAAGCTAAAGCTGTAATAACATTTAAGATATTACTAATTAAACGGCCAAAGAAAGAAAATATAGCCGCACATAGCAAAGAAATAACATTTATACCAATAAATGTTCTAAGTAATGTCCAATCTAAGACGGTTAAATTAGTAACTACTCTAAAGATAATTTCTTCAGCTAATAGTGTAATTGTTAATAAAAAGTAATTTTTAAATATATTATTATAGAAAATTCTCACTTTCTTACAACTCCTTTTGCCTCTTTAATTAAATCACTAACTGGCTTGTATGTAAACCTATAATTTTCGAGTAATCCATATTTTTTTATATTTTCTAAATGTAATTTAGTTGGGTAGCCTTTATGTTTAGCAAAACCATATTCGGGGTATTGTTTGTCTAATTCCTCCATCATACGATCTCTGGTAACTTTAGCAATTACGCTACCAGCAGCAATCGATAAGGATAAGGCATCACCATGGATTATATCTTGATATGGAATATCAATATTAGTTAATTTCATGGCATCGCTTAAGACAAATTCTGGTTGGACTTTTAGGTCTTCAATTGCCAGTTTCATAGCTAAACGACTAGCTTCTAAGATGTTTATTTTATCAATTGTTTTAGCATCTACTACTCCAACGCCAACTGCAATAGCATCCTGCATAATAATATCATAAAACTTATCTCTTTTTCTAGGTGTTAATTGCTTACTATCATTTAAACCTTCTAATTCATAATTAGGAGGAAGGATAACAGCACCAGCGACAACAGGTCCAACTAATGGCCCACGACCGGCTTCATCTACGCCAGCAATTAATTTAAAACCTTGAGCATATAGTTCTTTTTCGTATTTTAATAAATCAATTGGTTCTTTTATGACTTTTTTCATATTGACTAACTAACTCCTTATTAACATCCCAAGCTTTAATTTCTTCTAGATTAATTTCAGAAGAATCAACACTACCTAACCAAGCCATTACTTCACTTGGATGATTAAATAATTGATAAGGCTTTTTATAGGTACCTTTGATGAAGATACGGCAAAACTCATTATCAGAAGCATGAACTAAGACATTCCAACTTAAACGATCATAACCGGCAGTACAAACTAGTTTATATCTAGCGTATATTTTGTTAAAACCGACCATATAATCTTTAGTTTTATTAATTAGTTTATCTTTACGTAAGTTATTTCGACTTGGATCTTCTAGGATACCTAATAATAGGTATTTTTTATATAAATCATCAACGGTATTTAAGATTGTTGGTAAGTTAGTAATTATTCTAACTATTTCTTCTTCTGTACAATCAATACACTTTAAAAATAATATTAAACTATCTAATTGTTTTAAAACAAAGCTTAAAGTACGACCATTAATTTCTTCTTTACGACCATGATCTAAGTAACTAGATATAGATTCTAAAAATTGTTTTTGCAAAGAAATATCTAGTTTTTGTAATTGTAACTTAGTATAAAATAAATCTTTAAATGCTTCGTTCATTAATCATCAATCCTATCAAAAGTTATTCCTTTTACTCTTTCATTTTTTATATCGTCTAAAATGGCTTTACTGACGCGATCATAATCGACTTCACCACCAGAGATAATAGCACCTATTTTACGGCCAATGTGTTCATAAACACTAACTAAATCGTCATTATCGATTTGATCTAAGTTATATCTTTCTTTTAAGATATTGTGATAATATTTATCAAGTTTATTTAAGATGTGAATAGCTACTTTATCAACAGGTAAAACATCTTGAGGAATAGCTGCAAAGGATGATAAGTTTAAAGCTACTTCATCGTTATCTAGTTTAGGCCATAAGATACCTGGACTATCAAGTAAAAGAATATTACTTTTAGTTTTTAACCAAGAAAGGTTTTTAGTAACGCCTGGAGTATTACCAGTTAGAGCAACTTTTTTACCGACTAAGCGATTAATTAAGGTTGACTTACCAACATTAGGAATCCCAATTACTAAAGCATGTATTTCTTTTTTGGCTAAACCTTTATTTTCTCTTTTAGTTTGAAGATCAGTAGTAATTTGATGAGTTAAATCGATGATATTTTGAGTACTGTTATTTTCATTTAAATTAGTTAGAAAAACCGAATAGCCTTTATTTTCATAATATTTAACCCATTTATTAGTAATACTTAAATCACATAAATCTTTTTTACTCATTATGAGGATACGAGGTTTATCTTTAAGTAATTCATCAATGTCTTTGATTTTAGAAGATAATGGACATCTAGCATCAACTACTTCATAAACAATATCTATTAAGTCATATTTTTCTTTAATTAGTCTTTTAGTTTTAGCCATATGGCCTGGATAAAAATTAATGTTTAGTTTATTTAAATTATCGCTCTTGTTTGAATTACTCATTGCTATCACCTCTTTCTTATTACTGTTTATAATTATACCATATTAAAATTAAATTATTAAGAAGAGAAACGTATTTTCTTATCTTTTTGGTTGAGGAAAATTAATTTTGTTACTTTTGAAGTGGGGAAAAAAGAATTATTAATTTTTTTAAATTTAGATAAAGAAAAAATTGACAAATAGGAACATTTGTTTTATTATAACAATCAACCGTTAATTTAGGATTAGTAAAAGCATATACTAAATTGACAATATTAAACAATTTAGGGGGAATAAAGATGAGTAAAGAGTCAACTAACTCATATATTAAGGGCATTGTGCTAATATTTTTTAGTTTTGTTATATTAGTTACTATTGGTTTTAATTTATATGATAAGCCAATTATTAATAATGAAGCAATTAGAGAGTTTAAAAAAGCTAATATTGTTTATGCAACTTTACCTAATGTTTTTACAGAAACTTTAGAAAGTACTAATTTTTATAAATTACCTATTAGTCTTAAAGATCTAGTTATCAAAGAAAATGAACAATATCAAATAAATGATTTTATTAATAATATGAATATTTTACCACAAGATATTTCTTATTATTATACTTTACCAGAAATGAATTATTATAAGTTACCAGGTACTTATAAGATTCAAATAACTTTTAAAGATAAAAGAAATAATGTTATTAACAAAGAAACTAACTTAGTTATCGAAAAAGAAGAAGTTATTGAAAAGAAAGATAATACTAAAGAAGAGAAAAAAGAAGTTGTAGTAAAGAAAGAACAAGTCGTTGAAAAAAAAGAAGTTAAAACAGTAAAGAAAGAGCCAACATTAACAATTGAAGAGCGTATTTTAAATGATAGTAAAAAAATTGAAGGATATGGTCGCATCTATTTTAACAATTTATATTCAATAGCACTTTATGAACCAAGAACAACTGAAGAAGCACAATACTATGTTGATAATAAAGACAGTGGTTCAATTATTAAATATTCTAATATTTCTTTTGTAGCTGATCATGCTAACCAAGGTTTTGATATTATAAAAAAACAAAACATTGGTAGTTATGTTTATATTAAAAAAGTGGATTATATGGGAAATATAGTTATTGATAAATATGTAGTTAGAGAAAAAATGAATGGTTATAATACGAGACGTCAATTATTAACTAATGAAGGAATTGATGTACGTAATACAAATTATCCTTTAGCATTGTATACTTGCAATACGGCTGATGGTTATCACGTAACTATTCTGCTACTTGATAAAGCAAATTAAAAGGAATCAAATATTCCTTTTTTTAATTAACATTACCAAATCTTTTGAAAGGATATAAAATTAGATGCGTTGTACCTTTGATTTGTTCTCTTTTAACTGGACCAATCATACGGCTGTCAGATGAGTTACTACGATTATCTCCCATAACAAAGTATTCATCATCCCCTAGCTCATATTCGAATTCAGCATTTTCAGAGGCACAGGTATTACCTTTACTATACTCTTCTTCTTGAAGGTGATAGTTAACGTATATTTTATTGTCTTCACATTTGATTTTTTCTCCAGGTAAAGCAATTACTCTTTTGATTATTGGTTCGGTTTTAGTCTCAACGACAACAATATTAAAACGTTTAATTTCAGCTCTTTTATTTAGAATCATAATATCGCCATCTTGTAAAGTATCATTCATACTTGGACCACTAACCATAATAGGTGTTATTAAATATGTTCTAATAAGAATTACAACAATTAAAATAATAATATAAGGAATTAAGTCTTTAATAACTTTAAGAAGTTTAGAAGTTTCTTTTGGAGTAGATGTTGTTTCTCCTTCAACTTTTTTTTCGACAGCTTTTTCTTCGATTTGTTTATTATCTTTTTTCATGAAATCACCATAGTTAATTATACCATTTTTAAAGATGATATAAAAGTATATATTGATAGACAAAGAAAAAAGAAAGATTAATTTCTTTCTTTTACTTTGTATTCTTTCTTCATTCCTTTTAAGAAGTTTAGTTTTGCTCTTCTTACAACACCCTTCTTAACTACTACTATTTTATCAATAGTTGGTGAGTTAACTGGGAAAACTCTTGTTACACCAATACCATAAGATTTTTTACGTACTGAGAAAGTTTCAGAAACGCTTCCACCTTTTTTAGCAACTACTAGGCCTTCAAAAGCTTGGATTCTTTCTTTCTTACCTTCTTTTACCCATACGTCTACTCTAACAGTATCGCCAACACGGAATTCAGGAATGTCTTTTCTTACATGCTTCTCATTAATTTTATCGACTAAATTAGCCATCTTTAAACATCCTTTCCATAACTATATTTACTTACCGGAAAATCATAAATTAAGGATTCAGCGGATTTTCTTCCTTGAAGCAATTAAGATTATAGCAAAAAAAAGATAAATATGCAAGAATATCTTATATTTATCTACTGCGTCCAACCTTTTTTTCTTCCATTTCGGCTAAGTAAATAGCTTTTTGTTTTATTTTTATTTGTTTAACACGCATTTCATTTTCTATTAGTCTTAATTTTTTTAAGAATAATTGTTCTTTTTCATAGTTTAAGAATTTTTGGTATCTATTAAGTAAGATTTCTCTTACTAATTCAACTTCGTCTAAGACAATTACAGCATCATCATCCGTCGCATCATCATCATTAATAACAGTTAAGGCCATGGCAACTACTTGTTTAAATAGTTTATCAAATTTCATAGATAAAATTTTATCAATCATTGTTGGATCGACAATTTTTACTTCTTTGACTTTAATATAACTATCACTCTTGGTTTTAGGTTTAAAGACATAACCATCCATATCATGCATTGAAATAATACTTTCATCATGATGTTTTTTATTAATCAAGTAACTTGCCATCTTTTTCACCTTCTTTAACTATATTAAATCTGGACGACGTTTTTTAGTTTTTTCTTTACGTTGTTCTTCACGCCAAGCATTTATTTTAGCGTGATCACCACTAAGTAAGATATCAGGGACTTTCATGCCCATAAATTCTTGTGGTTTAGTATATGTTGGGTAATCAAGTAGTTGGTCATTAAATGATTCGTTAACTAAACTAGTTTCAGTAATAACACCATCTAGTAAGCGAATAATGCTATCACTAATAACCATAGCTGGTAATTCACCACCAGTTAAAACATAATCACCAATACTTATCTCCATATCACAAAGGCTTCTTATTCGTTCATCAAAGCCTTCATAGTGACCACAGATAAGGACTAGATGTTTTTCGTTTTTTAAGTTAACAGCTATTTCTTGTTTGTATGGTATTCCATCTGGTGTCATTAAAATAACTTTAGCATTAGGATCTTCTTTTTTGATATCCATTAAGGCATCATAGATTGGTTCAATACGGAGAACCATTCCACCGCCACCACCATATGGAGTATCATCAACTTGATTATTGGAAAGCTTAGAATACTTTCGAAAATCAATTAACTTTATTATAACACTTTCTTTAGTAATTGCTCGCTTAATAATTGATTCATTTAAGAATCCTTCGAACATATTAGGAAATAAAGTTAAGATATCTATTCTCATAATATCAGTCCTTTAGCATTTTCTACTTCGATAATTTGCTCAGTTTTACGAACTTTTTTAATGAAATTTGGGTTGTTAGGAATATAAAAGTTCTTAGTACTTGTAATTGATAAAAGTACGTTACTACCATTATACACAATATCTGCTACTTTACCAAGTTTTTCGCCATTTTCAATAATCGTATAACCTATTAATTCTTCTAAGATATATTCATCATCACTTAGTTTAAGATCATCTTTATTTATATAAACATTCATTTTTAAATATTTAAGAACTTGGTTAATATTATCATAGCCAACGAATGTTACCATATCAAAATCTTTATGAATACGATAACTGTTTATAACTTCAGGAACATGGCCTTCACCAATATATAAAGTAAAGCCTTTTTTAAAGATTTTATCTTTCATAAGAAAATTACTTTTGATACGAAGTTCACCTTTAATACCATGAGTATTAACTATTTTACCAATTAATATATATTCCATATCATACCTCTATTTATTTAAACTATATAAGATAATACTTGTAGCAACACCAACATTTAAACTTTCACATTCACTATTCATTGGGATATATAAGTATTCATCACATAAGTTTAAGATTTCATCTTTAACTCCTGCCCCTTCATTGCCCATTACTAAGGCATATTTAGAAGAAGGCTTTATTGTACTAATATCTTTACCACCATCAACTTTAGTACCATATATTGAATAGTTATTAGCTTTTAAATGGTTAATAACATTAACGATATCATCTCTTAGAATATTTATTTTAAAAAGCATACCTTCACTAGCACGAATAACTTTATCATTATATAAATCAACAGTATTGTTAGAAAGAATTATCGTATCAATATTAAAGGCAACACTACTACGAATTATGGTACCTAAATTACCTGGATCTTGAATATCATCTAAGATTAAAACTTTATCGCCAATTTCTTTGGTCTTTAGTTTATAACAAATACCCATTATTTTTTGGGGATTTAAAGTATTACTTAGTTTTTTGATTACATCATAAGTTACATAAGTAGTTGGAACGTTAAGATTAAGGTTATAATCTTCACACATGATAACTTCTTTTAAAACGTTAGAAGCATAAGCTTCTTTAACTAAATGTTCACCTTCAACGATAAATAAATTATCAAGATCGCGATATTTCTTTTGTAATAATTTACTATAGTTTTTTATTTTTTTATTATCTAAGGAACTGATTATTTCCATATTATTCAACTCTCAATCTTTTTCTTGCTAGTTTGTAGTAAGGATAGCGTTTTTCAACTTCGCGCCAAAAACGTTGGCTATGATTGGCTTCATAGAAATGACATAATTCATGGATGATAACATAATCAATTAAAGTGATATCTTTTTTGATTAATTCACTATTTAAGGTTATGATTCTTTTAGTAACGTTATTAACGCCCCATCTAGTTTTCATTTTTCTAATTCTGAGACTAAATGGTGGAATGTCAGTAAAATTATTTAAAATGAGATTAATACGTTCTTTAAAGATTCTTTCACATTCATTTTTTAGCCATTTATTTAATTCTTTTTCATTTTTAACATAGATCATATTATCTTCGATTGTAAGATGCTTAATATTTTCATCATAAACAATGACATATGATTCACCAAGATAGTTAAAACCTTTATTATTATCAGCGTGTTGTAAAAATTTTTCATACATTTTAAGAAGTGATTTTTCATTTTGTTTAATTAATCTTAAGACTTCCTTTTTACTTACTAAGTGGTGACAAGTAACATACAAAGTATTATCGTCTTTAAAGCGAAAATAAATATTTTTATTATTCTTTTTTTCAATTTCTAAATTGACAAGATAATTTCCAAGCTCTACTTCCATATGAATCACCAATAATATTGTATCATATTAATTAACTAATTCTAATCTAATTAAATAGTTATCATAGTCAATTTGGTGTTCTCGGCTTAGAATGGCAAATACTTCATTAATTATACTAATCATTTCATTTGGATCAGTTGTTAAACGTCCTTTAGTATATAATGTTTCTAGCTCATCATTTATTTGATGATATATTTGATAGTAGTATGTATATAAATTTTCTAATAAGATAGCGTACATCATTTTACTATAAGGATGATTTATGAGAAGTAGATCAATCGTTTTTAAGAGCTTATTGTGAAAAGTTAGAAGATCAGAATTTATTTGGTCAAGAGAATAATAAACGTTTTTAGTGTAATATCTAGATGGTGTAATTTCATCAAGATGGAGATGTAAAATATTTATTAATTCTCTA
Source organism: uncultured Bacilli bacterium (assembly GCA_947626095.1). Taxonomy (GTDB): domain Bacteria; phylum Bacillota_I; class Bacilli_A; order RF39; family UBA660; genus Coprovivens. The sequence continues at coordinate 12,681 of CANQQV010000014.1, forward strand.
ATAATAGATGATTGTTCAGTAACTGGAGCTGTAATAGCTTTTAAATATAAACCAATAAAATCAAGATTAGGTAGTTTAATTAAGTATTTAGTTTGATAATACGATGGATTACTAAAGATTTCATATACTTTAGAAGTACCAAGATATGAACAACCATATAAGTAATTAAAAGCTAAACGAATTTTTTCTAATAAATTGTAATAGTAATATTCACTAGTAGATAAATCATTTTTAAAATTATAATATAATTCTTTAATATCTTCTAAAATATTAGATGGTATTTTTCTTTTAGGATTAGATGGAGGATTTAGATTCTCCAGGTAATTTTTTAGAATGGCTACAGTATCTTCTTCATCTTTAATTACTAAGCCAGTATTAAGAATTGATTCAAGAAAAGTATTATTACTTTCTTTTTTAATTTTAGCAATATCATAAACATCATTAATAGAATAGATATGGCAATCGACTCTAATATCACCAAGTAAAAAACCTTTTTTATAATTATTGCTTTGTTTACTAATAACAACGACATCAATATCACTATTGGGACGAGCATTACCATTTACTCTACTACCATGAAATATAATAGCTAAAACATTCTTATCTTCTTGATAATGGGTTATAGTTAAGAATTTAGCTATTAACTCTTGTAAGGACATTTATTTTTTCTCCAAAGTTAAACTGTATGAATCTTCATAAGAATTCTTTAAAACAACAACTTCTTTATTATCAAGTTCATCGTAACGAATAGGATTAGCGATTTCTTCAACTGTCTCTAAAGTAAAACCTTCAGGGATTTGATATGTTACCCCACTTTCACTAGGGACTCTGATTGGTTCATACATCTCATAAATATCTTCATGACCGTCATTCCAAACAACTTTGTTGTAATTAACAGCGTTCATATGAGGAAATGTTTCAACGTGAGCTTTATCATAAATAAAGGAATCATTAATTCTAACGTAGTCAATATCCATATCTTCTAATGCTCTTCTTAGAGTTTCACCATCAAAATCACTAATTTGATAAGTGCCAGTTATTTTAGATAAATCAACATAGTTTTCCTCAGTTAAAAAATCTTCTAAATAACCTTTAACTCTTGTAACTTCATGATTACGATGCATATGATAACCACCAATTCCTGTACCAATAATAGCAGCAATTAAAGCACCAGCTATTATTTTTTTATTAATTTTAAAATTCTTAACCATAAAACCACCACTAAAGTGAACTTATTATACAAAAAAAATAGCATTCCTGCAATTTTAACGCTTATAAAAAAATAATATATGTTAAAATTATTAATAAAGAAGGTTTTTGACTAATGAAAAAATTTATTACTTTTTACCTGTTTACTTCTTTAATTATTATTCTATTAATACCTTTAGTAATGATTAATGATTATATTCAAAAAATAAATACTAATAAGATACCTGAGATTAAAGAAGAAATAAAAGAACCTGAAGTTATTGTGCCTAAAGAATTATTTAGTGATTATTATAAAGAAGCAGAAGAAATCATGAGTAATTTAACGATTGAAGAAAAACTGGCGCAAATGTTTATTGTACCCTATTCTTCTTTTAAAGAAGAAGATAATTATATGACAGTTGGTGGTTTTATCTTGTCTAGTAGTGATATAAAAAATATAAGTAAAGAGCAATTAATAGCAAAACTATCTGAACGACAAGATAAAGCAAAAATAAAATATATTATGACAGTTGATGAAGAAGGTGGAACAGTAACACGTTTGAGCTATAATTCTAATTTAATTAATGAGAAGATATTATCACCACGTACTTATTATAATGAAGGTGGAATTGATAAAATATTAGAAGTTGAAGAAATGAAAGATAAGATATTATTAGAACTAGGCTTTAATTTAAATTTAGCTCCAGTTGCTGATATAGCAACAAATCCTAATGATTTTATGTATGATAGATCAATAGGTTTAAATCCAGCAGACACTGGTAATTATGTTGTTGCCGTAACAAAGAAAGCTCAAGAATTAAACTTTTCTACTTGTTTAAAACATTTTCCTGGTTATGGAGCAAATGGTGATTCACATCGCAAGCAAACGGTAGATGAACGTAAATTAGAAGAATTAGAAAATAATGATTTAATACCTTTTAAAATGGGAATTGAAGTAGGTACACCAGGAATTTTAGTATCACATAATTTAATAGTTAATATTGATAGTGAATATCCAGCTTCTCTATCTAAGAAAGTAATTGATATCCTAAAAAACGAATTAAACTATTCAGGATTAGTTATAAGTGATGATTTAACAATGGATGCTGTAAGTGATTATAATACTAATAATGAGTTATCACCTTTAGCTATTAATGCTGGTAATGATTTATTAATAACTGCTAAATATAAAACACATTATAATAGTGCATTAGAAGCTGTAAGAAATGGCAAGATAGATGAAAAAAGAATTGATGAAGCAGTTAGAAAAATAATCGCATGGAAATTAGCTTATAATATAATAAAATAAGAATTCATTATGAATTCTTATTTTTTTCTTTATCTTGGGAAACTAATAAGCCAGTAATCATGAAAAATAAAGGGGCGTTTAAAGTTATTCGAACGTTAAAGAAGGCTTGAACTAAATAACCACAGAAGGCAAAAAAGAAAGAATTTCTTAAATGGTTTTCTTTGCGATCTTTGATAATACTCTTACTCGATTGAATAAAGACAGAAATAATTAAGACTAAATAAACAACGATTAAGAAAATACCACCGGTAGCAAAAATATTTAAATATTCATTATGGGCCTTATTAATAATATTATCTTCTAGAGGTGAATCGTAAATAAAGGTTCCTGATTCAAAACCTAGGTAAGTAAAATTATCAATACCAATACCAAACCAAAAATATTTAGGAATATATTTAATCGTTTGTTTCCAGATATATATTCGGCCAGTTCCAAAGGAATCTTCTACTTTGCCACTCATAACCCCTACTATTTCATTTTTTAATTGTTTAGTATCTTTATCCAAAGAACTATTAGTAATTTTAGTTAAAGCAAATGACTCAATAAAAATAGTAAGAATAATTAATAATAGTTTGAAAGCAAATACTTTAAATGAATGTTTTTTCTTTTTAATTAAATAATATATTATTGATAAAAATAACATCATAATAAGAGCTACCAAAGCACTCATTGTTCCACAACTTAATAAACCGATGATCAAGAAAGATAAAAGTAAATAATATTTGATAGAAAATTTATCTTTTTGACTAAAGAAATAAGTTGGTAACCATAAACCGATGATTAAGGTTGTATATGTACCAAAAAAATTAGAATTGTAGAAGAAACCTGAAGAATATTTACCAGGATTGACGATAGGAAATTTAAAGATAAAATATAAACCAGATACCTGTAGTAAACCATAAAGGACTTGGATTAGACACTCACAAGTTAATAATGATATTATTAAATGCTTGTTTTTAGCTTCTTGTAAGGTAGATGAAAGTAAAAATATAATATAGTAAACATAGATAACTAGTAAACCTTCTCGACCACTATAATATCCATATAAAGCAGCTTCTTGGTTGAAAGCGTGAAGATAGGATAAATAGCAAAAGAAGTAAATTAAAATAACTAATAAATCCCAAAATCTTATAGTTTTATTTTTAATTACATAATATAAATATAGAATTAAGCCTACTCCACCTAAAATGGTTATGGAAAAAGAAATATAATCACCATTAGTTAATTCATAAACATAAATAATACTATTTATAAATAAGGTCATTATAAAAGCTACTAGATAAATTGTTGTAATGTTTTCATAGGTTATTTTTTTCATGATTATCCCCCATTTAGAAAAAAGCTCTTTTATAGAGCTTTTTTACATTTTATATAAATATATAAGCTTATACCAAATAGAGCAACGAATCCGGCAATTATAATATCACTAGTTTCAGGGTTAGTTATTATAGGTATTTCTGGGATGATTGGAGGATTCTCTGGTTCTGGTTCTTTATATGTATATTCTTCATATGATAATACAGCTTCACTAGCATCATAGTTTTCATAAGCGTATTTACCAAATGGTGATGCAACTACTTTTTTTAGTAAGATACCAGCAACAGCAATTTTATTATTTGACTCGTCAACTTTTAAATCTTCATATGATGATAAACCAGTTACTTGATCAATCATTTCGCCATCTTTACTGTATAAATTGATACGAGAATAATAGAAATTAGTATTCAAATTACCTACTGTATCCTCTAAAACTACAATTTTGTCTTTGAAGAATTTAACATTAGTAAATGGTCCAACATCAGTTTTTATTTCTGTTTGATTATTGTTTTTATCAGTATATACAATTGTATTATCGTCTTTTATTTCAACGATCTCACCATCACGATAATCGACCTTATTTTCATCTAATTGATCTTTTACTTGAACAATATATTTTGGAAAATAAGTATTAAGATTATTATAATTACAATCTATTTTATTAGCAGTTTTAAAGTCTTTATCAACACTATAAAGTTCACAAACTTCAGAAGAGGCTTCTTCTTCAGGAGTTAGGTCGTTTAATTCAACTTCATCTGTTGTTAATAAAACAATTAAATTATCATTAGCAATTGTTATATAATATTCATCATAATCGAAATCTGATAAAGCAATACTTCCTACTTTAGCCAAACTATCACTATCATATTTATATAAGCTAAAATTCTTACTATCAGCACGAACTTGATTTATACCATGATCAGTTCCATTCATGTAATAGAAATTATCATTTAAAGATCGAATATCTACATGAGATAATGTATCATGTTCATCATCTGAACTTCCCAAATCATTTTCACTAGTTTGACTCTTAACTATTGTATCATTATTGTAAACATAGTAATCTTGATGACTTAAAACATCTAAACGTTCTTTATTATCATAAATTTTATGAGAATATAATGTATCATAATTAACATTAACTAAAATGTTATTTTTAATGTATTCAACATCAGAGTTATATACTGTCCAGCCATACGCTCCCAAATCTTTAATATTTACGCTATTTACTTGAGTTAAAAATTCATTTTTTGGTTTAGAAAAACTAACGATTAAACCAACTGGTAGCATAAGCAAAAATATAAAAGCAGCAAATTTAAAAACTTTCTTTTTCATAACTTCACCTACATATCTTATTTTATAATTATATTATATATTTTTAACTTAATAATTGTCAACCGACTGATAATATATTTACAATGGTTAGGCGGTTAAATACTAATTAGAATTTTATAACATAATAAAAAGCTCTTTTATAGAGCTTTTTTGCATTTAATATAAACATATAAGCTTATAATAAATAGTGCAACGAATCCAGTAATTATAATATCACTGGTTTCTGGATTAGATATAATAGGTATTTCTGGGATGATTGGAGGATTTTCTGGTTCTGGCTCTGGTTCTTTATAAGTATATTCTTCATATGATAATACAGCTTCGCTAGCATCATAGTTTTCATAAGCGTATAGACCGAATGATGAAGAGATTACTTTTTTTAATAAAATACCGGAAACAAGGAATTTATTATTTGCTTCATCAACTTTTAAGTCTTCATATGATGATAAACCAGTTACTTGATCAATCAATTCTCCATCTTTACTATATAAATTGATACGTGAATAATAGAAATTAGTATGTAGATTACCAACAGTATCTTCTAAAGCTACTATTTTGTCTTTAAAAAACTTAACGTTAGTAAATGTGCCAATATCTGCTTTTATTTTTGTTTTATTATTATTTTTATCGGTATATACAATAATATTATCACTAGTTATTTCAACAAGTTCACCATCACGATAATCTAATTCTCCTTCAGTTAATCTATCCCTTACTTGAATAACATATTCGGGAAAATAAGTGTTAAGTTGATCTAATTTACAATCAATTGGTGTTGCAGTTTTAAAGTCTTTGTCAATGCTATATAGATTACAAACAGTACTTGATGTACCATCTGCTTCAGCTTCTTCATATTCATCATCATATTCTTGGTGAAGATATTCTAAATATTTATTGTGTTCTTCTTCATATTCGCTAGGTGATAAGCTGTCAACTGCTTCATCTTCATCGACATCAAATTTTTCATAATACAAATAATCTGAGTATGTTTCACAATATTCTTCACAATATTCTTCTATATTTTCGTATTGATTATCTGTATTAGCTGTTTTAAATTCTTCTCCATATTCATCTTCTATGTATTCTATATAATCATCATGATATTTATCTTTGTTAGCTTCATAAAAAATTTTAAATAGTTCATCGTAATAATAAGAGCTAAAGTACTCGTTTTGATTATCTTCACACCATCTTTCAAAGTTAGAAAGAAGATCGGTATAATATACATCTTCATCGGTTAATAAGATAATAAGGTTATCACCAGATTTTTTTAGGTAAAACTCATCGTATTCATCATAATAATCATTAGATAATTCGATATGGGCGACTTCTGCTAAAGTATTATTGTCATATTTATAAAGAGTTGAATCATCCATATAATAGAAATTATTGTTTAATGAACGAATATCAACTGTTGGATTTCTTCCATAACCATCATACATATCAAATTCGAAAGTTTTGTTATTAATTAGAGTACCATTATTGTAAATATAATAGTCTTGATGTCTTTTAATATCTGTTCTTTCAATTTCTTGATCATCAGGCCAAGTTGGAACCTTGTGAGTGTATAAAGTATCATATTTAGTGTTTACTAAAACGTTATCATTTAAATATTCAACGTCAGAATTATAAACAGTCCAACCATATGCTCCTAACTCTTTAATATTTACATCAGATATTTGATTTAAATATTCATTCTTAGGTTTAGAAAAACTAACAATTATACCGACTGGTAACATAAGTAAGACTATAAAAGCAAGTAATTTAAAAATATTTTTCTTCATTTTTAACATCTACCTATCTTATTTTATTATAACACGAATTAGAGAATAAATATTAATTAATTATTAATAATCATCAAGAGTTTTAAAACGATAACCTTTAGATTTAAAATGGGTAATAAATTCTTCTAGAATACTTAAATTATCTTTGGAACTGGCATGTAATAATATTACTTGACCACTTCTAACATTGTCAAAAATCATATGTTTGGCATATTCTTCCCCTTTTTGATTGTTTTCATCCCAATCATCATATGCTAAACCCCATATAACAGCTCTGTAACCGATTGATTTTGTTACATCTAGAACTTTTTCACTAAATAAGCCTTCTGGTGGACGAAAGTATTTCATTTCGTAACTAAATTTGTCTTTGACTTTGTTATGTAATTCTAATAATTCATTTTTAATGTCTTCGTCACTTAGTTCAGTCATATCATAATGATGAACGGTATGATTACCAACGATGTGACCATCATCTATCATCTTTCCTACTAACTGCGGGTTACTTTCATAAAAGGCATCAGTAATAAAAAATGCTACCTTTATTTTACATTCATTAACAATATTTAATATTTCTTCGGTATGACCTGATTCATAACCGACATCAAAAGTTAAAAATAATTCACGACTATTACTATCTTTATAAGATAAGCCATTATATTTATCTAATATTTTTTTACTATAATTTTCTTTTGGTTCTTTATTGCCATCAGTCTTACGATATATTTCCCAAGGAAGAACATCTTCGTATGCGACTGTTGCTTGATTATTGTCATTATTTTCAATATTAACGTTTTGCTGATTTTTTGTATTATTTATAAATAATAGTAAAAGTAATATTATGACAATAACAAAAAATATATAAGGTATAACTTTTTTCATTATAATCACTCTTCTAAACGGTCTAAGAAATTAAGCCATTCTTGGTCGGAACCAGAATCTTTATTCCAGCCATAAATACCAGGACATAATTTACCATTTACATCGTAATGTCTGATGACATTTGTAATAGGAACATCATATTTATCCATTAAATATTTAACTAATTCAACGGTAGAATCAACTGTTTCGGGAAGAAGATACCAATCTTTAGAATTAGCTTTTTTTAAGCCATCATTTTTAACACACATCTCAATGCTAACACTGTTTTCGTTAGTAGCTTTTTCATATAAAGATCCACCTTGAGTCTCTTCGAGATAACCACCGACAGCGAAAGCATATCTTTCTTCAGTTTCTAGATTGTATTGATATATATCGCCATTAAAATCAACAAAAAAATCAACGCTTTTATTAGTATTACTTAAAGTGTTATAAGAAGCTACAAAGGTGTTAGCATTAGCTGTATTACCAGTATAATGAATAACAATATATTCTATTTTGGCTTTTCTAATACTGGTATTATGATAGTTAAAGTTATTATTTAGATATACTTCTATTTCATGATTGTCACTCTTTAGTTTTTCTTTTTCATAAGTAATATGTTGATTATAGTGATTAAAATCAGCTTTGAAAGTAATATAACCTAAACTAATAACTAAACATATTATCGTTAATACAATTGCAATTATCCAATTTTTACGTTCCATAAGTTTCACCAGTTTTATTATAACACAAAAAGAAGTATTAGAAATCTAATACTTCTGGACTATAAAGTTTACGATATAGTTCTGATGATGACATTAGTTCATCATGAGTACCATAATTTAAAACTTTTCCTTCGTCGATAACATAGATTAAATCGGCATCCATAATAGTAGAGAGGCGATGAGCAACTATTATTATGGTATGAGTTTTAACTAAGTTATCAATAGTCTTTTTAATATATTCTTGCGATTCATTATCTAAGGCAGATGTCGCTTCATCAAAAAGGATAACCTTGGTATCTTTTAACAAAGTTCTAGCGATGGCTATTCTTTGTTTTTGACCACCTGATAAATTAACTCCACCTTCACCAATGACAGTTTCATAGCCGTTAGGTAAAGACATTATATAATCATCGATATAAGCTTTCTTACAAACACTTCTTATCTCTTCTAAAGTTACATCTTCTTTAACTATTTTAAAGTTATCAAAGATAGTTGAATTAAAAAGATATGGGCTTTGTCTAATAACAGAAATATTAGTACGTAGAGATTCTTCACTTAGATTTTTAATGTCTTCACCATTAACTAATATTTGCCCTTTTGTAGCATCAAAGTATCTCAATAGTAAATTAAATAGTGTTGATTTACCTTGACCAGATTTACCAACGATCGCAATTTTTTTGTTAGGAGCTAGTTTTAAATTTAAACCATTTAAAATTAACTCTTCTTCATCTCGATATTTAAAACTAACATTTTTAAACTCAATATTTATCTTTTTATCATTATTAATCTTCTTTTGACCAAATTTTTCATCTTCATATAATATATTATTTAATATTTCATCAATTCTTTTTAAAGAAACAGTTACTTTATTATAAGAAACACCAAATTCAGATAATGACTCAACTACTTCATCAATACGCCAGATATATTTTTCAATAACGACGAATGAAGCTAGAACGATAGTACCATTAAAAACTGAGATACCTAAAGTAAGTAAGATAATAAATTGAATAACAAAGTAACATAAATTATTTAAAGCATAATAGAAGGTTTCATCAACGCCTATTTTTCGTTGCTTTTTAAATAAATTTTCAACGTTAACATATATTCGACGATTAATATTATTTTTAATACCTAAGGCTTTGATTTCTCTGATACCGGTAATATTTTGCGTTGCTACTTTAATAAATTCATCAGAATCTTTTTTGATAGCTTCTTGAGTCTTTTTAATCTTTGGATAATAAATATTAGATAAGATAAACATAACAATACATAGTACTAATAGCTCTAAACCAACGTATATAGAAATACTAAAAGAAATGCCAACAATGATAATCGCAATTATCAAACGACAACTTAATTTTATCAATTTATTTAATAATTCTAATATACGATCAGGATCAGTATACATACGATTTATAAACTCGCCGACACCGATTTCTTCAAAGGCTATAGCAGGTAGATTAGTTACTTTAGTATATAAATCTTTACTAACATTTTCCATAAATTTCTTTTCTAAATAATTATAAATTAAGTCAGTAGGTACTTGAATTATTACCCACATGAAGATGATTAAACCACTCCAACACATTAAATATTTAATAAAATCATAATTATTACCTGTAGCTAATGCTTGAAAAGCGTTTGCCCAGACGAAAGCATTAATAAGTGGTTCAAAGTATTTGGCAATAGTTAAAATAATATAAAGAAATAATTTGAGTTTATCATTTTTAAAATATCGAAATAATATTTTAAAATTTTTTAAACCTTTCATAATTTCCTCCATTAAAAAATAACTATTACATAATAGTTATAAAAGTGTTTTCTCTAAATTGCGTGAGAAAATGCTCTTACAAATCTATTACTCATTCTAATTATTAAATTTTTATTTTGAATTTTATTGCTCATTTTCTCACTCCTCTTCTAAAATTCCCCTATAATATAACATTAAACAAAAAGGATGTCAACTTTTTTTGGTTGACATCTTTTATTATTTAGAATATTGATTTACTTTATTACTATAATCAGATAAGAGATCACTATAATCTTTATTTTTCGTTAACTCTAAATTATTGTAGACATGATCATAATCAATAATAATCTGTTCAATTTGAGTATACATATCTAAAAGTTCACTATCATCTAAATTAGCAGGATCTTGTTCGATTTTAGCAATATCATTTTTTAATAAACCAATTACATTACTATTTATACGATCAACATATATTCTAGTTTTATTATAAATAATACTATTGCTAGGTATTTGATTAAGCGCATAATAAGATTTGTTGTAATCACGGTTATTATATAAATCAATAGCTTCGTAGAAAATTCGAGAATCATTGTAATTATCATCAATATCATTAATTAAGCTTTCGTAATTACTACTTTCTAAAGCTCTTACATAGTAATCATCTTCTCTAACAATGGCATATTCATATAAACCACGGAATAAATCTTTATATCTAGTAGTTGCTGTATTAAATTCAGCTTGAGAAACATACTCTGTATCATAATATTCTTGTAACCATTCATTACTTTTAGCTTTAACTTTATTTTGAACTTCAGCTAAAACATCTTCATCATCTTTAACTTCTTCTAAGATATTAGAAATATCTTCAGTTTTACCACTAGTATAATAAGTTTCTAAAGCTTTATTTAAATTTTCTTCAATCTCGGTAGTTGTTGGTTTATTAGCTTTTAATAAAGTACTAACACAAAAGAAAAGCAAACCAACTACCACTAGAGCTATAAGGCCGGTTACAACTAATACTTTAGTTCTTTTATTAACACTTTCTTTAGTTTCTAAAGATGTTGGTGGTAATTCTTCTTTGGCTGGTTCTTCGGGATTTGGAGCTACTGGTTTCTCTTTTGTAACCTCTTCTTGAACTGGAATATGGGTTTCATCTTTTGGGGATTCAACTATTTGAGGTGTTTTAGCTTCGGCTTCTTCGTTGACGCTATTTATTTGTTTATTAATATCTTCTAATAAAGAGAATTCATTTTGATCTTCAATTGGTTTGATTGTTCTAGTTTTTTCTAAAGAGACATTTTCTTCAGCAAATTTTTCAGCTAAAGAATTTAACATATCGTTATCAGCTTCGTTAACATCTGGGGTTTTATTTGCTGTTTTTAAAACAGGAAGTTCAAAATCTTCAGTTTCAATATGTTTTTTTTCTGATTTTGGTACACTACTGCCACAAAATGGACAAATAGAGCTATTTTCATTCACTTCCATACCACACTTTAGACATTTCATCTAACCACACCCTTATTATATTTAATATCATATCATAAAATTAAAATAAAGTTTAGATAAATTGTTATTTTTTTAAAACTTTATTAATTTTTAGTGGTATAATTTAAGAGAGCCTACAGACGTTCTCAAATGAATAGTCTTTTTTTTATTTGGTAAGGAGGTAGTAAAAAATGGCTAAGTATGTATTCGTAACAGGTGGAGTTGTATCTGGCCTTGGTAAAGGTATTACAGCATCATCTATTGCTTTATTATTAAAAAGTCGTGGATATAAAGTATTCATGCAAAAGTTTGATCCATATATTAATGTTGACCCTGGAACAATGTCACCATATCAACATGGTGAAGTTTTCGTTACCGCTGATGGATCAGAAACTGATTTAGATTTAGGTCACTATGAACGCTATATCGATGAAGAGCTTAACTACACATCAAATATGACAATGGGTAAAGTTTTTGCATCGGTAATTGAAAAAGAGCGTCGTGGTGACTTTTTAGGTGGAACAGTACAAATAGTACCACATGTAACTAATGAGATTAAAGCGCGTATTTATGAAGCAGCGCATACTTCTAATGCGGATATTATTATTACAGAAATTGGTGGTACGATTGGAGATATTGAATCACAATCATTTTTGGAAGCATTAAGACAAATGCGTTTAGAAGAAGGAATTGATAATACCCTATTTGTTCATACTACTTTAGTACCAGAAATATATGGTAGTGGTGAACTAAAAACTAAACCTACTCAACATTCTGTAATTGAAATGCGTGGTTTAGGATTACAACCTGATATAATTGTTTGTCGTACACCAATTATGTTAGATGATGACTTAAAAAAGAAAATATCAATGTTTTGTAGTATTCCACCAACTAGTGTTATATCTTCACCAGATGTAACTAATGTTTATCGTATTCCTCTAGTCTATCATGAACAAGGAATTGATGAAATTATCTTAAATCATTTTAAATTAGAAGTTGGCGATATCAATATTAAAGATTGGGAAAAACTAGTTAAAACAACTGATCATTTAAAAAATGAAATTGAAATCGCTTTAGTTGGTAAATATGTTGAATTACATGATGCTTATATTTCAGTAGTAGAATCATTAAAACATGCTGGTTACCCTATTGGAGTTAAAGTAAATATTAATTGGGTTGATAGTGAATCACTAGAAGATTCTAATTGTGATTTAACCAAAGTATTTAAAAATGCAAAAGGTATTATCGTTCCTGGTGGTTTTGGTTCACGTGGAATTGAAGGAATGATTAAAGCAGCGGAATATGCAAGAACTAATAATATTCCATATCTTGGATTATGTTTAGGTATGCAAGTAGCTACTATTGAGTTTGCCCGTAATGTATGTCATTTAGAAGATGCTAACTCAACCGAATTTGATCCACTATGTAAAAGTCCAATTATTGATTTAATGGCTGATCAAAAGCAAGTAATTAATATGGGTGGTACACTTCGTTTAGGTAATTATGAATGTGCAATTAAGAAAGATACATTAGCTTATAACGATTATAAAACAGATATGATTTTAGAAAGACATCGTCATCGTTATGAATTTAATAATAAGTATCGTGATTTATTAGAAGAACATGGTATGGTGTTCTCAGGAATTAATCCTAAAGCTAACTTAGTTGAAATAATTGAATTACCTTCACATGTTCACTATATAGCTTGTCAATTCCATCCAGAATTTAAATCACGTCCTAATCGTCCACATCCTTTGTTTAAAACGTTTATTGAAGTAGCAGCTAATAAAAAGAAGAAATAATCATAAATAATTAGATTATGTAAATAATAGAAGTAATGAGGTAGCTTATGAAAAAATACTTATTACTTCTTTTTTATTTGTTATTAGCAGCATTAAATTTAAATCTTATCTTAAAACCGTTAAACTTAGTAACTGGTGGAACACAAGGTTTAGCGTTAATTATAAGTTATATTACTAATTTAAGAACTTCTTTAATTGTTTTAATTATTAATGTTATAGCAATAGTTATTAGTTATTTTTTCTTAACTAAAGATCAAACTAAAAGTGCTCTAATATCAACATTTGCTTATCCTTTATTTATTAAAGTAACAAGTTATATTCCAATATATGATTTTGGGAGTAAATATATTTTAATTATTTTAGCAGGAATAATCTTTGGCTTTACTTGTGGAATGATATATAAACTAGGATTTTCTTCAGGAGGACTTACAATTATTACTTTGTTAGTTAATAAATATTTACATCTTAAAATATCAGTTATTAACTTTATAATTAATTTTATAATAATTATAATTGGATACTTATTATTTGGTGTTAATAAAGCTTTATCTTCCCTACTGATAATTATAATTGGGAGTATTGTTATAAATTTAATTTTAGGTAAAAGAAAAAGACTAATTAAATAGTCTTTTATCTTATTTTAATAAGTAAGAATGCTACACCACCTAATGTAACAAATGATATAGCGACAACAGCCATAATGATAACTTGGTTAGAAATTTTTTTCTTTGGTGTTTCAGTTGTTTCTTTTAGAACTTTTTGTTCTTCATTTGTTTCAACTTCATTATCTTGTTCTTGGTTTTCTTCAGTTGCTTGTTCATCGTTAGTAGTTTTGTTTTCTTCTACTTTATTATCTTCTACTTTAGGTGTTTCTTCTTTATTAGTTGGTTCTTTCTTTGAAGTACTCGGTTTGGTTGTTGTTTCTTTACTTGTTGTATTTTTATCAGTTGTTTCTTTACTCGTTGAGCTACTATTATTATCTTCTTTTTGATCAGATTCAGTTGGTTTTACTTGTGGTGTATTTTCACTTGGCTTAGTTTCTGAACCACTAGGATTACTTGGAGTTGGATTTGTTGGTGTAGGTTTTATTGTATTATCCTTTTCTCTAATAACAAGGATTTCAGTTTCATATCGTTCATGATTTTCGTCACCAAGGAAGATAATTTTAATAACATTTTCCCCTTCCTTTAGATTTATATCAGCATCTTTCCATTGCCATTTATCTGTTAAAGGAATTTGATCTAATCTAGTAGTATCACTAGATACGGTCATTTCTGGATGAATCATGTTTGTTGGCTTTATAGCTTTATTAATTGTGTATGTAGCAGTTAATTTACCTTCGTACATACCAGTACCTGTAATAGTTACAGTATGATTACCAGCATTAGTTAGTTCACTAAAATCTAAAGTGTAATCAACGTTTTCAGTTAACTCATGGCTAGAAATATTGCTATTTAAAGGAGATAGCGTCATAATTTCAGCAACAGAATCATTTTCTTCTTCTGGTAATTTTGGTACTGATGGAAGACTCTTTCTAACTTTAACAATTACATTATGTTCTTGACCATTATAATAAAGATTATCACTTTCTATTACTACTTCATAATGTTCATTATTTAGTTTTACTTTTTCTTCACCAGCTGGTTTTATTGTTACTTGAATATATTCAGTTGTTGTATTGCCATCACTATCAGTAACAGTTATAGTAACATGATAAGTACCTGCTTCTTCCCAATTAATATCTGATGTAATTGTTGCATCTTCTATTGATAGATTTTCATCTTCTTGATCAGAAATAGTTATTAAAGATTTAAAATCTTCCAGTGCTTTTCGGCTTTCTTCAGGAACCGGTAATGTATATTCAAAACTTTTTTCAGTAATATTGATTTCTGGATGATGACCATTTTCTTTAACTATGGTTATTGTTACTTCGACATTTTCATAGTTTTCAGTATCATCATATACAGCAATTGCTTCATTTGAACCAGTTTTTAAAGGCATACTTTGATCTTTCCAATGCCAATTATGCGGTAATTCAACTTCTTCTAAAGTTTCTTTATCGGCATCAACACATATTCCTTCAGCAATAGATATTTCTGGTGTTTTAGCTTTAGCAATATCAAACTCTAATTCTTTTTCACCATCATAGGCACCTAAGCCAACAAGAGTAATTTTACCTTTACCGGCTTTAATATTATCTTTATATTCTAGATAATAGTTATCATTTAAAATTAATTCAGTATCTCCATCTTTGACTGTTACAAAAGGCTTTATTTCACTACCAGTATATGTATAACCATTAGTAACATAACTTACATGTAAATCATTAACATCCTTAAATGAAGTTAACTTATTTTCATAGATTTTAAACATAGAAGCGACAACATAATCGTAAGATGAATCTAAAGATGTAATCTTAACGTATTTGGCTCTTGTTGGAGTAGATAATGTATACGATTTGACGTTATTATTTTTTGGCCATGATATTTCATTTGTAACTACATCCCAATTTTTACCATCAAGACTAACTTCTATTTTCGCTTTGGTTATAATACCCAGATCACTAACTTTACCAGGAATATATTCTAATTTAGAAAGAAGAATTGATTTATTATTCAGCTTAATAGTAACTGTGGCATTCTTATCACCTTTTGTTGAAGTCCAGGTTGTATGGATATCGCCATCAACCAATTTATTTTCTTCATCTTCATTTAATGAACTTGATGTTGTAACGGTCTGGCGAGAAAATGGAACATATGAATATTCTTGATTTTCAGGAATAGGTTCTAATTCAAATATTCTTGGAGCACTTGGTAAGTAAGTCTTTGTATAACCGTTTCTTACAACAATCCATTCGCCACCAGTTTTACTAAATTGTGGTTGTTTTTCGCTAAATTTATGCCAATCTAAATAATTATAAGCTACTGTTGGTTCATACATATGCATAAAGAATTCATAAATATCATCATCAGTTTTTAATTCAACCCATTCAGCAACGTTTTCATCGATACCAGTAAATTTTTGCTCCTCAACATTTTGCTCAATATTGTCTGATTCAGAGCCTGATCCTTCAGTTAAGTCAATGAAAACAAAATTATCAATATTTTCTCTTGGTGTTGAAAGGAAATGAATAACTATATCATTTTCTTCATTTAGTTGATCAATCTTGTCATTTAAATCAATTTTTGTTTGACCATCGGTTACTTGAAACCATTCAGTTTTTTCACTAATTTTTTTGTGTTCAGCATCATATTCATAATTTAATGTATATTCAAATGCCCATGGTTTTTCTTTAGCGGCTGGACCAGTAAGCATTAAAAAGCCGGCATTTTCTCCGTCGAATGAGAAAGTAGCAACTGTGCTATCGCCTTTAACACCCTTTAAATATTTAGCAATATCATTAATTGCGCCGTATTGTAAATAATCATTTTTAGTATACTTTGATTGTTCATCTAATGTTGTATTTAAAGCTGTTTCATAAGCGACATAATTATTTTGAATATTAGATGAAAATAGTTTTAATAAATCATACATAGGAAGTGGAAATTCTTTAAGATCGTTCATTATTGTTTGCGCCACTTTATAATAATTGTTATCAGTTGTTGATTCGTCTTGTAAAAGAGCTTGAATTAAACCATACCAAGAATCAACATTATAATTTTGAACATGTAATGCTCGTTCATAGGCATTTATTTTAGCTTTAATATCAGTTCTAACATCAGCAATTAAATTATAAATAAAGGCTTCTTTATATTTATCAAATTCATCTAGAGCTCTTTGAGCGATTAAGATGTAAGCTGCATTATTTGTATCAACCCATTTATATGTTTTACTACCCCAGTCAAGGAGCATTCTTTCACCTTTGTAAGATCTTGCCCAACCAGCGGCAGCATTACCTATCCCCCATATTCTTGCACCTGTTGCTTCATCTATACTTGAAACGAAATATGCAGCATGACCTGGTTGAGATACTAAACTAGCAGGTACACCATACGCCATTTCAATATTTGAACCTGTACCAGCTAAGGAACCACAAACGCCATCTTCTTCCCAAATCGTCCATAAACGAAGCGGAGCTTTTTCACCAGTTTCAATACCAAAGTGATTTAAACCATACTTAGTATTACAAACAGCACCTCTTTCATAGCCTTTATCTGTTTGTGATTTATGTAAGTTTCTTGAACTAGAAGAACAATAATCTGAATTTTCTTTATAATACTTAGGATCTTCGTAGTTCCATCTAAAACCACCATCATAATAAATATAGTTATATGGATTTTTATATCCTTCACGACCATAAGGGGTTTTACCATTTAAAGTCATTTGAGTATACCAGTTTAACCAAGGAATCTCTTCATCACTAATTCGATTGTTAACAACCCAACGCATTTCTTCAATCTCTAAATCAGTAAAAATTTCTTTTTCAAAATGAGTAGAAACACCATCATAAGTATAACCATCGGTAAGTAGTTTTTTTATAACTTCATATCTTTTTAATGGATAAGATGGAGTTCTGACTGGTTCAACTGGTTTATTAGCAGTTTGCCAGAAGTTAACATCACTAGCATAAGCAAGTGAGATAGCCATCATCATTTTTTTATAAGTTTTACCATATGTTGGATCTTTTAAATCGTCTTTATATTTAAAATATACTTCTTCAAAGACAGTTAAAGCTTGAAGATAATTATTACCTTCAGGAGTGCCACCTAATAAGTATTCTTCTAAATTATTTTCGTCTTTAAATAGCCATTCAAAAAATTTAGTATTACGATCATTTTTATTTACAAACGCTTGAAGAATAGGATAGCCAACACGTTTAACTAAAGTTCTTTGTAATAATTGAAGTTTTAGTTCTTTATTTTTAGCTATTTCTCCGTCACTTTGGCTTTGTAAAATAGTATCATATTCATCAACTGTTTTAATCCAATCAACTGTAGGTTGTTTAGTAGCATCGTATTTATGAGAATCATATAACATCGCATCAAAATATACAGCGTGGTCACTACTATTATCACCATTTTTATCAGCTACTAATTTTAACCATTTATAATCAGTAATTGATACTACTATTTTCTCAGCTTCACTATCACCTTTTAAAGGATTACTAGTTCTTAGTAAATGCCAATCATTAGCTTCATAACTATTAGCTTTAGAACCATATATGTAGAATTTAACGTTACCTAAATTACCGCGACTAGCATCAACGCCAACATAACTTTGGAAAGTATCAAAATTAGTATAATTTCTTAAATCATAAATAATGGTTGAAGTAGCATGTGCATATAAAGCATTCATTGAATATGTTCTTTGGTTATCGATAATTAAAGAAATCATTTCGTTGCTTTCATTTTTATTCTTTTTAAATGTTCCATAACCTACACTAGTAAAGGCGGCATCAATATCAGATAAATAGACGTGGGATGGTTCAGCAGCAGCTAAAAGAATAATTAGCGGTTCATAAGGGGCAAAAAATAAAGCAAAGGCAACTAGAATCATTGTAATTTTTTGTAAAAACTTTTTCATATAAACTATCCCTCTAATATTTTATTAATTTATAAAATATTTGATTAAAAAATTAATCAAATAAACTCAATCTCTTTGTGAATTAATTCTATCATAGGCGTTATTATTTTTAAATATGGTTTTGTTAAATTTGATATTGATTTTACTTGTTTTTTTTGACAAATATTTTTTAACGAAAAAAAAGACTATTTAAATAGTCTTTTATTTAATTTTTATAAGTAAGAATGCTACGCCACCTAAAGTAACAAGTGATACAACAACAGTAGCCATAACGATAACTTGATTAGAAATCTTTTTCTTTGGTGTATCTTGTTCTTTTTTTAGAACTTTTTGTTCTTCATTTGTTTCTACCTCATTATCTTGTTCTTGTTTATCTTCAGTTGTTTGTTCATCGTTAGTAGTTTGAGTTTCTTCGACTTTATTATCTTCTGTTTGGTTGCTTTCTTCTTCATTAGTTGTTTCTTTGTTTGAGCTACTTGGTTTTGAGGTTGTATTATTAGTTGTATTTTGTTCTTCTTTATCATTTTCTGATTCAGTTGGTTTTACTTGTGGTGTAGTTTCACTAGGTTTAGTTTCAGATTCACTAGGAGTACTAGGTGTTGGATTTGTTGGTTTAGATTCAACAATTTCACGTTTTTTCGTACTATCCTTAATTACTTTAACTGTCATTTTATAAGGTTCATGGTTTTCATCACCAGCAAAGATAATAGTTAAAGTATTTTCTCCTTCTTTAAGTTTAACGTTTTCATCTTCCCATGACCAACCTTGTGGTAAAGTAACATCACTTAAAGAAGTAACATCTGGTGAAACTTCAATTTCTTCATTAGGTAAAACACTAGGAACTTTAGCTTTTTCAATGGTAAAGTCTTTAGTTTGTTCACCTTTATATAATAAACCGATTCCTTTTATAATCATTTTAGCTGGACCAGCAACCTTGTTATTAATATATTCAATAACGTAATCTTTACCTAGAGTTAAAATGTGATTATTTTGATCTTTGACAATTACCTCTGGTTTAATTTCTGAGCCATTAAAGATTAAAGCATTATCAATAATTTCAACGACAAATTCTTTAGGATTAGAAATATCTATTTTTTCATCATTTGTAGAATCATATAATGTAAATTCTATTTGATAATCAACGGAATTATTGTCACTATCTGTAATAGTAAATGCTATATGATAAGTTCCTACTTTATTCCATGTTGGCCAATCAGTTAATTCTTCATTGACAGTAATTGATAAATCTTTATCTTCTTTATCATCTTCTTCATCAGTTACAATAAGAAGACTTTTAAAGTATTCTTTATCTTTTTTATCACTAGCCTTTGATATATCAAATTTAAGTTCATCTTTAGTATTTAATTCTACTTTAGGACGACTACCATTTATTAAAGTAACAGTAACTTCTACTTGATTAGATTCAAAGTTGTTAGCCATTTCTTCAGTCCAACCCTCTTCATCGCCGTAATATTCAGCTGTTGCTTTTATAGGCTCTCCTGATTTTAATATTGTTCCCATTTCTTTAGGGGCCCATCCCCAACCATTAGGTAGTTTTACATAAAATAAATAAGGTATAACTTTTCCATAATCACTTTCACCATGAGTATCTAATTCACTCATTTCAACAATAATATTTCTAGGTGGAGCTGATGGAGGAAATGGAGCTTTCTTTATTTCAAATTCGAAGCTTCTTCGTCCAACATAAGCACCCATACCTTTAATAGAGATTTTACCCTTACCAGCATTAACATTATCAGAATATTCAATAGTATAATCTTCATCTTTAATTAAAGTTGTATCACCATGTTTAACTATTACTTCTGGTGTTTTAGGCGTGCCATCATAGACAAAGCCATTAGAAATATAATTAACAGATAATTCTTCAACTGAGGTTCTTGTTGTTTTATTTTCGAAAATATTAATCATAGCAGCGGAAGCAAAATTACCAGCTGATTCTAAAGCAGTTAATCTAATGTATTTAGCTAAAGCTGGTCGTTGTAAAATATAAGTCTTAGTTGATTTATCAGAATTCCATTTAATGTTATCATCTATAACATCCCATTTTTTACCATCTAGACTAACTTCTAATTTTACTTTAGTAAAGATACCATTAGTACCAGAATCTTGTCTTGGCATATATTCTATTTTAGATAAATCAATTGGATCTTCATCAGTAACTTCGATAGTAATCCATCTAGCAGTATCAGAACCACTCCATAAATTATGCCAATAAGTATTTTTATTACCATCAATAGCTCTGGCTGCAGCTTCTGATGAACTATTTTGCTGTGATGAAGCTTCAACTTTTAAACGAGAAATCGGAACGTATACTTTAGTTTGATCAGCATCTGGATCAGCATCAAAAGTTAATGAGACTGCTTCACTTGGTAAGTATGTATCATGAGCACCATCTCGAACTAAAACAGTTTTAATACCACTTAAATTAGGTTCTTTTTCAGAAAATTTAGTCCATGTTGATGTTTTTTCGCCATCAATTTTCCATTCCATAGAATCAGTAATACCAAAGACTTTATTTTCTAAATCATTAGCGTATAAGTTTTTAGGTGTAGTACCCTCTTCAATATTAATTATTGTAATACTATCACTAGTAGGAGAATAATCAGAATCGCCAATAATATGGACAACGATGTCTTTATCTGGTGTAATTTTTTCTAATACTTCAGTTAGATCAGCTGTTGTTCCATTTGTTACTTTGGTCCAATTAGCATGAACAAGTTTAGTTTGTGTATCATAACTATAATCTAGAGCGTATTCAAATGGTTGTTCTGTGGCTAAAACAATTTTATTAGCATTTTCACCACTGAATGAAAATTTAGCGGTTTCTTCTTTTTGACCATTTAAATATTGAGCTACTTGTCTTACAGCTTGTCCTTGTTTATATTCAGTACTATCGTTTTGAACATTAACTAATTCGTTAAGAATTTTTTTAAAGGCTGTATTAACCTTACTCTTATCAGAATTTTCCATTTTTTCTGTAATTAAATTTAACATGTCATTCATAGCTAATGGATATTCTTTTAAATTAGCCATAATTTCATAACTTAGATGTCTATAATCAGCACTATCCTTTGTAGGATTTTTTAAATAAGTTTGAATTAAGCCATACCAACCATCTAAGTTGAAGTTTTGAATAGCATTTCTATTTTTTTCAGTAGTAATATCAACTATATTAGCTGTACCAACTATTTTACGGTAAATTTTTTCTTGTTTTTCATAATTTTCTTCATAGATATCAGCAATTAATTTGTATTCTAAAGATTTAACATAATTTTTAAAGTCATCAATGGCTGCTTGAGCTAAAATAACATAACTAGCATTATAATCTGATGAATAAGATAAGGTTGTAGTACCCCAGTTAAGAGGAAGTCTTTCACCTTTTTCAGTACCACTCGATTTAGCCCAACCATGAACATCGTTACCAATACCCCAAGTTGTAACAAATTTACCATCTTTTTTAGTCTTTGTTTGAATTAAATATGCGGCATGCGCAGGTTGTTTTGTAACAGCTGCTACTTGACCATATGAGTTATTAAGGTTTTCACCTGTTTTAGATAAAGCACCACATACTCCATCCTCTTCCCAAACAACCCATAACCTTGGTTGAGTATTAGTATCACTCTTAATACCCCATTCTTCAGTATGATAAATATCATTACATTTTGTATTACGTACATACCCATCAACTACAGGCGTCTTTATGTCAGGTGCACAATAATTAGAATCTTTTTCATAATATCCTGGATCAGTATAAGCCCATTTAAAGCTATCGTTATACCAAATATAAGTATAAGGGTCCATACTACTTTTTCTTTTACCATCTTCACCAGAATATTTAGTTTCCTCTAAATGACTACTATACCAATTTAACCAAGGAAGTTCCTCATCACTTAAACGAGCATCAACTACCCAACGCATTTCTTCAACTGTTAGAGATTCAAACACTTCTACGTTAAATGTTTGCTCAAATTCATATTCAGTCGGATAATTTTGGTGTAAATATAAATCTTTAAAAGCTTTATAACGTT
The DNA here is from genome assembly GCA_947626095.1 of uncultured Bacilli bacterium. Taxonomy (GTDB): domain Bacteria; phylum Bacillota_I; class Bacilli_A; order RF39; family UBA660; genus Coprovivens. Next base: position 35,809 of record CANQQV010000014.1, read on the forward strand.
TAACTGGATCAGAAATAACTTGAGTATTACCTTCACCGGTAGTCCAGAACGCTACTGTACCAGAATGAGTTAAAGAGATAGCCATCATCATTTTTAAGAAAGTTTCTCTCTTAGTTTCATCTTCATTCTTTAAATCATCTTTATAGGTATTATAAAGTTTAGTTAATACATTAAATGAATTAATATAATTACCTAATGGTTCACCACCAGTAATATAAGTTTTTAATGCTTCTTTATCTGTAAATAACCACTTTAAAACAGCAGCTTTATCATCATCACTAGTTGCATAAGCTTGCATTATTTGGTATCCAACACGTTTTACTAAAGTTCTTTGTAAAAGTTTAAGTTCTAATTCTTCATTATTGATAATATCTTCTTCAGGGTGACGCTTTAATTCTTCATCATATTCACTTAATGGTCTAATCCAATCAACTGAAGAATTCATATTAGGTTGATAAGTATTACTATTATAAAGCATAGCGTTAGCATAAACAGCATGGTCAGAACTATTATTACCATTAGCATAAGCATATAGTTTTAAGTAACGATATTCACTAATTGATAGTTTAACTTCTACAGCATTACTAGTTCCTTTTAGAGTACTAATAGATTTTAATTGAGTATAGTTTTTATTATCATTAGAACCATAAATAGTAAAGGCAACACCATCACCATTTGAACCAGCATAGGTATCAACACCAACGAAGGCAGAAAACATATTAAAGCCTTTTTCTTTATATTCTTTTAAGTCAAAAATTAAAGTACTAGTGGCATGAGCAAAAATACCATTAATAAAGTAAGTTTGTTCACCATCAAGATTAACAGAAATTAAATTACCAGGTTCATTTTGATTAACTTTAAGAGCACGGACATCTTTCCAACTACTCTCTTTAGTTAATAAGACATCTTTATCATCCCATAAATCTGATAAATAAACATAGTTATCACTAGCCGCAGCATTAGCAACGATGGATATATTAACAAATGGTTCTAAAAAAGAACTACATAAAGCAATTATTATTAAAATATTTATAAATTTCTCTGTAAATTTTTTCATAATTAACCACCCTTTTTTATTTAAATTTAAACTAGTTTATCATGACCTTAAAAATGTGACAAATTTAACTAGTTCTATCTAATTTTATTTTAGCATATTCGAATTTTTTGGCATTAATTTATTAATGGTTTGACAGTGCATTTTACTATATCAATATTTTATGAATTATTACAAAATAAAAGACAAATATTTAACTATTTGCCTACTAATCTTCAATTACTTTTTCTAAATAAATTTTATCTTTAAAAGCTCCTCTTTTTTGGGCTTTTTCTTGAGCAACTTTTATTACTTCTTCTAAGCTACTATTTTCTAAGGCAGCTAGTGATGAAATTATTTCTAACATATCAGCTAATTCTTCAACACGATCTTTTCCAGTAGCACTCAATACTTCTTGATATTCTTCATTTAGTTTCTTTTCAAGTTCTTCTTTATATTCTTGATCATTAAGGATTCGCGTATATGGTTCTCCACCATTACCTTTGATAATATTAGGAATGTTATCTCTTACTAATTTATTATATATTTTTTCCATTATTTACTCCTATTATTTTTTTAAAGTATATACTAACCACTTATTATTTTCTTTGCCACCTTCAGTATGAAAATCTTGAACTTTAAAAGCCGTTTCACTTATTAAGTTATCTAACTCTTCTTTAGTAAAGTAATGGTAGAATCGTTCAACACCCATATGGTATTCACCTTCAAAATCAACCCATTCACTATCGACTTCTTTAGTAGCACGATTAATAGCATTAAATAAGAATACACCTTTATCTTCTAAGGCATCATAAACTTTTCTTAAAATTTTTAAAGCGTCTTCATCAGTAAAATGAACAAAAACACGCCAACAGAAAATAGCTAGATATTTTTCTAATATTTCATCATTTAAAGCATCTAATTTAATAGCTTTAACACCTTGTTCTTTTATTGATTCAACAAAGCCATCAACAGTATCACTACCCGTTACATTATAACCTAATTCTTTTAAGTATTTAGCATTTAAGCCTTCACCAGAACCAATTTCTAAGACTTTACTTCCTTTAGGAACGTCAGCAAAACTTGTTTTAATTAATTCTTCTAACTCTTGTTTTTTTTCTAAAGCTCTTTTAGGATCTAACCTATCATGTTCTAAACTATTAGCAATATATGTTTTAGCTGTTTTAGCATAGACAGCAATTGTTTTTTGATTTTCGATACTCATAAACCTCACCTTTAGTTAATTATAACAAACTCTTTAATTATTATATAGTAAAATAATTATTAAAAATATTTTTATTTAATGTTATATTTATATTGAAAAGAGGTATATATATGTTAAGTTATGAAGGTCTTTTCTTTGATAAAGAAACAGTCGAACTACTTCATTCTTTAGAAGAGAAACAACTAGCCAAAATTAATGATGAAATACATTGTACTTTTAAATATCATCCTAAAGAAAAAGATGTTTTTAATGATATTGTTGGTAAAAGTTTTGAAATTACGATAATTGGTTATGGTAATGATGGCTTTAATAGTGGTTTTCAAATATCTTTACCTGATGAATTATTACCATACTACATAAACTACGAAGATGATAATCAATCGCTTTTAAAAACACCCCATATTACATCTTCTTTAGCTGAAAATGCTAAAGCAGTAAATACTAATAATTTACAATTTACGCCTTTAGAAAAACCAATTAAAATTAAAGGAACATTTGGATATTGGTTAAAAGATAATAATAGTGAATATTTATCTTATAAACCATATTATGAAAAACAAAATAATAATGAATTCTAGACATTATTAAACCGAGCACAAATGCTCGATTCTTTATTTCATCTTTTTAAATAATCTTTTGGTATTGGCATTAGTTATTTGTTCTATTTCGGTAGTTGAACATTGTCTTACTTCAGCTAATCTTTGAATTATATATTTTATATTAGATGTTTCGTTAATTTCACCTCTTAAAGGTTCAGGTGATATATATGGACTATCAGTTTCGATTAAAAATAAATTACTTGGCACAATACTTGCTACTTCAAGTGATTTCTTGGCCGTTTTATAAGTTATTCTTCCAGCAAAAGAAATATAAAAGCCATTATCTACCAAATATTTTAAAGTTTCTAAATCTGGTTGAAAGCAATGAAAAACACAACCATATTTAGGTTTTACATATTTTTCAAAGATATCAATTATTATTTTATTACAATTATTAGAATGAATAATTACGGGCAGATGAAGTTCATTAGCAATCATTATTTGACTTATTAAATATTTCTTTTGCTCAGTTAAATTATTTTTAGTACTATCTAAGCCTATTTCACCTATTGCCACTACTTTGGGATGGGACGCTAAATTATATAAAGAATCTAGTTGTTGATCGGCAATATACAAGGGATGAATACCAATAGATGAGAAAAATTTAGGATTGGAGCTGGCAATACTTATAGATTCGTTTGAGGTGTTTATATCTAAACCGACATTAATAACACTTTCGATATTAGTATTATTATTTATAGCATTTATATATTTTTGAGGATTATCTAAAACTATACGATTAATATGCATGTGTGAATCAATAATCATAATTGAACCTTCTATCTGATTATATATTTTTTTATTAGTTATAAACAATTTTGTGGATATAAAGTGTTGTATAAAGAACAAACGTTTGGCATAATTGCGTTTGGAACATTTGATAGTTGGGTGCTACCTCTATCTTTATGGATGGGAGGTGATGCTTGATGAACAAGAAAGATTATTTAATCTTTGCTTTAATCATTATCATCTTTTTACTTATAGCATTACTTTTTGTAATTCTAAATTAAAATGGCACCTAACTCAAACAGTTTGAATTAGGTGCTACACAAATTATTTGGTAACACTCAACACTGCAATATTGAATGTTCCTTTTTTTTTATTTTACGCAAGTTTCCTTGGCGTATTCATCATATCATAAATGCATATTTTTTACAAGTTACTTAATATAAACCGATTTTATTTTTGTAGAAAAGAGTTTATAATTATTTATTTAAAATTTCTAATGATAAAATTATACTATTAAAAAGTTCAATTTGATTTCTTGTTGTTATCTCAAATGGCAAGAATACAATAAATTTTAATTATTTTGTTTTTCTAAAATATACGTTAGCAAGACCCCTATTGATCTATCTTCATGAATTTGCTTTTCAATACACATTTTAATTATTTCGTTATAATTTTTCCAAACAAAGCCATCGATTATTTCGTTTTCTTCTAATTCTTGACCATTTTTTATTATTTTATAATCATTAATTATGAAATAATATAAATCCCATACAATACTTGATCCAGCATAAGATACATAATATAATTTGGGATTTTTAATTTCAATTCCAACTTCTTCTTTTACTTCTTTAGCTACTGTATTGTATACTGCGTCTTGTAAAGTATTATCCCTAATTGATTTTTTATAGTCTTCTAAATTGTCAAAAACTTTACCACCAGGCAATCTATAGTCAAAGTTTTCCAATTCATACCTATACTCTTTTGATAGTAATATTTCATGTTTGTCATTTTCTATAATAGCTCTTATTCCTGGAGGCCTTCTAATAAAAGTTCTTGTGACATTTCGAGTCTTACCATTAATAGTATAATTTTTTTCTTCAGTTAAAAACTCAAAAATGCCGTTTTCATATAATACTTTTTCCAATGATATTTACCTCCTAGCTTTTTTCAGCTATAAATATTTTATCATAGATTTTAATATTTTGTTGATTCGAGAGTTGTATTAATCTTGTGCAGAATGACTGAATTACAATTATCACCTTTACACAAAGCCTCATTTTATATTAAAGTTCTATAATTTTATGTTCACTCTAATAACTTCTAAAAATTTTTTAAAAGTGTGTTTGAAGGTGTTTAGAGTGGATTTAAAAATTAAAAAAGCCCTAAAATACGGGCTGAATCGATTAACTGGTGCGAGAAGGAAGGATATTTCAAACTTTCTCTTAAAAATTAGAAATAATACTATTAAGTATCAATTTCTAATACAATTTTAGCAATTAAATGAAAGTTTAACAATACTTATTTATCATTTGCTAACCATTTGGCAATATCTTTTATTATTATTCCTTCATAAGTATAATCATCATGTCTAGTTCTAGCAATCAAAATTTTAGGATATGCATCTTTAATTTTTAATAATGGAGTTACTTCTCTTTTAAAGGTCTCATTTTCTAAATCATCACTAATATTACTAGATACTTGAATATAAATTTTTTCATTCCTTTTTTGAGCTATGAAATCTATCTCTTTTTCATATAAAGTTCCAACATATACTTCATACCCTCGTCTTAGTAACTCAATTGCTACTATATTTTCATAAACTCTTCCATAGTCTATATTAGTCGTACCCAATATAGCATATCTAAAAGAATGATCCGCTAAATAATATTTATCTAAAGAATTTAAATATCTTTTTCCTTTTATATCATATCTTCCTATTTTATAAAAAGCAAAAGCATTACAAAA
>CANQQV010000015.1 GCA_947626095.1 uncultured Bacilli bacterium
CCTTTTGCACAATCCTTAGCTCGTAATCCTGCACTAATTGTTAAAGCTAAATCTAAAACTAAGAAAATAGATATAATAACTACTAATTTATGTCCTAACTTTTCTGGTATTTTTCTAATTAATTTTTCAATTGGCGGATAAATCCATTTAATCCATGCAATGCCTAAAAAGCCCCATAAACAGGACATAACTAAACAAACACGACCATTTATATTTAAAAACATATTACTATAATTCCAAGAAGAAAAACCTAATACTAGTTCCATTCCCCAGCTCATAATATATTCTAAAATTGATCCTAGAAAGAAACTAATCCCAAACAAAGTAAGATATCCTTTATCTTTATAACGATATAACAAAAAAGTTAAAGCACAAGCACAAATACCATAACAAACATTAAATGGTCCAATTACTAAAGCTGAATGATTTATAAACACATGATGAACAATTAAACTAAATAAAACTTCGTAAATCCACCCAAAGATACTACCAAAGATAAATAACCAAAATAAATCATAAAATCTAACTTTTTGTTTTTTACTACTCTTCTTCATTTTATCCACCTTATTATCTAAAATATAAATAAAAAAGACTGATATAATCAGTCGGTTATTTTTTGTAATTTCTAATTACTTGATATTCATAGTGATTAGATGCAATTGCATATCCTACTGAAATACCTTTACCATTATTACTAGTTGCTTTATCTTCTGCTACCTTTTTGGCTTCATCTATTAATGTTTGTGCTTCTTCACTAGTTATTTCTTTATTATTGGCTTCAATTAATAATCTCGTATAAGCAGGTATTTGTGGATCTTCTAATGTTTTATCAGTAAAGTAAAGACGCACTGATTCAACAATATCTTCTTTAACATCCTTTTGTTCATTAAGTGGTACTACAATTAAATAAATATCACTATCAATTGTATACCAATAACGTCCATCATTAACTTTTAAAGTTTCTTTATCAATTGGTCCTAATCCAGATGTATCAGTAATAACTTGATTTAATATATCGATTAAACTATCTACTGTTACTTCATCAACATAACCAATAGTATTTTGTTTTTCTGGTTCTTGAGTCTCTTCTTTCTTTTCTTCTTTACTTCCACATCCTACTAAACTAAAAGCACATATTATAGCTAATAAACTAAATAATATTTTTTTCATTTTCTTTCTCCGTTCTAATTTATATTATATAACAAAAAAAGAAGTTTATAAATATTACATCTTAATATTATAAATCTTGTTTACTTAAGTACTTTTCAATCTTATTTAAATTATGATTAAAGATAATAGATTCGATTATATTCATTATTGCAAAAATAATTAATACAACGCCAATTGAAGTAATTACAAGGCCTTTAGTCAGAATAATAAAACCTCCACACAAAACCATTAAAATTGAAATTAATAAACTTGTAATACCAGATACTTTATCAACAAATAGTATTTTAGTAGATAAAGTTATATTAATAATTGCTTCATAAATAACAACTAAACCAATAATTATTCTAAAAATACTTTGTAGTTCATTAGTAAAAATAATACATACAATACCTATAATAATGTTTAAAATACCAAATGATAAATCATAATTAAAAATATTATATTTACCATCATATCTAAAATAATAAAATATTTTAAGTAAGCCATTAACAATTAATAAACCACCGATTAAATAAGAGATAATATCTAAGATACTTTTAGAAAATATTATCATAATAAGACCAAGCAAAATGGTAACACAACTAAAAAATATTGATTCATAACTATCTTGTTTTAATTTTTTTTGAATACTTTTCATTTTTTATTCTTCTTTCTTTTTTAATTTTCACGTCTATTAAACATTAAAATCAATCTTAAAATTTGAATTAATGTTGTCGCAACACTCGCAACGTATGTCATAGCTGCTGCTGTTAAAACTTTTTTACCAGATTTTAATTCATTACTTGTAAAAAAATGGGCATAATCAAGTTCTTTTAAAGCTCTAGAACTAGCATTAATTTCTACTGGTAAAGTTATAAGTTGAAATAATAAAATAACTACTTCTAAAATAATGCCTAACCAAATTAAATTAATCGCTCCAAACAGTAAACCTAAAACTATCGCCAAATAACCGGCATATGAAGAAAAATTAACTATTGGAACTAATTTAGCTCTAATACGCATAAATAAGTATTTTTCTTTATCTTGAATAGCATGACCACATTCATGACAGGCAACACTAACACTCGCAATAGAAGTCCCATTATAGTTATTTTTAGATAGTCGTACCTCTAACTTTTTTGGATCATAATGATCAGTTAAATAACCACTTACTTCAACGACTTCAACATCTTCTAAACCATTCTTATCTAAAATATAACGAGCAGCTTCTCGGCCAGTTAAATTTCGTTCATTTTTCACTTTAGCATATTTATTATAAGTTGAATTAACAAAAAACTGTGCCGCAATCGTAATAATAAAAGCGATTAATGTTAAACCATAAACAATAAAGTAATAATCCATCTTAATCACCTAGTTACTTAGCAATCTAATATAGTTTCGTATTTCTTTTTCATTTAATACTTTACCTTGACTAATTATTTTGTCATTAATAATTAAAGCTGGCGTATTAAATACTTGATACTTAGAAAATTTTTCTTGATCCTCAATTAATTCTATCTCTAAATCTTCTGGCAGTTCTTCTACTGCCTTATTAATATTTTTTAGAAGTTTAAGACGATTACTAGAATTTTGACCAACTATTTTTAATTTCATATTATCTTTTCCTTTCCTACTTATATAAAATAATTGCATTAGGATAAACTTTTTTTAAATAATCATCATTATATTTATTATCGATTAAATGCCAGAAATAACTTGTTCTCTTTATATTATTCCCACGCTCCTTCATTCTAAAAGCAGCAATCCCAGAAATTATAACATCATTTATAAAGAAGGCAACTGATATAATAAATAAGGTGATTACTGTACTAGTTAAATTTATAGAAAGGAAGTATTCGTTAATTGGAAACAAAATAGATTTATAGGAGATTGTAGCAGCTAGGCCAAAAAGGATAGAATACAAAAAGTTAACTCGGCCACCTAAATTTAAAGGAAACTCACTATAATCCCAAGATATTGTTCCAAATAACTTTTCTTGAATAAAACTAGCAACATATTCCACTACAGTACTAACTACAAAGCCTACTAGAAATATTGCAAAAGAGGATTTAACCTTTAAGTAATTGCATACTAATAAAATTATTAAACCAGCTAAACCATAAATCGGAATAATAGGTTCATAAATTAAACTTTTTCGCCACTCAAAGCGTTTATTCTTTAATAAACACCAAATAGTTTCCATTATAAACCCAACAAAAGAACCAATTAAGAAAAGCCAGAAGTAACTAATAATTTTATGCACTATCATTCACCTTCTATATAAGTAAAAGTTTTCTTCCTTTTACATTTTTAAGTTTATTACTTAATTCTTAATAAATTATAATTATTTTATTAAAAATTATTAAAAAGAAAAAAGATAAGTTATTTCTTATCTTCGTTATAAATTGGTAATTTAAATTTTATTGCTAATCCATTATCATTAAAGGCTTTAATCGTTCCTTTATGTACTTCAACAAATTCTTTACAAATAGATAAACCCAAACCTGATATTTTTCTTGAAGGATCAGTTGTAAAAAATGGATCAAATAATTTATCAATAATTTTTTCATCTACTCCAGGTCCATTATCAGCAATTGTAAATTCAATAAAATTATTTTTCTTTAAGATAGTAATATTGATAATTCCCTTTTCTGGAACAAACTTAGCACTATTAGAAATAATATTAGAAAAGACACGTTTAATTTTTAAAACATCAATATTTATTTTTGCCTTTTCACAATTAGTAGTAATATTAAATTCAATATTTTTATTATTTAATTCAATCTTATAATCTTCATTTAATTCATTGATAAGGTCTTTAATACAAACAACTGACAAATTAATCTTTTGTTTATCATAATTAACTAAATAATCATCAAATGTTGCTAATATATCTTTAATATGTAAAGCTTTTTCATGAACTTTATTACTATATTCTTTCATTTCTTTATTAGATAGATTATCTTCCATTAAAGTAGAATAACCAATAATCGAGGTAAGTGGCGTTTTTATATCGTGAGATATACTAGCTATAATTCTTTTTTGTTCTTTCTTCTCTGCTTCTAAAGAATCAACTAAATTAACAAATTCATTTTGAATAACATCTAATTCATTATTTACTTCATTACGAACTGGTTTTTTCCCAAATTTATAATTTCGTAAATCATTAATTATCTTTTCAATTGGTGTAATAATTAAATGACCGGTAAAAATATAAGTCGATACTATTAAAATAGCCACAATAATTATTTGAAAAGAAATTAAAGATAGAATAATATTAACCGGATTTATTCTTTTAGAAAAATAGCCATTAATAATATATAAATGATCATCTACTTTAGTAAAAGTACTAAATATTTCTAAATTATTTTCCTGTGGTTGATTATCTTTAATAATATTATTTTCTTCATCAACAATATTTAAGATAACATCATATTCTTGCGCTAAAGAATCAATATTTTTTTCTAAATCTTCATATGAAGAATAACTAGGAGCTATTTTCTCATTAATAATTGTTTCTTTAGTATTTTCTATATTATTTAAAGAAGGCTTTATTCTTAGATAATACCAAGTAACTAATGAGATAACATTAATAAGAGCAATGATAAATAAAGTGATAATAAAATTACGACGAACTTTATGATTTTTAAATATATTAATCATTTAAATCAACACTCTTATTAAATTTATAGCCGTAGCCCCAAATAGTTATAATATATTCATCATTATCATTTAATTTATCTCTTAAACTTTTAATATTAACAGCTACTGTGCCAATATCACCATATTCACTACCCCATACAGCTTCATAGATTTGTTCTTTAGATAAAGCAATACCTGCATTTTCCATTAAGTATCTTAATAATTCAAATTCTCTTGTTGATAAATCAACCTTTTCTCCATTATTTTTAACTTCATAACTTTCGGTATTTAAAGATATCTTCCCAATATTAATTACTTTACCATTTCCTTTATTATTTCTTTTATTTAATCTTAAATGTGACTTTACTTTTAATAAAAGTTCAGTATTATCAAATGGTTTAGTAATATAATCATCCCCACCTAGTTCATAACCAACAATCTTATCAACCATCTCACTCTTAGCTGAAACAAAAATAATAGGTATATTAACCAAATCTCTTATTTTAGAACATAATTCAGTTCCACTTAAATCAGGCATCATAATATCAAGTAAGATTAAGTCATAATCAAAATTAGGATCTTTAATAAAATCTAAAGCCATTACTGAATTATTAATTATTTTAGATTCAATTTGTTCTTTTTTTAAAATTAAAGATATTAACTCTGCGATATCTTCATCATCATCAACAATTAAAACTTTAGACATAAATACACCTCCTAGGTATAATATACCCATATTATAGCACAAAGAATTTTAAGCAATTAAAAAAGCTATTATTTAATAACTTTGTATTTTAACTCAATATACGAATTATTAAGTTGCTTACATTCTATTAATTCTAAAGCTTTTAATTTATTTAATTCTTCTCTCTTTGTAATAGCATCACCATCTATTAAAGTTGGAACATCTCTACCACCAACTAATATCGGCGCAATAACTATATGAACATAATCAATTAAATTCTCTCTTAAAAATAAACCATTTAATGTTCCACCAGACTGAATCGTTAAATTTTCAACTTGATATTCTAAAACTAAATCTTCTAATACCTGAGCTAAATCTAATTTATCATAAAATAGTATATCAATATTATCATATTTATTTTTAAGTTGATAAGCTGGATGATTTTTATTAGTTGTCACAAGAATCAATCTTTGCACCCATTTAGATAAATAACTAATCCCTTGTTCATTTAAATGTGGTTTATTATCAATAATAATAAAACTACAATCAATCTTAGTTGGTTCATCCAAACGTTCATTAACCCCAATCTTTGCCATAACTCGACCAGTATTTAAAGAATATAAATCCGTCGTTTTTTCTATTTCATAATATTGATCTAATCCTTCTTTAACTCCTGTAATTGTACACCAGTCTTTATCAACATCTAAAGTATCATTATTACCACTATTTATTTTACCATCTAAAGACTCTAACATAAATAAGGTCGTTATAGGTTTTCTTCTCATATTTATTTCTCCTTTTTATTTATTTTCTAAACTAATAATAACTAATTCCGGACGATTATTAATCCTAAAAGGAATAATACTATTTCCTATTCCTCTACTTACCACCATTTTAGTATCATTCTTTTCATATATACCACTAGTATATTTCGGTAAGAATCCTTGATTAGGAGCTACTAAACCACCTATTAAAGGAATTCTTATCTGTCCACCATGAGCATGACCTGATATTACTAAATCAAATTTTTCTTCGGCATAAGTATCAATTAATTCTGGACGATGAGATAATAAAATAGTAAATTCATTTTTATCATAGGTAATAGCTTTTAATTCATCTTTAATTGTCGTCTTATCATCACGATAAGGATCTCCGTTAAACGCTGGATCATCTAAACCAATTAAATTTATTATACTATCTTTATTTTCTATTACTACATTCTTACCATCTAATATCGTAACATTATTATTTACTAATTCTTCTTTTAATTTATCATAACTTGTAATACCAGCTTCATGATTACCAGTAACATAATAAATAGGAGCAACATCCTTTATTTCTTTTATCAAATTAATTGCTGTATCAATATCTGTTCTATTAGCATCAATCAAATCACCAGTTATAACAATTATATTAGGTTTAATACCACTTATTTCTTTAACTAAACTATTATGTAATTTCTTAGATTTCGTATTATGAAAATCAGATATTTGTACAATTTTATAATTATTAAATTCTTCTGGTATTCTATCACTAGTAATAACATAATTACTTACTTGTAACATATTATTTTCATAATATAAGTAATAAGCTACTAAACTTAGTAATACAATAATTACTAAACTAATTATTATCTTCTTTTTCATTTTATAATACCTCACACTTATTTTAACATAAAAACAGAACATTTAACTATTCTGTTTTATATTGAAATTGATCAGTATGATAATATAATTCTACTTGTTCTTTAAGATCAATATCTAATTTTTCAAAAGTTCCATCAAAGTAAACTTGATCTATTTCTGGCAAAATTTCTGCGGGAAAAATTTTTTTTAAATCTTTGGCATAGGCAGTGCCATCACCAGGTATTTCATAACTATCGACAATAAATTCATCCCCATTTTTTATAACCTTAAATTTGTGAGGAATAGAAAAACCAGAATAATTAACAACATTATCATTTTTAATATCTCTAGCAAATGTTTCTTCCAATACCCAAGCATAAACATAATAAGTATTCTTTTCTTCTTTTATTAAATATGTCCTCATAGTAACAAAACTTTTTACATCATAATAACTATCATCATCAAAGCCACTTTCACTTTCTTGAGCAATATATTCTTTAATAGCCTTTTCTATTTTTAAACTATCAATATTAATTGCTGGTGCATACTTAAATCCCCACGTACTAAAAAATACTGGTTCATTATTACGCATCCTTATAACATCTATTCCAAATAAAGTAAGTAATATTATAACTATTATAGCAATAATTGAAATCAAACAAATTGCTACTTTTCTATTACCTCTTTCTTTTTTAGCAGAATAATCTAAAGTATTAATAATATTTTCTTCAAACTTACTTTTTTGTTCTTCTTTTTTTAATTTTTCTCCACTTAATAATTCGTTAATTGTAATTCCAAGCTCATCACATAAATCTTTGATTAAAGAATAATCTGGTAAACGACGACCATTCTCCCAATTAGAAATAGCTCGATCCGTAACATTTAACTTATTAGCTAAATCTTGTTGTGTCATCTTTTTTTCTTTACGAAGTTCGGCAATAAACTTACCAATTTTTTCTTGATTCATAAATTTCTTCCTTTCGTAAGTTATTGTAACTTATTTTATGATGAGAGTATCCAAACAAAATGTGGAGTTATAAAGTTTTACAAACATCAACCCATTTAATATTATTTGATACTTTTTCTAATTCATTAATTTTTAATTTAACTGCACTATTAGAACTACCACAGGCAGGATATACTATTTGATGCTTTTTTAAAGATACATCTAGATATACTTTAACGTTATCATTAATTCCAAAAGGACAAACGCCACCTACACCATGACCAATTAATTTTTCTACATCTCCAGCGGGAATCATTTTAGCTTTACACTTAAATTCTTCTTTATATTTTTTATTATCTATTTTAGAAGCTCCAGATACTACGATTAATATTGGTTCATGGAAAGATAAAAAAGATAAACTTTTAGCTATTTCATCTTCACTACATTTAAGTGCCTCTGCCGCTAAAGCAACAGTAGCTGATGAAACAGAGAACTCTTTTATTCGATCTTCTAAGTTATATTGTTTTAGATATTCTTGCGCTTTTACAAATGACATAATACCACTTCCTAAATTTTATATATTGTAACATGCTTTTAAATAATCATAATAAAAAAATGAGGTTGTTTATTCCAACCTCAAACAATACTATTATAAAAAGAATATTAAACAATTGACAGCAATTACTAATATTACACTAATAACCATTAATAACAAGACTGGTGCTATACAGCTATTAGCAAGCTTTTTATTTTTTTCCACGTTAATAGCATAAATTATCATTCCTACCAAAGGTAGAAAAAATGATATTATCGCCTCATGACAATAGCTCTTATCAACAAAAGATAAAGCCTTTTTAATTCCCCAAACTAGAGCTACAACAGCAGCAAATAAGAAAATAATAAAGAAAAAACCAACAACAGTTACCATCCTATATCACCTCATTTATAATTATAACAAATTAAATATAATTTAGCTATTTCTTATTTGAATAAGCATGACTTTCTTTAATATGTTCCATTATTACTTCATCATCTAAAGTATCATCTAAAGTAATCGTAATCCATTTAGTTTTATTCATGTGATAAGCTTTATAATAACCATCTTTTAGTAATAACTCTTGAATCTCACTTTCATCAAGTTTAATATTTAGTATTTCCACATCACCAGTATCATTACTAAATCGACTGCGATCAATATGCATAATTAAAGCATACCATTTTTTCGTAAGCGGATTTCTAAATATTCCCGAATCATCATTCTCCCAAGGAAACTCTGGAGCATCATTAAATTCTTCTAAAATTAATTTCGCTAAACGATTAGTTTGCGGATAAACAAAGTTATTACCTGTTGTACATTTATCTTTAATCCTATTAAGAAAATCTATAAACTCTTGTCTTACTTTACCAACATATTCCCCAGTTTGGGTTTTTATTCGATAATTAAAATATTCTTCATTAAAAGCTAAATCATAGATATGGCCCTCTACTTTACCAGATTTAGATATTTTAACATCAATACGAAAAGAACTATTTAAAATAGTCTTAGATATTAAATAATTATTCCCTTCTTTAGTAAAACCATAAGGAATTAATTTATCAAACAAAATAATCCTTTTTTTAAATACTTCTTCTTCAATATTCATAAAACCCTCTTCTAATATTTCTTACTATATCCTAGTTACTAACTCGATGATGAACATCTGGTGTCCATTCATCAATTGTTTCAAAAGTATAATCATTATCTTTAGCATAACGAATAATATCACGTAAAGCATCACGTGTTTGTGGTTTTACATCATGCATTAGAATCATATTAATTCTTTTATTACTTAAATTTTTAATAACATTATTATAAACCGCTTCTTTAGTTTTTGCACCACCTGCATCTTCGCAAGATACATTCCAATCAAAATAGCGATATCCTCTATTCGTAACTTCTTGAGTTAAAGTACTCATAATACCTATACTATATTTACGACTTACTGTATTGCTACTTCCTCCAGGGAACCTAATTATTTTAGAATCAACTCCTGTAAGACGTAGAACTCGATCATGAACAATTTGTAAATCATTAAAATAAGCATCAACTGAAGCATAAACTTTAGAATAAGTATGACTTGCTGTATGTAACCCTATTGTATGTCCCTCAGCATATTCGCGTTTTATCAAAGAATCAGGTCCTTTATTAGTTACAAAGAATGTTGCTTTTACACCCTCTTCTTTTAAAATATCTAAGATAACATTAGTTGTTCCATTATTTGGTCCGTCATCAAAAGTTAAATATATTACTCCTCCCTGTGGTGGAATTACTACATTTACCTTTCTTCTAACCTCACTTGCATTTCCTGCACTATCAGTTACTTGAAAAGCAATTTCATATATTCCAATTTTTTTTGTATCTACATTATTTATTACTTTTACCTTACTAGCTATCTCACTATCACAATTATCTGTTACCGTATAACCAGGATCATTATATATTTCGCTATAATATACTTTATAATTACTAGCACCCTTTAATACTATTTTAGGACTTTCTTCATCTACATAAGTTATCTTTCTTGTAACACTACTTGTTTTACCTAAGGAATTAGTTACTGTATAAGTTACTTCATTATCATTCGTAGTTACTTTAACTTTACTAGTTAAATCTCCATCTATATCATCACTAGCTGTATATCCTTCCTCTTCATATTTTTTATTTGGACAAACTTTTACTTTACTTTCCCCTTTAAGCGTTATAACTGGTTTTGATGATCCATCTACAACTACTGTTCTAACTTTCTCTTTTTTATATATTCCTTTTTTTAAAGTATACTTAATTTTATAAGTTCCAATTTTCTTATCAACAGTACCTTCTATTTGAACATCATCAGAAACATCTTTACCATAATAAGTCGCTATAACTCCGGGTTCTTGATATTTTTCAGTATAATCAATAGTTATTTCATCGCTACCCTTTAATTCTAAAGACGGTGAAGCAAAATAAAGAAGAAGTGGAATTCCACTTAGGGTTAATAATAAAAACATAATAAAAAATAAAACCATTTTCTTTTGTAAAATCGCTTCTTTACTCATACTACTCTAACTCCCGATAACTAACCATTCTTATTTATTATCTATTATTATCATACCACTTTTTAAAATCTATAAATCATTATAATTAAACAGTTTACAAACAAAAAGACAAATATCAATTTGTTTTTTACTAAAATTCTTTATTTAAATATATTTTTTTCGATATTTTATAAGATATATAAACCATTACTACCGCTATCGCTATTATAATAGCAACCAAATATTTTTCTAAGAAATTAAATGCTTTACCAATAAAGGAAAAGTCAATATTTAAATTAAATATTAAACCACCAATGAAAGCTATACCAATTACAATTACGAAAATAACAATGCGGGCTTTTTCAATGCCTAATTTATAGATGATTGGATACATTACTGCTAAGACAAGAAAAGTCCCAAAGATACCTCCAAGTGTCGTAACTAATATTTCTTCTATGTCAATTGGTTGCTTTTTAATATAAGTTAAAAGAAATGTTAATAAGATCGTTATTAAGGTTGTAACAAGAATCATAATAATTGTCGCTAAGTATTTGGCCTTAACACTATTTTCTCGTCCATTAGGTAATGCTATCGTATAAGCGTCCCAATGGTTATACTCATCATAACTAAATGTTGAAATCATAATCATGACACAGATAAATGGTAAGATAAAGGAAATATCCATTCCATCATTATAAGCCATTACACCATAAAAGATAAAAAGAATAAATAATATTTTAAAGTTACTTTTTATCATCGCTATATCTTTTTTAATAAAACCTAACATTACTCTTCCCCCTTAATCATTAAAACCATTAAGTCATCTAAAGTTATATTATCAATAACTTCTATTTTATATTTCTTTTTAAATTCTTTTTTATTTTCAACTAATACTTCATAAGCATATTTTTCTTTACGATATTTTATATAATCTTTTTTATTAATTTTCTTAAACTCTGCATCACTACATTTAGCAATTCCATAATTTTCTTTTATCTCATCACAAGTCTTACATAATACAATTGCACCATTATTAATGAAAGTTATATAATCAGCTATATGTTCTAAATCCGTTGTAATATGACTAGATAAGAAAATTGAACATTCTTCATTTTGAATAAAATCTTGAAATATTTCAATAACTTCAGCACGCGCAACTGGATCTAATCCTGAAGTTGGTTCATCTAAGATTAATAGTTTAGGATGATGTGATAAAGCTGTCACTATTTCTAATTTTTTACGCATTCCTTTAGATAATGTTTTAATCGTTTTATTATCAGGTAAAGAAAAATCTTTAAGATATTTATAATACATCTCACTATCCCAATTATGATAAATCCCTGCCATAACATTATTAACATCTTTTGGTGTTAAAATCTCAGGAAAGAACATATCATCTAAGACAACACCAATATCTTCCTTAATCTTTTTCTCTTCTTTTTTACTATCTAAACCAAATATTTTAATATCTCCTTGATATTTTTTAATAATCCCTAAAATAGCTTTTATGGTTGTGGTCTTACCAGCTCCATTCTCCCCAATAAAACCCATTATCATTCCTTTAGGTAAATTAAAACTAATATTTTTTAAAGCAAAAGTATCATACTCTTTATTTAAGTTTTTAACTTCTAGTATATTTTCCATCTTATTCCTCCTCATATAAGATATCTATCATTTCTTTTAATTCTTTTTTAGTTACATTATTTAGTTTAGCTATTTCAATCGCTGAATCCATTAAACCTTGAATTTTATTTAATTGTTCTTCTCTTGCTAAATCTTTATTAATCTGCGCCACATAAAAGCCTTTAGCTGGTATTGTTTTAACATACCCTTCTTTAACTAATTCCTCATAAGCATTTTTCGTGGTAATAACACTACATCTTAAATCTTTAGCTAAACTTCTAATCGATGGTAATAATTCATCAGTTTGTAATTCCCCCGAAATAATTTTACTTTTTATTTGTTCTTTTATTTGTTCATAGATTGGAACTCCATTAGAGTTACTAATTATTATTTCCATCCAATCACCTCTTGTATATATTAAGTATATACAGTATATACACAGAAGTCAATAAAAAAGTAGTTTAATAACTAAACTACTTATTTCTTTAACTTTAAACTCATTACATCGTTTTTAAATTCTTCTTTCGCTTTTTCGACATCTATTTTATCTTCCAAATTTAAATGTTTAATCGCCGCTTCAAAGTCTTCAGCTAAATCTTCGCCTCTTATTCCCATTTCTCTTGGTTGATCAAAGAAGATATCATTAGGGCCAAAATGTAATACTTTTTTCGTAAATCTCTCACCACAGGTTGTACCGTAGCCGCTTTCCCAGTCTCTTTTTACATCTAGCGTTTCTAAAATTCTAAATAATATTCTTCGTAAAAATTCCACACGACATAATGTCTTATATAAAGCCGCCATATTCATTCTTTCGCCATGACGTTTTATTTGGACCACAATGTATATAAGTTCATCATATTCTTCACTTAATTCAAAAGTATCTAAATCAACACTATATCCTGCTTTTTCTAAGGCTGTTAATATATTTGTAATAATGATTGCGCGATTAAGTACTTGCCTTTTCGTTGTTCCCCAATAATATGATAATGTTACATGGATTCTTACAAACTTCGGTTGTTTAATCTTTTCTTCAGTTTCATAACATAAAGGATTCCCCGCACTATAAGCTGGCACGTTTAAATGTCCACCAGCTACTGTTCTAACTAATTTATATTTATGTATTTCTCTTAAGTTAGCACTATTTAAATCCCTTTGTAAAGTTAAGAATTCTTCATAACCAGGATCAACATCATTTATCAAGTCTTCTACTGCTGCTTTATATGGCTTACCAGCAAAACCACTATCTTTAACTACACTATGTAAGGTTGTAAAAACTCTTCGATTAGTTTCAGGATTACTTTTTAAATATTCATAAAGGTCAAATAAACTACTAAATCGTGCTTTATAAATTGTATAAGTATCATCACCAACATCAATTTCCTCGGGAGGAAAAATATAATCTTCAAACTTTTCATAATTATGTGGATAATCCATTATTTCTTCCTCCTCTTCGACATCTTCTTCGTCTTCTACTATTTCTTCTGTTTCTTTTATAACTCTTTCAAATCCATCATCTAACAATAATAATTCCTTAAGTTTTTTAATTAATTCCTTGAGTTTAATTAAATATCTTTTAGTCTTTATTTTCTTTTCTTCTTTTCTACACCATTTAAGGAATTATTACAAGTTCTAATAAATGATTTAGCTAAAATCATAGTATCAGCATCAGCTAATCTTTCTGGCTCCGTAAACTTACCAAGACTATCAGCATCTAAGCTATAAAACTCACTAAATTTTTTCTTTAAGAAACTTAAATAATCTCTTTCTTTAGTTTGTGTAAATTTTTCACGCATTATTTGATCTATAGATTTACTATTATGATTTATGTATTTAACAATCGCCGCCGCATCTCTTGTTGTCCCAATACCAGGTGCTACATCTAAACCATGTTGTTTGGCATATATTTCACAAGCTTCTCTAAACTTAATAAATATTTCATACCAATTAGTATAATTACCAAATATTTTTTGTTCTACGACATTATCATATTTAAACTCTTTAGGTGTCATACGTTCTTGAACTGCTTCATCAATTTTACCACGTGAAGAAAATATTTGGTTTTCTCCACCACCTCTTGTATTACCAGCACTAATCATTCTAAAATTAGGGCTTATTGGAACTGTCATATCTTCAGCAAATGTTACATAACGTTTTTTATTTGGATTACCTAAAACATCCAATAAACCAGAATATAATTCATTTAAAACAACTTGCGTATCTGTATTACCATTATCAAATTCATCTAAAGATAACATCTTACCATATACTAAAGCGACAAAAGCTTGAGTTGCTCTAAATCTTCCATGTGGATCATTATAAGCCATAATACTATATTTATCAGTTATTTTACCATTTTCTACTAAATCAATACCAATTAATTCTGCTACTTGTTTAATAACAAATGATTTACCGCAACCAGAAGGTCCCCATAAATAAACCCAATCACCTTCTAAGATACAACGTATAACTTCTTCAACCATTTCATGGAAGAACTCTCCATTTGCTTCACGACGTTTTTTCTCTTCTAATATTTTGTCCATTCGTTTATCAAATGGAATACTCTCATCAAAAGCTGGTAAGATAACTGACTCAGTATGTTCTTTCGGAATAATAACTTGTGGATTAGCTGGTACTACTAAACGATCATTACCAGGTATAACTATTCCACTAACTGGTGCTCCTACTACCGCTTGACTTTCTGCTCCTACTTGTAATTCACTAAATTTCTTTAAAGCTTCCATTATCTTTTCATTATCACTAGCACTCTTTAAGAATTCTTGTAATTGTGGTTCTGTTTCCACATAACTTTTTAATCGAGCTACACTATCTTGTGTTGCTTTTTGAATACGTAATAGTTCTGATGTTGTGGTACTTGATAAACCACTAGCCATTACTTTAATACTATTTATTTTTTCTTCAGCATCTAAAAGTAATTGTTTAAATATTTCATCACTACTCTTTTTTAAAGCATCTTCTAAAGATAATAAATATTCATCTAGTTTTTTAACTAATTCAAGTCTTACTTCTTCAATTTCCTTTTTCATTTCTGATATTGCATCATCACTATATGTCCTAATATCTTGTTTGCCGACTCTTAAAGTATCATTTATTTCTTTAACTCCAGCTTTCGTAAGGGCATTAACTCGATCTTGATAACTATCTACTTTCTTTTGCATAACACTAAGTTTAGCAATTAAACCTTGGGCTTTTTCCGCTTCGGCTGATATCGTTGCTAATGTTTTTTCATCAATTGGATAAATACCAGTTCTTTTCTTTGCTTCCGTAAGTCTTTTTTCTTTATAACTAGTTACATCATCTAACTCATTTTTTAAAACACTAACAAAAGATAATATTTCATTTTTTAACACCGCCTGATTAATTGTATATGGTGCTACTTCTAAAGCATAACTTACAATATCTTTATAATGCGAAGTTAAATCTTCATCATCTCTAATTATTTTCATCAGATATAAATAATCTAAACGTGAATCAAATAAACTATAAAATCTTTTATCAAAAACATCTTTAGCTAAAATACCATCATTTCCCCCAAAGTTATGAACAAACATATTTTTTATTGCTTCATAATCAGGTGTTTTTTCACCCTCTGGTAAAAAGAACTCTATGGCATCTAGTAATTCATTATATAAGGCCTTAAATTCTTCTAAATCACTAAAATCCGTATTAATTATTTCTAAGATTATTCCTTCTAAGAATTCGAAGTTAAAAAAGTCATTATTTCTTTTTTTATCTCTAATCTCAGTTACATAATTAACTAAATAATTAATAATTTCATAGTTTAAACCAGAACTTCTTATTACTTTAATTAATCTTTTATAATCCTTTTCTTCTGGTGTTTCTTCACTAAATATTCCCATCTTGTTCACCCTTTACTAATCTAAGCATTTGCGCTTTATTTAACATATCACTAGCTTGTAAGACATTATCTTCTTTTCTAACTGTTCTTAAACTATCCCTACTTATTCCTTTTATACCTTTACTACTTTGTTCTAAATGATAATAATATCTATTTTTTAATTTATCATCATAGTATCCCAAACCACCTAAAACTTTATCAGTAAATCCTGTTTCTATAACATATATTCCATTAGTTGGTGATAAACAAACCCCATTAATTGTTTTTCTTACTTCATCTAAAACCATTTCATGAGCATCAACTGCCACCGTTTTATTTCTAATATAAGTTTTAGCAAAATACTCTCTTCTACTAAAAGCATCACTATTTACATCAATATACATATTATGAACTTTAACTATCTTCTCAGTCTCACTTATCTCTTGGATTTGATTACTTACTCCATATAAAGATCCCCAAGGAAGTCTATACCAAGTTAAATTACTATCATAATCTAAATTAGCGATATTCTCCCATTCATTACTTGTTACTTCTAAATCTCTATCCTCATACACAACTGGTATTCCATCTTTTTTTATTTCATATGTCTCTTTAGGTGCTCCCTTAGTTATATGATAAAGACTACTACTTACTAACTTATAAGAAGGAATAATTAACTCAATACTAATTGCTTCTTTACTAAATTTAATCTTTATCCCAAGTGGTTCATTCTTCGTATTTAAACCACCAACATATATTTCATACTCATCACTATCTATTTTATTAAATTGTAAGTTGATATTAACTTCTATGCCATCTACTTGACCATATAAAACATAATTATCTCGATATCCACTTACCTCTTCATCAAAAGTAACTACTCGATTCGTAAATTCATAAAATTTTTTTATATGATACTTAATCATTGGTAATAATAATTTAACTTCGTCAGTCTGAAATAATAAACTACTATCATAACTATCTTTACCATCATAAAAACTATATATTTCATTTATTTCTTCTAAACGTCCACTTAAAAGAATTTCTTTAGTTTTATCATCAATATTTATTCTTGGACGTAACTTAAAAGGATCTGTTAAACCATCTTCTAATAAATTATCTTTTTCATTGTTATATACTTCAACAACCTTTTGCACAAATACTTTAAAGTTTTTATCTTTGGCACTAAGATTTAAATATTTACCACCATCATATGTCACAAGTAAGGTTGGCACAACAACTAATTTACCCGTTCCATTTAACACTAAATCCCAAAGCTTAATTGATTCAATATTATGTAAATTATATATTTCTATTAATTCTCTATCCATTCCATATAATTGCATAACATCACCCTTAGCATTGATTACTATATAGATTTAATATTCTTTTGTCAAGCAAAAAGGACTTATTTAAGTCCCATTTCTTCTCCTTCTACATCAAATTTATTAACGCCATTTAATAAAACTGTCTTTTCTTCATTTTTATCTACTTTATATCTTACTGGAAAATTTTTCCGATATATTTGTTTATTATAAGCCATTGTTTCATTAACTCTCTGTTCTAGTTCTTCGCCTTCTAATCCCAATACTATATGATAATAAGCTGTAATACCTTCTTTTAGTGTTCGACCACTAACTACTTTATTAACTTTAGTTAAAATATGTTCACCAATATCAAGGAATATATTTTGAATATCTGCTTTCGAATAATTAAAACCATAATCTCTAATTCCTGAATATTTACTAATTATTTCTTGATAAAATTCATTATCTAAAGTTTCAAACTTATCTAATAATTCTCTAATAATATCTGCTTCTTTTTTATTTTTATTCTTATCTAACAATATATTAATTTTTGCATAAAACTCTTCTAGACTATGCACAAAAAATAATTCATCTACCCCATAACAATTAAAATAGTTCGATCTTCTTGTCCCATTATATTCATCTTGTGTCATTAGAGCATAACTATAAGTATCATGTTCCATATCATTATCCCATGTTGGATCAGCTATAAAATAACCATCTATACCATACTTAGGATCAACTAAATGAACTTCTCTTCTAGCATGATCTCCTCGTTCAATCATGACTTCATGTTCTTTTCCCGTTTTAGAAGAAACTATCTTTTCTGGCAAAATTACAATATCATCTGGAACATCATCAAATCCTACATTTACTCCTACTGAGTAATCTAAACTAGGTATCCCTAGTTTTTCTAATAAATCACCAAGTAATCTTGAAAAACCTACACAAACTATATAATCATTATCTAATAACTGATATAGATTTCGTGAATTAGCTTTATCTTCATTATTTTCTTTATATTTTTTAAATTGTTTAACCTTATTATAAGCAAATAAATATTTTTCAAAAGGACTTAAATTCATTGCTGGTAAAACCATTTCCATAAGTCTTCGTTCATTTTTTATATATGTTAAAATATCACAATCTAAACCTAAATGCTTATTAGATTTAATAAAAATATTTTGCGTATCTGGTAATTCTTCCAAATGATTTAATAAATAATTATTAAAATCATTTTTATTATCAACATAAAGATATATCTCACCTTTAAAATCTAATTCTTTTAATCTTCTAATAACTTTAAAATAATTATTATTATCAAGTGATTTTAAATCAATTTTTGCTTTTTTATTTATGTATTTTAAATAATATAATTCTTCATCATTTAAGGGATTATTAAAATAAAACGAATCATTACTTTGTAACATTGTATAAGGATAATAACCAATTAATTCTCTTCTATTATGCAAAATAATTGGATCAAAATTATCTTTAAGTTCTTTACTTACTTCATAACTTCTTATTTCTTCGACATTCCCTTTTTTTAAAGAATTATATTCATTAAGTGTTAAAGGAGCCACATCATCCCTATTACCAATTCTAACTCTTTCTATATTTAGATTATTACCAATTGCTTCACAAAATCGATCATTAACTATCATACTATCAGCTAAAGCAATAAATTCTCCTTTTTTATAACGACAAATAAATTCAATTAAGTCATCTATTTCCTCTTTATGTTCTTGATAATATTTTGAATCAATACTAAGTACTTTTGATCCAAATACTGCTGAAACTAATACTAACGGATGTTCATAATCAGAATAAATAACTTTAGTATCTTTAATTAAAGCACACGAATCAATGGAAATTTCTTCTATCTCTAATTCACTTAAATGTTCTTTAATTTCGGCAATCGTTAATATTTTAGGATTTAAAAAATCTAATTTATAACCTAGTGCTATTTTTTCCATCATATCACCTATTATTTAAATTATAACAAAAAAATGATGATTATTCATCATCATCTTCGTCTTTACTACCTCTATTTTTAAATTGTAAAATAATCGGTGTTCCTGTAAAATCAAAATTCTTTCTAATCGTATTTTCTAAATATCTTTCATAACTAAAATGAACTAAGCCTTTATCATTACATCTAAAAGTAAATTTAGGTGGACATATTCCCGTTTGACTACTAAAGTAAATCTTTAACTTACGTCCTTTATATCCTGGTGCATCATGTAACTTAGTTGCATCAGTAATTACATTATTTAAAAGTGATGTTTTAACTTCACGATGGTTATTTTCATAAGCACTTAGTATTTCTGGCATTAAAGTATGTAATCTTTTCTTTGTTAAAGCCGATAAGAATACTACTTTAGCATAAGTCATAAACTGAAATTCGTTTTCTAAAAGTACTTTCCATTCTTTAATTGCTGAATCTTTATCTTCTATCGTATCCCATTTATTAACTACTAAGACTAAACCTTTACCAGCTTCTATTGCATAACTAGCAATATGTTTATCATGCTCAATAATTCCTTCTTTTGCATCTATCACTAATACACATACATCAGATCGATCAATAGCTTTTAAACTTCTAAGTAAACTATATTTTTCTACTGATTCATATATCCTACCTTGTTTACGCATTCCTGCTGTATCAATAACGATATAGTCTTCATTATTATATCTAAATCTTGTATCGACCGAATCTCTAGTTGTTCCTGCAACATCAGAAACAATTGCTCTTTCTTCATTTAATAAAGCATTAACTAAACTACTTTTACCAACATTAGGTCGACCAATAATACAAAATTTTAAGATATTTTCAGGCATATCAGTATTCTCTTTAAAATCTCTAGTTATTTCATCTAATAAATCACCAAAGCCTAAATTATGAGAAGCAGATATAGGTATTACATATTGAAAACCTAATTCATAGT
This sequence comes from uncultured Bacilli bacterium, assembly GCA_947626095.1. Classification (GTDB taxonomy): domain Bacteria; phylum Bacillota_I; class Bacilli_A; order RF39; family UBA660; genus Coprovivens. The sequence goes on from CANQQV010000015.1 coordinate 20,839, forward strand.
AATAATATATTCTTTCTTCTTGCATCTTAACATTATCTAATTTATTTAAAGCAACAATAACTTTTTTATTAGTTTTCATTAACATATCACGAATATATAAATCATTACTTGTTAAATCTTCACGTCCATCAACAACAAAAACAATTACATCAGATTCATCAATTGCAATCTCTGCTTGTAATCTAATATCTTTATTAAAATCACCTTCGCCTAAATCTATTCCTCCAGTATCAACTAGTAAAAAAGTTTTCTCATCATAAGTAACATCACCATATAAACGATCTCTTGTTACTCCTGGAGTATCTAAGATAATAGCTTTATTTTCTTTAATTAAACGATTAAATATTGTACTTTTGCCAACATTAGGTCTTCCGATTAAACAAACTGTCTTTTTCATCTTCTACCCCTCATTTCTCGTGGTATTTTAACATAATTATTATCATATGTAAAATTCTCTTTTAATTATAAATTATCTCTAAACAAAAGAAAAGGTACTAATTAGTACCTAGACAACCTTCAATAATTGTATATAACTCTTCTCTTCCTTTTTTCGTTACTGAAGAAAATAAAACAATATTATCATTTCCTTTAAGTTCAAAAGAATCACGTAAAGCATTTTCATTCTTAACACGATCTTTTTGGCCTACTTTATCATACTTAGTTGCTACTATCGTTACATCTAAATTATAATATTTCATAAAGTTATACATTAGCAAATCATCTTCTGTTGGTTTATGTCTAAAATCAACTAACAAAAAGACTCTTTTTAAACATTTTCTTTTTATTAAATACTCTTCAATCATTAAACCAAATTTCTTTTGTGTATCCTGTGAAACAGAAGCATAACCATAACCAGGTACATCTACTAAATAAAACCTATCATTAATTAAATAGAAATTTAAAGTCTTTGTTTTACCAGGTGTTGCACTAGTATGCGCAAAATTCTTACGACATATCAAAGAATTAATAAAAGAACTTTTACCAACATTACTTCTTCCTACTAACAAAAACTCACTTTTATCATCATCAGGGTATTGACTAGTTCTAACTGCTATACTTTTAAGCTCGACGCTATCAATTTTCATAGTTATCACCACTAGCCATATTATAAAGGAAAAAAGAAGGTAATGTCAAATCACCTTCTTATTCAACTGTTACACTCTTAGCTAAATTACGTGGTTTATCAATATCACAACCATTTAACTTAGCCACATAATAAGCTATTAGCTGACAATTAACCATTACTAACGCTCCACTAATAAGTTCATGAACTTTAGGTATTAAAATCAATTCATCATATAACGATTTATCATCTATTTCTCTATTACTAATTATAATACTTAAAGCTTTTCTTGCTTTTACTTCTTTTATATTACTTAATGTTTTAGTTCTAATATCATCATCCGTAACAATACTTATTACTGGCGTCTTATCTTCTATTAAACTAATCGTTCCGTGTTTTAATTCACCAGCTGCATACGCTTCACTATGTAAATAACTTACTTCCTTTAACTTTAATGAAGCTTCTAAACAAAGTGCATAATCTAACTTACGTCCTAAATAAAAAATATCTTTCTTTTGATAAATTAATTGGGCAATTTTTTCTAACTTTTCTTTATTTTCTAATTCATCACTAATTAGTTTATCTAACTCTTTATACTCTTTTAATACATCTTTACTTAGACTTTTATTCTTAATTCCTAAATATAAAGCTATTAAAGATAATATCATCATTTGACACAAATAAGCTTTAGTTGTTGCTACTGCTATTTCTGGTCCCGCTTTAATATATAATACTTTATCTGCTTCTCTTGCTATTGATGAACCAACAACATTTACTATTGCTAATGTCTGAGTTCCCATTTCTTTAGCTTTTCTTAAAACAGCTAAAGTATCAGCTGTTTCCCCAGACTGACTTATTAAAATAATTAAATGCTTTTTTCGGTAAATATGTTCTGTATAACGATATTCTGATGCAATATCAGTTCTAACTTCTACTTTACCATATTTAGTAATTAAATATTTACCAACTAAGCCAACATGGTAAGCACTACCACAACCAACAATATCAATAGCTTCATATTTTTCTAATCCTTTTAATTTTTCTTCTAATGCTTCATAACTATTAATATATTCGTTAATCGTTTCCATCACTGCTTTAGGCTGTTCCTCGATTTCTTTAAGCATATAATGATCATAACCATTTTTCATTGCTGCATCAATGCTACCTTCAAATACTTCTAACGATTTTGTACTTATCTTTCCATCTTTATCATAAATAGTTACATCATTTTTACTTAATACAGCATATTCATCATTTAAAAGTAAATAATACATCTTCGTATATTCTAAAATAGCTGGAACATCACTCGCTATATAATTACCATCTTCACTTATGCCAATAATTAATGGACTATCTTTTCTAATAGCATATATCATATCTAAACCATCAACTAAAACTCCTAAAGCATAACTACCTTTTAAATAGTCTTTTAATTTAGCTAGAACTTTTAACATATCATTATCTTCTTGATATAGTTTATCTATTAAAGCTGCTACTACTTCACTATCTGTTTCACTTTGCCATTTATATTCTTTTAAATATTTTTTTAATTTCTCATAATTTTCAATTATTCCATTATGCACTAAAGTTATCTTTCCAACCTTATGAGGATGACTATTTACTGTACATGGCATACCATGAGTCGCCCACCTTGTATGACCAATTCCCATATAAGAATCAAGATCTTTATTTATTAATTCTTTAAGATTTACTATTTTCCCCTCTTCTTTAACTATTTCAATATCGTTATTTAATTTATAAGCAATCCCGGCACTATCATAACCACGATATTCTAAAGATTCCAAACCTTTTATTATTTTAGGTATACATTTATCTTTCCCAATGTATCCGACAATTCCACACACAAAAAATTCCTCCATACAAAAAAGATATGGAGAATTATTCTTTGTTACAATCTTGATTTTGCTTTTTTAATAATTCTAACGTTTCCACTCTTACGTAGTAATACCCGCCGAATCTTTCGAACCTTACTAACCTCGTCATCCTTAAAGGACCTGGCGCTAACTTAAAAATACTACCTTTCTTCATTTAAGTTTTATACTTAATTATATGCGTATCCATTAAAAAAAGTCAATAAATTGGCTTAAAACAAAAGAATACTACATTTAAATAGTATTCTTATTCTTTAAAAATTTAATTCATTTAATGACATATTTAATCTTTGCGATAATTCTTCTTTAGACATTCCTGAATTTAGAAGTTGCTTAACAATATTAGCTTGACCCTCGATACGGCCTTCTTTAATTCCTAGTTTACGTCCTTCAACACGACCTTCTTTTAATCCTTCTCTACGAGCATTTTTTCTTATTTCTTTTTCTAAAGCTTTGGAAAAATCACGACGTTCCTCTGGTGTCATTAAATCCTCTTCTGCTGTCATTACATGTATCATATCTTTTAAAACACTCATCCTTTCTTTATTACCTTTAGCATACATTGCCATTTCTTTAAAACTTTTAGCTTCAAACATTTTATAATCTAGTTGTTCTTCTTTATTATAACATGATATAGATATAATTGGTATATAAATATTAAATAATCTTATACTTTTTAAATCGATATTATTATTCTTATCTTTCATTGAAAACTCACTTACTGAAATTCCTTCATTATCTTTAGCTTTAAAGCAATTCAAATTAACTTGATCGACTAATAAATCTTTCTCATATTTATCTTTCTTCCTTCCTGCATAAAAATTTCCGGCTATCTTATATAAATATGATTCATTCCTATTCATTAATACCTTATAATAAGTTTTATTAAGTTCAATATTTACAATTCTTTTTCTATCTTTTGCTACTAAAATAATATCTACTTTGTTAAAGACACTTTCTTTCGTATCAATTGGTAGCTCATTATATCTTAAATCAAAATCAGATACATCATACCCAACTATTCTTTTAATAACACGATAAAAAAACTTTTTAGTATCAGTACTTCCCTTTACCCACAATGACTTAAAAAGAAAATCTGTAGTCAAAGGGATAAAATCTAATATTTCATCTTGCAATTCCATTGGTAAATTAATTATTTTAATCACCTCCCCCTACTTTAATTATTCTCTATAAAATCGCAATTTCCTTTTTTTTATAAAAAAAGAAAGTTTTTTAATTAACTTTCTCTCCTGTTATAATTTCTAATGTTTCAAACATTGTATCAACACTATCTAAAACTATATCATAATACTCACTATCAGCTTCATAAAAAGCTACAATCAACTTACTATCTTTCTTATACACATTAACTAATACTTGTTTCATATCATATTCATATAAGAAAGAATAAGCTTCATACTTATCCGTAATATTTGCCGAACTAATTAAAGTATAACCTGTATTCTGTTTTTCAATACTTAGCATAATATCACTTATTAAATCACTTAATGGTATATCAATATAATTATCTTCTAATTTCTTATATTGAATTTTTACTATACTATGTGACTTTTTATGTTCTAATACTAACTTATTATCATTATCTTTAACTTTCCACGTATTATCATAGTTAATTTTAAAATTATTATCACTATACTCTTTAATTTGCATACTATAAGAATAATAAAATCCCCCTAATAATGCTATACCTATAATAAAAAGTATTATTAATATTTTATTTCTCATCACTATTTCTCCATAATAAGAATAATTAAGTAATCTAAATCATTTTTAATTACTACCTTATACTTTTTACCTTCATATATTATTTTATTATTCTTTTCATATCCTTTTTTATAGCCATCTTCTTCTAAAGCCTTAGCATAATCTGAAACTAAGTATATTGAACTTATCATTCCCTCAGTTTCATTACGATATCTAAGACTTAAAATATTATCTTTAAATGAAGCCTTAAGTAAAGGTAAATCAATATTTTTTAAAACATCTCCTACTTGTTTAAATTCTACTGATTCTTGACCTGTATTATTATATTGTACTTCTTCTTCACTATCATTTTGATAATAACTTGTTTTAAAATTTTCTAAAGAAACTGCTTTAATATTATTAAATGTTTGTAATTCTAAAATACTTTGTAATTCTTTTAAATAGTCAGTACTATTAGCATAGGACAAATCACTATTTACCATATCAGCTACGGTAAAACCAACTACGTTACCATTAATATCATATAAAGCACTACCTACATCACTATCACTCAAAGTAAATAAATTCTTCATTCGCCCATTTTCATTCTTAATAAGCGCCCCATAACTGATACTAAAATTATCATTGGACTTACTATTTATCATTATTAAATTATCATTTGTTTTAACATCTTTACTATTACCAAGTTTAACACTTTGTAATACTTCTTTTTCTAATTTCAATAGTACTACATCATAACTAGCTTCTGCAGCAACAATTCCTGAGACATTATAAGTATTACCATCAACATCACTAACATAAACATAATTACTATCATTTAAAATTTTTAAAAAATTTGACCACGTTGTAGCTACTATTCCTTTTCTTAGAATAAAGCCACTACCATACTCGTTAACTCCAGTTTCATTCATCCCTGTAATACTTACATTACTATTTTTATTATTTTCATATATTTCTTTTAATTTTTCATCACTTATACTTTGTAACTGTGAATCACTATTTAGTGATAATTTATTATAAGTACCACCAATTATATTTCCATTTTCTTCCTTTAAAGCTACCTCATTATAATAATTTTCTAAATTACTACCATAAGTTAACCATGGAAAAAATAATTTATAACCATCACTATTTTCTTTTAACCAAAAAGCTAAAATTAAATCTTCACTTTTACCTTCTACTTTAGCATCAGTTAAATAGACAAAAGATAATGCATCCTTCTCATTAAAACTAACAGTTCTAATATCTTTAATATAATCTGCTTCTATCTTTTTATCTTTAATCATTTCTAAATACATTTGAATAAATAAAGCTCCCGACAAAGTATCTGCTCCATTAGTTTCACTAGTATATAAGTATTTTTTACTAAACTCCTTATATAACTCATCATAACTTTTATTACTTAATGATTCTTTAACTAATTCTTTTGTAAAATTACTAATCTTTTCATCATTAATAATTCTTTTATCAAAGCCATCTACCGAAATACTATAAGATTTATTTAAACTATTAATTACTTCATTACTTTTAGCATGAATATCTATTTTATCTACATCAATATCAAAGGCATAAGATATTTTAATAAAGCTTAAACTTATAATTAATAAAAATATTATTTTTTTCATCTTATCCCTCCTCTAATTTTTGATTCAAAATAGTCAAAATCGCCTTACTCGCTGGTTTAGCTTTTTCTCCATTTAAGTAACAATCATGGAATGCTTCAGCAATCGTCTCATCATAAATGTATTTACCACTTTTATCTTTTGCCATTGCATACCTTGATATACTTGCTCTAAATTCATCAAAAGTTCCACTGGCAAACGTCGTATTTTGATATTCTTGATAAGCTTCTTGTAACAATTTATAACTAAAATTACCTTTAGTAAAGTCTGTATAAACTGAATATAATTTTTTTGAATCACTCTCTGTAACATAATTTAAACGATTACTATTATAATAATTTAACATTGCTACATAAGAAAGATAATGACCAAATTCGTGAGCAACTGTACTACTACTAGTCGCATTAGGTGGAAAATAACCACTATTAGCTCCACTACTAACTGAATTTTTTAATTTAACTGGATTTAAAAAATATTTAGCATTTAAGATAATTTGCGTCTTAATACCTACAGGATATCCTGAACTAGTATTACTAGTAGCAAAAGTAAATACTGGCATAAAAGCTGCTATATACGTTTCATTTTCGCCAACATTAGCTATTGTAATATTCGTTAAATAATCTCTAGCATTAGGAAATTCATTATATATATATGCAACAACATTTCTTAATTCTTCTGCCAAATTTTTATCTATCTCACAAAAATTAACTGCTGTAACTCCATAATGAGCAATAATTTCATTTTCTACCTTTTTTACATCACTTGGACAATTTCTTTTCTGCTTTTCACTGTCACTAACTATTAACTTATTAACATCACTAAGATTATTTATTTTCATTTGTTTTAAATATTGATTATCATAAACAATAGACGTAACGCCAATACTAGAGCCATTAGAAACTTGATTAGACTTAGAAACTCCAGTATATTCTTCCATATCACCATTACCAGAACTAAAATAATATCCCTTATTATTAGCCGATATTACCACAAATATAACAATTACCCATACTGCCATCACAACCATATAAGATAAGAAATCTCCAATACCATGTTTCTTTTTTACCGGTTCTTCTAATGGTAAATTTAGGTTATATGAAGAATTAGGCACATTAACAAATCTTCCTGATTGATAACTTTCTTGTCTACTAACTTGTCTAGATGAATTACCTTTCCATTCACTGCTATATCTCTTAGTCTTTGCTACATTACCAACTTTATTAAAATCTGCTTCTCTCTTCGTTCTAATTGAAGCTTCAGCACTATTTTTTGAAAACTTAATTTGGGCTTTATTAGCTCCTGTTGTCTTATTATTAGATTCCAATAACTCTTTTTTATATTCACCTATATTTTTTTCATTAGGTTTTATCTTTTCAATTTTTAAAATACTAAAGAAACCATTTCCTTCTGGTTCATTACTTTTTAATATTTTACTTTTATATTTTGTTGCTTTCGCTAATTCTTGATCTTTAATTGCATCTTTAGCTTCTTGATAATCTAAATAAGTACTATAATCTGATCTCTTAATTTCTTGTTGAACTTTTTTCTTTTTAAAACTAACAACTGAACTATTATTTGAAATAACTCCTCCAACATTTTTTGAAGCTTCATCTTTTATATACTTATTTTTAACTACTTTACGAACTTTTTTCTTCATTGGTGAACCACATATTGGACACATCGATAAATTATCTTTAACTTTATTCTTACATTTTGGACATATCATATGATTCACCTCCATACTCTATCACTATGATTATACCACATAAAAAAAGTGCATTAAAGCACTTTCTTATCACCAAAAACCAATTTCATATGTTCTTGCATTTTTTCATATTCAACCCAAGCTTCAGGATATAATTCTTTGCTTCTTTCTAACTCATAATTTTGTTCTGCTAAATCAGGTGCTTGGAATGTTTTATTCATTTCATAAAAAGTAATTATATCAGCTAATTTAACCATTCTTTGCGTTTGTTCAGCATACAAAGCCCTTTGCCTTTTATTAAAATTTTTCTTTTTTACTTCACTAACTACTTCCAAATTATAACATTCCTTAAAATAACTAGTTTTAAATATTCGTTTTGTAATAGTATCTACTAAATATAATTCGCCATTAATTTCTACTTCCACAAATGGACGTGTTTCCGTAAGTCTAACACCTCTCGTTGGTGAAGTATAAAGCGCTTCATAAAAAGTAAAATCTTCAAAGACTATACTAAAAGCTGTATTAGGATCATACACACAATATCTTAATGTTTTACTAGGTGGTTTAGCTAAAAACATAGTAACTGGTACACCCGCTGATATATAAAGACATTCTTTTCTTAATTTATCTTTAATTGCCATTGGAATACCACATACATTAGGCGTCTTTGTATAATGATAATCACTAGGATTATTCGTTATTGCCAAATCACTTAAAGATAGAAATTCCCTTTCTGGATTTATCTCCCCTTTATATACTAAAGCATCCATTATTGTTGCTCTAATAGCTTCTTTATCTAACTCATCAATATCTTCGTGATGCTCTAAATATTCTAAAATATGCCAACACTTATAAAATGTTTCATTAACTAATACTGGATAATCAAATAAACTTTTCATTTAACCACCTCAAAGTAATCTGTATTATAACAATTAATACCCATTTTGCCAAATTAAAACGTAGAATTTATTCTTCTACGTTTTCTGCTTGTTTACCAACTAATACTTCACGAGGCTTAGAACCATTTGCTGGTCCGATTACTCCTCTTTCTTCTAATAAATCAACTATTCTTGCTGCTCGATTATAACCTAATCTAAATCTTCTTTGAATTAATGAAGCACTAATCTTACCTGTTTCTAAGGCAAACTCATATATTTCATTGTATAATGGATCATCAAATGATTCTTTATCACCAGATACTGGATTATGTTCTTCCGTAATCGCTTTTTCTAATGAATCATCATAAGATGCTGTTTGTTGACCACTAACATATTCAATAACTTTAGCTATCTCATCATCGGTAATAAAACATCCTTGAATTCTTATTGGATTATTCTCTCCCATTGGTAAATATAACATATCACCTTTACCAAGTAATTTTTCTGCTCCGGCATGATCTAAGATTGTTCTTGAATCAACCTGTGATGCAACCGCAAATGAAATACGTGTTGGTATATTAGCTTTAACAACACCCGTAATAACATCTGTACTAGGTCTTTGGGTTGCAACAATTAAGTGAATACCAGCCGCACGAGCCATTTGGGTAATACGCATTATTGAATCTTCAACTTCTTTAGAAGCAACTAGCATTAAATCTGCTAACTCATCAATAATAACCACTAAGTAATACATCTTTTCTTTATCAAATGTTGGATCTTTAGCTTTTTCACTTTCAACCCATTCATTATAAGAACCAATATTCTTAACCCCAGTTTCACTAAACATCTCATAACGTTCTTCCATCATTGCTACAACTCTTTGTAATGCTGTATTAGCTTTCTTAGGATCAGTTACAACCGGCCATAATAAATGTGGTATACCATTATAATTTGAAAGTTCAACCTTCTTAGGATCAACTAAAACTAATTTAACTTCATCTGGTCTTCTAAACATCAAAATAGATGCAATAAAACTATTAATACATACTGATTTACCTGAACCAGTAGAACCAGCAACTAATAAGTGTGGCATTTTCGAAATATCAGCTGTTTGTACACGACCCATTAAGTCTTTACCTAAAGCTACTAATACCTTCGCATTTTCTTGTCCTTTAGGAATATTACCCAATACTTCTCTTATCTTAACTGCACTAATTGATGGATTAGGTATTTCAATACCTATTGTACTCTTACCAGGTATTGGGGCTTGAATACGTACATCTTTAGCCGCTAATGCTAAAGCTATTTCTTTATTAATTCCTAAAATACGACTAACCTTTGTTCCATTTGGAATTGCTACTTCATATTGTGTAACTGCTGGTCCAACATGAATTTCCACAACTGTTCCATTTATTTGGAAATCATTTAATACTCGCTCTAAAATAATTTTATTACTCTTTGTAAACTCCGAACTATTAACTTTATTCTTTGGTACTTCATCTAAAAGATTAATACTAGGTAACGTATAAAAGCCTTTAGTAGATGCTGAAGTCATTTCTGGAATCTTCATTGTCATCGTTAAATCAAGATTCTTATTATCTAAATTAGCTGCTAAATTAGCTGGATTAACTTCTTTATTATTAAGCATTGGCACCTCAGTATCAGCTACTGTAACTGCTACCTCTTCATCATCTTCTTCTGTTTCTTCTTCGTCGTCTTCCTCTTCCTCTTCTTCACTTTCTCTTAAAGCTCTTCTCTCATCAAGTTTGTGTTTAAAATTAACAATAACTTCACCTAAATCAACATTAAATAACATAACAATCGCAAATAAGATTAAAGCAAATAAAACAACAATCGTTCCTATCTTACCAAATAAACTAGTTAAAGCATAAGCGCAACCAGCACCGATAATTCCTCCCCCAATATTAATACCACTTTGACCACTTGTAAAAATACTCGAACCACTCTTAATCGTTACTTTACGTGATTCAAAATTAGTAATCGTTGCATCAATTATTTCCTTTGGTTCATACTTGTTAATAAATCCTGCATGAGCCATAACTAAAATAACTAAGATAAGTATATATAAACCAAGTAACTTTGAACTAAAAAAATTAGGTAATTTTCTTTTAATAAGCATATAAAAGCCCATAAATAAAAGTAAAGCTAAAATCGCCCACCAAAACTCACCAACTAAAAACATGGCAAACTGTTTAACCATTGATCCTACAATTCCAAAACCTATTCCTACAATCCCTATGACAATTAAAAGTAAGCCAATTAGTTCTACACTGTAATTAAAATCCTTCTTTTCATCTTTCTTCGATGTTTTTTTCTTCTTAGCCATACTCTATCACCATAATCATTATATCACAAAATAAAAAGAAAAAGAGGTATTTCCTCCCTTGTTAACAAAAAATAAAGTTACATAATACAATCCCTACTAAAACATATAGAATAATTATTAGTATTGAACTATTACTCTTTTTCTTAAAAAAACTAAATATAAGCTCCTACTATAATAATTAATAGAATAAATAATACTAAGATAATTGCAGGACCTAAAGCGTTATTTCCACAATTATTCATAAACCATCCTCCTTTATTTGTTTTTTCACTAATATTCTATGGTTAATTATCTATTTATGTGAATGTTATTCTTGTTTTTTACATTATAGATTGCTATAATAATAGTTGTATTAAGGAGGAAAACATGAAAAAGAAAATTATTGTGCTAGCCCTTTGTATGTTATTAATTTCAGGGTGTGGAAGTAAAATACCAAAATTGTCTAATGGTGATGAAGCAGTTATTACAATGAAAGATGGTCAAAAAATAAGTGTAAATGAGCTTTACGAAGGAATGAAAAATGAATATGCACTACAAACATTAATAAATTTAATGGATAAGAAAATTCTAGAAGAAAAATATGGTGATCGTTTAGATGAAGCTAATCAATCAGTTGAAACTAACGTAAGTACTCTAGAACAATACTATGGTGATAGTTTAGAAGGAATGTTACAACAAGCTGGATATCCTTCACTTGATGCTTATAAACAAGAAGCTTATATTAACTATTTAAGAAATTTAGCTATCGAAGATTATTGTAAAGGTAAAATCAAAGATAAAGAAGTTGAAGAATATTATAAAAATGAAATTGAACCAGATATTGTTGTAAGTCATATTTTAATCACTCCAAATGTTACTGATGATATGACTGACGAAGAAAAAGAAACTGCTGAAAAAGAAGCTAAAGATAAAATTAATTCTGTTATAGCTGAATTAAAGAAAACTAATAGCAAAGATGTTGCTACTAAATTTGCTGAATTAGCTAAACAATATTCAATGGATGAAACTAATAAAGATAAAGGTGGTTCATTAGGAACTATCAATAAAGATACTTTATCAGATGAATATGATGAATTAGTAAGTGCTGCTTATAAATTAAAAGATGGTGAATATTCTAAAGATATAATCGAAACTGAAATTGGTTATCACGTTATCTTAAGAACTGAAACAAAAGAAAAAGCTTCATTAGATGAAGTTAAAGATACAATTCTTTCTGATTTAGCTAGCGAATATATCCAAGCTCATTCAGTTGCTCAAGTAGAAGCATTACAAGAATTGAGAAAAGATTATAAAATGGAAATAGTTGATTCTGATTTACAAAAACAATATGCAACTTACATTCAAAATCAATTGACTCAATTACAAGCTCAAGATCAAGAAACTGCTAATCCTCAAAAAGAAAGTTAATACTTAAAAAGGAACTTTTAAAAGTTCCTTTTTTATTTGTTCATAACTCTTTTAACATCGTCATAATAAAATCCTTTGGCTACTAACTTAGCTAATATTTTATTTTCTAATTCATAACCGTCATACTTCTTACTTAATTTATTCTTAGCTTTTTCATATTCTTTTACTAGAATATCATCAGTATTTTTAAATTCACTTTCTTCTATTACTTCTTCAATCATTCTTTTATAAAAACCATTCATACTTAATTGATATAATATTTTTTCTTTTAACTTATTACTACTAAGACTTTTATTTTGTGCAATCATCTTTTTTACACTATTTCTTATTTTGTCTAACCAAATTTCTTCACTAATACTATCTAATCTCTCATCAAGTTCTTCTTCACTATATCCTAACTTAATTAAACTATTTTTAATCTTTTTAGGTCCATTATTACTTAAGTTTATCTGATCTGCCAAATAACATTTTAAATATATATCTTTATTTAAATAACCATTCTTCTTTAATCTATCTATCGTTTCATCAACTGTTTTTTGCGTATAATCTACTCTTAAGTAATCTTCTATTTCTTTTTCTGTACGTAACTTCTTCGTTAAATATCTTAAAGCTTTATAATAAGCTTCTAACTTATCATTATACTTTGTTATTTCTTCAAATAACTCTTCATCTATTTCTTTTTTACGTAATAACTCATATTTAACTATTACATCATCATATAATTTAACTTTAAGACCATCAATTAAAACCTCATAACGATTACTTTTTAACTTTGTATATTTTTCGATTTTCATTATATCACCTTGTAAATCATATTATATCATACTCAAAAAAATAGAGTTATCTTCTTTTAACTCTATCCTCTATAAACAGTATATCTTCTATATCTGAACATATTGCTAATAACACTACTAATATACCAATTACTATATATCTCACCATAAATTAATCATCCCTTCTTTTCTCACGTTGTATAACTTATCATATTTTACAAATATCTTCAATAAAAATCCACTAGTTCAACTAGTGGTTTTTATGTAGCCCTATAAGGGCATACTACTGGCTGACTCCACATGGAG
>CANQQV010000016.1 GCA_947626095.1 uncultured Bacilli bacterium
GGGTGTAAACGAATAGCTTTACCACCAACTAATTTTGGTTCAAATGCTTGGATACCTAATCTATGTAATGTAGGAGCACGGTTTAACATTACTGGATGTTCAGTAATACAATCTTCTACTACATCCCATACACATTCATCACGACTTTCGATTAGTTTTTTAGCACCTTTAATATTATGCGCTAATCCTCTTTCAACTAAGCCATGAATAACATGTGGTTTAAATAGCTCTAAAGCCATTTCTTTTGGAATACCACATTGATACATTTTTAAATTTGGTCCGACACAGATAACTGAACGACCTGAGTAGTCAACACGTTTACCAAGTAAGTTTTGACGGAAACGTCCTTGTTTACCTTTTAACATACTTGATAAAGATTTAAGTGGACGATTACCAGCAGCAGTAATACTACGACCACGACGACCATTATCAAATAATGAGTCAACTGCTTCTTGTAACATACGTTTTTCATTTTGAACAATAATCGTTGGCGCATTAAGCTCTAATAATTTCTTTAAACGATTATTTCTATTAATAATTCTTCTATATAAATCATTTAAATCAGATGTTGCAAAACGACCACCATCTAATTGAATCATTGGTCTAATATCTGGAGGTATTACAGGAAGAGCTTCAAGAATCATCCATTCTGGTTTATTACCAGATTCTTCAAATGCTACTAAACAATCTAAACGTTTTACTAAACGAATACGTTTTTGACCAGTAGTATTTTCTAGTTCTTCTCTTAATTTAGCTACTTCTTCAGAAACATTAACTTCTTTTAATAATTCTTGAATAGCTTCAGCACCCATTCCAACTTTGAATGTGTTACCATATTTTTCATAGTAAGCACGATATTCTTTATCAGAAAGAGTTTGTTTTTTCTCTAAAGGTGCTTGTCCTGGATCTATTACTACATAACTTACAAAGTATAATACTTCCTCTAAGTCACGTGGAGACATATCTAGAACTAAGCCCATCTTAGATGGAACACCTTTAAAGAACCAAATATGTGAACATGGAGAAGCTAGCTCAATGTGTCCCATACGTTCACGTCTAACTTTTGAACTAGTAACTTCTACTCCACATCTATCACAAATAACATTTTTATATCTTAATCTCTTGTATTTACCACAAGAACATTCATAGTCTTTTGATGGACCAAATATTTTTTCACAGAACAATCCATCACGTTCAGGTTTTAATGTACGATAATTGATTGTTTCTGGTTTTTTAACTTCACCATAAGACCAACTTCTAATTTTTTCAGGAGATGCAATTCCTATTTTGATACCTTTAAAACTATTAGCATCTATCATAGATCTTCACCTTCCTCTTCTACAACTTCGTCCCCAGGATATTCAATATCATCAAGACTATCTTCGAATTCATCCTCTTCGTCTTCTTCTAGGTTATAGTCTTCACTAGGTTCTTCTGGTTCAGGAACTTCGTCAAGTTCTTTACCTATTTCATTTACTGTAACTGTATCTTCTTCATCTTCATGTTCTAGTTCTTGAATATCAACTAATTCATCATTATCATTAATTACTTGAATATCTAAACCTAGAGCTTGGAATTCTTTTAATAATACACGGAAGCTTTCTGGAATACCAGCTTGACTAACTGTCTTACCTTTAACCATTGCTTCATAAATCTTAACACGTCCTACGACATCATCAGATTTAACTGTTAAGATTTCTTGTAATACATGCGCTGCTCCATAAGCATATAGAGCCCAAACTTCCATTTCACCAAATCTTTGGCCACCGAATTGAGCTTTACCACCTAATGGTTGTTGTGTAACCATTGAGTATGGACCAGTTGAACGAGCATGTAATTTATCATCAACCATGTGATGTAATTTAATCATATACATAACACCAACTGATACTCTATTTTCAAATGGTTCTCCAGTACGACCATTGTATAGAATAGTCTTACCATCTGGATCAATACCAGCAGCTTTTAATTCAGCACTAATATCATCCATTGTTGCACCATCAAATACTGGTGTTGCATAATGTAAACCTAATTTCTTACCAGCCATACCTAAATGTAACTCAAGAATTTGACCAATGTTCATACGAGATGGAACACCTTGTGGATTTAAAACAATATCTACTGGACGACCATCTGGTAAGTATGGCATATCTTCTTCTGGTAAGATTAGAGAGATAACACCTTTGTTACCATGACGTCCTGACATTTTATCTCCAACTTGAATTTTACGTTTTTGAATAATATATACACGAACAACTTTTGAAACACCAGCAGGTAATTCATCAGAGTTTTCTTTAGTATATATCTTAACATCATGAACAATACCACCTGCTCCATGATCTACTCTTAATGAAGTATCTCTTACTTCACGAGTTTTTTCACCAAAGATAGCATGTAATAATTTTTCTTCACTAGTTAATTCTTGAACACCTTTTGGTGTTACTTTACCAACTAAGATATCACCATCTTTTACTTCAGTACCAATTCTTACAATACCATTAGCATCAAGATTTTTACGAGCATCTTCCCCAACATTTGGAATATCTCTAGTGATTTCTTCTGGTCCTAATTTAGTATCACGACAATCAATGTCATAATGTTCAATATGTAAAGATGTATAAACATCTTCTTTAACTAATCTTTCATTTAAAACAACCGCATCTTCATAGTTATATCCATTACAAGTCATGAAAGCAATAACCATGTTTTTACCTAAAGCTAATTCTCCATGATCTGTTGATGGACCATCAGCGATAACTTCACCTTTATGAACTTTATCACCCTTTTTAACAAGTGGATGATGATTAATATTAGAAGCATCATTGCTTCTTTCGAAGTTAGCTAAATAATAAGTATCTTCCCCACCAGCTGTTTTAACAAGAATCTTCTTACCATCAGCGTATTCAACAACACCATCGGCTTTACAAACGATAGTAGATCCTGAATCACGAGCGGCAATATATTCCATACCAGTTCCAACTATTGGTGCTTCTGTTGTAAGTAATGGAACTGCTTGACGTTGCATGTTGGCACCCATTAAGGCACGTGTTGCATCATCATGTTCTAGGAATGGAATACAACTTGTTGTAATAGATACGATTTGGTTAGGAGCTACGTCAACAAAGTTAACTTTTTCCTTTTCAACCATAACTGTATCGCCATTTAAACGAGCGATAACTTTATCATCAACAATTTTATTGTCTTTGTCTATATCTAAAGTAGCTTGAGAAATATAGTAATCAGCCTCTTCATCAGCTGTTAAATATACTATTTCATCAGTTAACTTAGAATCAACAACTTTACGATATGGTGTCATTATGAAACCATATTCATTTATTTTAGCGTATGAAGCAAGTGAAGTAATAAGACCGATGTTTTGTCCTTCTGGTGATTCAATAGGACATATACGACCATAGTGACTTGGGTTAACATCACGAACTTCCATACCTGCTCTTTCTCTTGAAAGACCACCTGGGCCTAAGCAAGATAAACGACGCTTATCAGTTAATTCTGCAATTGGATTTATTTGATCCATGAATTTTGATAATTGTGAACTACCAAAGAACTCTTTTAAACAAGCTGTAACTGGACGAATATTAATTAAAGTCTTAGGTGTTACAGTTTCAAGTTCTTGAGTTGTCATTCTTTCTCTAATAACTCTTTCCATACGAGACATACCAACACGGAATTGAGTTTGAATTAATTCACCAACTTGACGAACACGTCTATTACCTAAATGGTCAATTTCATCATCTGTACCAATACCATATTGTAAATTTAAATAATATGATACTGAAGCATAAATATCAGAAATAGTTAAACGACGTGAATCAATTGTTTGATCATTACCAATAATTCTATGGATAATTGTTTCATCATCTTTATCATATACTTTAATTTCTTGAACTTTATTATATTCATCTAATTCTTCATTAATCATTACTTCATGAACGCCAAATCCAGCTTCAAATAATGGACGAACTTGTTCAAGAATATCTTTAGTAATAACTGTTCCCTCTGGAACTACTACCTTTTTTCCATCTTTAATAGGTTCAGCAATCTTTTGACCTAATAAACGAGCTAAAACATTTAATTTCTTATTAAATTTGTAACGACCAACTTTTTGTAAGTCATAACGGAATTTATCAAAGAATCTTGTAATTAATTGGTTTTTAGCTGAATCAAGAGTTGCTGGTTCACCTGGTCTTAACTTCTCATAAATTTCAATTAAAGCTTCATCAGAATTCTTAGTACTATCCTTTTCTAAGGTATTTAATAAATACTTATCTTCACCAAATACATTTAATATATCTTCATTAGAAGATAAACCTAAAGCTCTTAAGAAAGCTGTAATTGTTACTTTACGTGTTCTATCAATACGAACATAGAAGATATCTCTTGCATCTAATTCGTATTCCAACCAAGTACCTTTGTTAGGAATTATTTCACCAGAAATAATTTTACGACCATTTTTATCGATTTCTTTCTTATAGTAAACAGATGGACTTCTTACTAATTGTGAAACGATAACACGTTCTGCACCATTAATTATGAAAGTACCAGCTTCAGTCATTAATGGTAAATCACCTAAGAATATTTCTTGTTCCTTAACTTCACCTGTCTCATGGATAAATACACGAGCTTGAACCTTTAATGGAGCAGCATAGTTAACCATACGCTCTTTAGCTTCTTTAACTGTGTATCTAGGTGATTCAAAATAATAATCACCAAGTTCAAGGGAAATATTACCAGTGAAACTTTCTACAGGAAATAAATCTTCAAATACTTCCTTAATTCCTTCATCTAGAAATCTTTGGTATGATTTCTTCTGAATTTCCAATAAATCTGTTAATTCTAAGGTGTTTTTAATCCTAGAGAATGTCTTTCTTTCTCTATGATCACCAAATTTTGCCATTTTTGCCATTTTTTGTTTCACCCCTATACCTAATATTTGTTTTAATTCCAGACAAAAAACAATATGTCACTAAGTTATGATTCTACGTGACGGCTTATTTCTTGTCAATTATTTTCGGCCTTTATAATATAAAAACCTTTGCTTTTTTCGACTACTTCACACTTATAAGTTTCCTCTAAATGTTTTAAAGTACTCTTTGCTCCTTGATCTTTTCTTATAACCATCCAGAGCTCACCACCCTCTTTAAGATAGTCTCTTGCTCCGTCTAAGATGCTGTAAACAATTTCTTTACCTGCTCTGATTGGGGGATTTGTTATAATTAAATCATATCTATCAGTAATGTTTTCATAAACATTACTTTCTATCACTTGAACTAAATGAGAAACACTGTTGGCTTCAGCATTCTTTTTAGCCAAATGTAGAGCTCTTCTATTAACATCGCACAAAGTTGCCTTTGTACCCAAAATTTTGGCCATAGATATACCTAGCAAGCCATATCCACAGCCGACATCTAATATATTTAAATTATCATTATTAATATTTTTATGTTTAAATAAAGTTTCCAACAATAAATTACTTCCAAAATCAATTTTATTTTTTGAAAAAACCCCATTATCACTATAGAAGGTTAAATTATAACCTTTATACTTATAAATAATGGTTCTTAGCTCACTTTTCAAATCAGGGTTATTAGTAAAATATTGTTCCAAAGAATCACCAGTTTCTTTTTTTAAGACATAATATACTTAATTATATATTTATTGACATGAAAAGTCAATAAAAGTAATTCTTATTGTACTTATTTTTTACAATTTTGCAAGTATATTTTAAAGAAAATAAAAAAAAGATTTATTTTTCAATTGTAAATAAATCTTTTTCTTCTATTTTTGTTTTAAAATATGTTACCTTTTCTGCCCAATGTTCATCAACACGTGTTCTTGTTCCATGAACATATGGCCCAGATAAGATTAGGATTGCATCAGGGCTACTCATATCTACTTCATATGATTGAATTATATTTTTTAAAGATAAAACATAAGCGATAATACCAGCTTCCAATGTTGGAAACTTCATCCAACCATCATATCCCTTTTGACCACCTAAGTTATTACTATTAACAAATAAACTACTTGTATGAATACCTGTTTCATGATAACTAATAGCTAAAGCTAATGATTTATCAATGCCAAACATATCACATAATTTACCAAGATATTGATAAATTGTTAAACCATCAATCATTATAACATTATCAACAAGCACTCTTCTTGTTTCAACTTCATCAGAAATACGAATTTCCCCATAAGTTGTCCCATACTTTTCTGGATTACGATATATATCTCTTACAAAATATATTACTCCTGCTTCAAAGCTATCAAAAGCTTGGGCTTTAGCTCTATACTCATCTGGTACTATTATATAATCTTTATTAAACGTTTCATCATTAAAGTTATCTGTTAGATTATGGGCTATTTCTAAAGTTTTAGTCGCATCCAAATTAAACTTTTGTGCATAGTAGATAACAGTATTATCTTTTTGGCGTGTTTCTGTTAAATTACTTAAATTGACAAAGAAAGGTCTTTCAGATAATTTAACCACATCATCAATCGTCGCCGGAGAACTAGTTATCGTCGTTATTCTTTTGGCAACACCAGAAGATCTAACAGCAAAAATATTTTCTCTATCTAAAACAACGAACATTCCAACAGTAACTATGAATAATAAAATAGGAATACACATAATAACTTGTTTTCTAAGACGTAATTTATGTCTTCTTTTCGTCATACAAATTCTCCTTTGTATGTATATAATTTTACTTGATAATTAAAATTTAGTCAAACTTACTTCTTTTTTGCCATTTTAGGCAGTGTCTATTAACACTTTTGTTGACAACTATTTAAATTCTTTTGTAAAATTTCCCTCTTGAAAAATTAATACTTCTTTACCATCTTTCGTAATACCGGTTATCTCTAAATCTTTTGTTCCAATCATAAAATCTACATGATTAGTACAATCATTTAAATTATTTTCTTTTAACTCTTTTTTCGTCATTTTAGGTCCATTCTCTATACATTCAGGAAATGAATCTCCCAATGCTAAATGACAAGAAGCATTTTCATCAAATAATGTTTCATAAAAAATAATATTTGATTTAGAAATAGCTGAGTCATATTCAACTAAAGCTACTTCTCCTAAACGATTAGAATTCTTACAACCAGAAATAATATTTTCTAATATCTTCTGTCCCTTCTTAGCATGACATTCTATTGCCACACCTTTCTCAAATTTAATATAAAAATCTTCAATAATATTATCTTGATAAGCTAAAGGCTTACTTGAATAAACAATCCCTCTTGCACTTGTCGCATCAGGTGATGTAAAGACTTCTTCTGTTGGAAAATTTACTAATACTTCTTTTTTATTAGCTAGTTTCTCTTTGCCAGAACACCAAACATGCTTTTTAGGTAAATCAACTTCAAAATCAGTACCTAAAGAATTCTTATATCTTAATGTTTTAAATTTATAAGCATTAAGTTTTTCACATCTCGTAGCTAAAGAAGCAATTTTTTTATCCCATAACTTTTCGGGATTACTTGAAGTTATTCCACATATTTCCAAAATTTTATTCCATAAATCATTTTCAGGATCTTTACTATTCGGAAATACTTCCTTCGCCCATTCTAATGTTGGCACCGCTGCAATACACCAAGGAACCATTGATTTAGCACGTAAATCATCAAACTCTTTTCTTGTTTCAAAGCCATAAATTGTTAATGCACTCATCTTATCTGGATCAACATCCTTCATTAAACCAGGCGTTTCCGAAGCTAACATAACAAAAGCTGCACCCTTTTTCGCATATTCATTCCAAGCTGGACGATTCCAAAAACTAGTTTTCTTTAAATCCTTTTCCTCTAAATTAATTAAGGCATCATGCTTTAAATAAGGATCAGAGGCATCAAAATAAATATCTTTAACTCCAAGCTTATAAGCTTCATTAGCTAAAATTCTCGCAAAATCTCTTCTAGCTACATTATAACTTATGAACAAAGGTTGATTTTTTTGCACTTTTAAACAAGTATTTAAAATTACTTGGGCATATTTTACTAATAATTTATCCATATTCTCACCATCCATTTGCTATTATACCATAAATTAC
This sequence comes from uncultured Bacilli bacterium, assembly GCA_947626095.1. Taxonomy (GTDB): domain Bacteria; phylum Bacillota_I; class Bacilli_A; order RF39; family UBA660; genus Coprovivens. The sequence continues at coordinate 8,076 of CANQQV010000016.1, forward strand.
CAATTTTATTCTCAAGACTAAAAAAAAGATAAACTAAGTTATCTTTATTTAATATTATCTAAATTCCCTTTTAATACTTTAACTTTCCATCCCATTAATTCATCTAAATAAGGTTCATAATAATCATTTAATAAATATACATCTTTATTAAAATAAAAAGCAAAAGCTATCTCCGCAAAAGAATTAGGTCCTATATAATTGTTAATATCTTTCTTAGTCGCATTAACAACTAAAACCATTTCATTACTAGGATCAGCTATTCGCTTAAAATGCGCACGCGAAGCAATCTCCTTTGATTTACCTTCCATACATTCCACTGGTAATAAAACATTAAACCCCTTATCTTTTAAAAGATCAGCTACTTTAATTATTTCATCTTTTACTTTCATACTTCCACAAAGCACAATATTTTTCATCAAAATCCCCTACCTAATAATTTGCGTATCTTTACTATATTTTTTAACACACTTTAGAATATTATCTTCACACCCAATATCAAAATAAAAATAAAATGGAGTATCAGTTAAAATAGTTATTGAATATTTTTTAATAACAACCGCCTTAATTTTTGACCACTTAAAAGTTATTTTTATGTCATAATATGAATCATTAGTTAAGCCATCCTCATCTAAAAGACACTCCCCTTTAAAACATTTAGTATAACGATAACAACGAATAGCTAAAAAACGAATTAATTCTACAACTAAATAAATTAAATCAAAGAAAAGAATAAGTGACAAAAACAAAGTACTACAACTACCACAAGGTTTCATCACAAAATAAACAATAAGTCCTATCACAAACCAAAAACCAAAATTACATAATAAATGCGGTAAAAAATTCAATTTATTAACTTTCCCCTTTTTTATTATTTGCTTACGATGACGCACCACATTCAAAGTTTCATTATAAATAGCTAAATAATTTTTTGATAAATCACATTTTATTTTCATCTAACCACATCCTTACCTATATCATATCACTAATAAAAAATAAATTTACTATTTACTTAACATAACTTGACAACTTAACTAGATTTTCTAAAGAAACTTTGCTAAATTAAAAAATGGTGATTTTATGAAATACATCATAAAAACTAATCCTTTGATAATGACTAATATCAATTATGAAGAATTAGATAAAATCGAAAATAAAATTAAAAACAAACTTCCTTTAACCATAGCAGAAGCTAATTATTTTTTAGACTTTGTTGTATATACAACAAGATGCAAAATCGTTAAAGATTTTAATGAAACCTTTGAATACAAATGTGATTTAGCTCAAAGTATTATAACCTACTATTTAAAGAGTATAGGCGTTGAAACCTTTCCTAACGCAACACAAACTGCTATCTCACCAAATATCGAAGGACATAATTTTAACATTGTAAGATTAAATGTCTTAGATCAAATAAAAGACTACATTGTTGATGCCACTTATCGACAATTCTTCTTAAAAGAAAATTGTCAGGATAGCAAATTTATTGTTTATAATGGTTTAGTTTTAGTCTCTGCTCATCCTGGTTATTTCATAAAAAAAGAAGATTACGAACTAATTGAAGATTTCTTAAAACATGGATACATGGAAATGAACGAAAAAAATGCTAAAGTTTATGGTGATAGTTTTTTTCAAACCAAAACTAATATTCCCAAAAAAGATATACCTACTTACAAATTACCTGGTACATCATATATAAAATTATTCTTAAAAGGTAACGTTAGCTTAAGTAAATCTGAAGAGGAATTACAAACAAACAATCTATTAATTTCTTTACCACCAAAAGACAAGCCAAAAACTCTTTAATACTTTAACAAGTATATTTACACCAAAATATTTATATTTAATGACTATTATATTATTCGTGTTATAATAAATATAATAAGTGAGGTAATTTATATGAATAATGAAAATAATCAATTTGGCTTTAATAACAATCCCAACGATATGAACAATCAAAACAATTTTAATCAAGGAATGCCCCAAGATCAAAATTTAAATAACGGAACCTTTTTTAATCAAAATGTTCAACCACAACCAATGCCTAACATGCAACCTAATCCAACCCCAGATTACAATAGCATGAATCAAGGTATGCAACCTAATCCAGGTTTTAATCAAAGTATGCCAATGAATAATGGCTATAATACTCAATTTAATAATGTTCCAAATAATGGTATGGATCCAAACATGAATAACACTCAAATGCCATTCCCTAATTATGGCCCTGGTAATGCTCCAGTTCCAACTAATAATGGAAATAAGAAAAATACAATGCTTGGTATTGGTATCGTTGTTGGTGTAATAGTTCTAATTGTTGTAGTTGTTTTAGTCTTCGGTAATTTCGGTAGCAAAACTCTAACTTGTGAACAAACACAAAGCTTAGGTAATATTGACATGAAAATAATTGAAAAAATCAAATACAAAAAGAAAGGCGAATCAACAATTAATAGCACAATAATATATTCTAAAGATGGCGGTTTTTCTGATGAAGAATTCGACATGATAAAAGATAGTCTAGAATCATCTGATAGTGACGATGTTTTAGGTGAAGATGTAAAAATTACCAAAGATGGTGACGATATTAAAATTACCGGAACAATAAAAAAAGAAGTTAACGAAAAATCTTATGATGAACTTAAAGAAAGTGCTGAAGACGACGGATTTACTTGTAAATAAAAAGAATAATTGAAAAAATTATTCTTTTTTTGTTTTAAGTTCATACACAACATCTACATTATCACAAACATTCTTGGAATGAGTTACGATAATAACACACTTATTTTCCTTATGTGCTAAATTTTTAAAAATGTTAAGTATTTCATCTTCTGTTTCTTTATCTAAATTACCTGTCGGTTCATCAGCCAAAATAATTTGTGGATTATAAGATAGACTTCTCGCAATTGCTATTCTTTGTTGTTCACCACCAGATAATTTTAAAACTCTTCGATTAGCAAAGGATTCATTAAGTCCAACCTGTCTCATCAAATCCAAAGCTTTTTCTTTTTTATTTGGAACTTTAACCTTACTAATATCCATTGATAAAATTATATTTTCACTCGCCGTCAAATGCGGTAATAAATTATAACTTTGAAAAACAATCCCTATATAAGTATTTCGATAAGTATCAAGATTAATTGTTTTTAAATCTTTATCTTCATAAAATATTTTACCTTTATACTTAGTTTCTAGTCCACTTATTAAAGATAATAAAGTTGTCTTACCACTTCCACTCTTACCTTTAATGGCATATATTTTACCATTTGCAAATTCATAATTAATATCTTTTAAGACATATTCATCTTTTTTAGCATCTTCGTATCGATAACTAACATCTTCTAACTTTAATATTGCTTTACTCTTTTTCATTAGCTACGCTCCTTTAATATAGTTAATGGTGAGAACCTTTCAATACTAATCATAGATGCTGTCGAACTAATTAAAGTTAATAATAAACCGATACCCATTAATTCTAATAATACTTTTATATCAACTGCTGCATCTATTGATTTAATCGCGTCAACTTGTACAACACCATTTGGTTTACCAAAATCGTGGTTACCCATTTTACCACCAAAATTCTGTTCAATATTTTTTGTCTCTGCTACAGCATTATTCTGTTCATTTTTTAATAAATAATTTGAAACAGAAACACTACTTAAAGCCCCAATACCAGCTCCAATTAATAAGCCAAAGAACGAAACAATAACTAATTCGATAATAAATTGACAAGATAGTAAACTTTTTTTCATACCAATTGTTCTTAAAACACCAATTTCATATTTTCTTTCACGAATATTTAACATATTTAAAACAAATAAAACAACTGCTCCAATTAATAGCGTAATAATTAAAAAAGTTGTCGCAAATGTTTTAACATTACTAACTGTTTGCGTTGAACCTTCTATCTCATCTAAGTTAGTTGTAACAGATAAATATTCACTTAAACCTTTTTCAGTTAATTCAGCACTAAACTTATCTACAACATCCTTACTAGTTAAAATAAAAGTAGGAGTTAAAGAAAGAGAAAGATCTTCATTATTTTCTTTTAACTTATTAATAACATTAGTATTAGTAATAATATTATTAACAGATCCAGTAAACATACCCATGGCACTATCAGTTTCTTCCTCTTCATCAAAGAAACCTGTAACAGTTAAGGTTATCTTATTATCTTCATCAGTCGAATCAACTAAAACAATTTCATCCCCTACTTCTATGTCATTTAAACTAGCCAATTCTGTATTAATAATACAAGAAAGACTACTAATATCATCAGATACTTCACCATCAACTATTTTATACTGCCCATTAATAAATTCTTCCATCGCTTTTAATGATGAATAACCTATTAAAGTAAAATCACTGCTTTGAATATTTTGAAAATTTTCACGACCTCCACGACCACCATTCGGCATTCCTGGACCATTAGGATTCTCATCTGTCATTTCCATTGAAGCTTTTTCTAAAGTTTCAGAATTAACTCCCACATTTATTTGATAATAATATTCTTTAACATATTCACTATCTCCATAATTTTCTACATCAAGAGTAGTCATTTTATTAGCTTCATTAAACATATTATTCATGTTTTCTCGACGATCTTCTTTTTCTGCATCCGGCGCATTACGATCCATTTGCATTTCGTCCCTCATTTGTTCACGATTAACTCCAATTGTTGCTTTTACATCATATTTATTTTCATATGAACTAATTAAAGATGTCGCCGAAGTAATAATCGCTAAACTAATAGTTGCTGCACAAGCTATAACCACAACTATAATCCCAATTAATAAATTTCTTCCTTTATTACGCGTTATTGACTTTAAAGCATTTTTAACAATATACATGATAACTTCTCCTTTTTGCTATTTAAATCTTATAAGACAAAAATGAAAATTATGTGAAGAACTGTTGTAAATTTAATGAAATGTTTTTATTACTACTGTTTACATATAATAATATTCAATTATAAAAATTTAAAGCATATATGATATAATTTATTTAATAATAAGTGAGGTATTAATTTATGAATATTGAAAATGAAAATCAAACTAATAATAATCAAAACGGAATGAATAATAGTAGTAATCCTAATACACAATCACCAACAAATAGTAATACCAAAAAAGCAATCCTCGGTATTGTTGCTAGTATTGGTGGTATAGTCTTAGCCTTAGTCTTAGTTGTAGTAATAGGATTAGTCGTAACTAAAATTGGTAGTAAAAAATTAACCTGTGAAAACACTATTAATTTAGCTAATGGTGAAATAAAATTCGTTAAAGAAATAACTTATAAAAAAAGAGGATCAGCTCCCGAAAAGGATTCAATCATCATAAAATTAGATGAAAAAATTGATGATGAATTTTATGAAGAGTATAAAGCAAAAGCTCCATTCTTATTTAGGGTTTACCATGACCTTAAGCTTGATGAAGACGATTTTGAAATCACCAGAAAAGATAATGAAATGGTAATTTCTGCTAATACGGAAAATAGTTTTGTAGGAAAATCATTTGAAGAAGTTAAAGAAAAAGAAGAAAAGTTTGACTATACTTGTAAATAATAATTAAACTTAGTTAAGTTTAAAACTTAACTAAGTTTTTATATGTAATATTAAAATTAATGTTATAATATAATTACAAATATTAAATTTAAAGGATATGAAATTATGGTAAAGAAAAAAGAAGAAGTTAAAGAAGCAAAAGAAATTAAAGGAAATAACCTTTATAAAATACTAATACCTGCTCTTTTAGGCATTATTGTTTTATTACTTGTCATTATTTTAGTTGTTGTTCTTAAAGATGATATTAAAGATGACGATAAATTAGTCAATAATAATCCATCATATAATGAAAACTATGATGACGATTATTACGAAGACAATAACAATGTCATAGACGATAATAACCAAGAAGATAACAATACTACTAATAATGACAATAACAATAACAACAATACAACTACTACTAAATATATTTCTAAAGATAAAGCTTTAAGTATTGCTTTAAATAACGCTAAATTAAATAAGAGTGATGTCTATGATATTAGTGTTGAATTAGATTATAAATACGGTCAAACTGTTTATGAAATAGACTTTGACTATAATAAATATGATTATGAATACTATATTAATGCTACAACTGGTAAGATCATTCATCACTTTAAAGAAATAGATTAAAAAAGCCAAGACTCAATCTTGGCTTTTTATTTGGTATTAATTTTGATAATTAATTTGTTGTCCTTTAATCAAATCATAATTAACTAAAGTACTACTATCTAAATCTTCATGATGCATATCAACAGCTGTTATCTGACTATTTTCATAAGTTGTATAGTAATAAATACCTTTATCCATATTACAACATGAACTATAAATAGTTATTTCGTATTTACCTTCTCCCATATGAACTAAACCACGTTGTTGATCAACAGAACCTAAAATATGAAAAAATTGACTAATACTTTCTGATTCTGTATCTCCAGATAACGAATTCATTTTCGTATATGAAGCTTTAACAAAGCGTGATAACGAATCTAAACCACCTGGTAAATCTCTAGTTCCCATTCCCCTGCTATATAAATCAAAATTTAATTTAGAAGAGAACGTATTAACTGGTTGTTCATTAGATAAATTTGTATAATTATTTAAATTAAACATATGAATATCAAAAGTTGGATTGTTAGTTAGAATACCTACTGGATTATCATATATTTTTAAACCGTCTTTTACTGATTCCACTGTTATAGAAGCTTCTTGATCAGCAATAATCCAATGTAATGGTGATGCTGGTAATTCATCACTAAAATTAATCTTAGCTATATTAATCTTACTTAATAAGTCTTTAGCTTCACTAATATTAGCACATTGTGATAAAACCCAAGGGATAAATTCAAATGGTGCAATATTATTTTTACCTTTTATTTCTTCATGATAATAAGCATTAGTTGGAAAATTAAGTCCGGCCATTCCTAAACCTTTTTCATTAATTGCATCATAGTATAATGGATAATCATTAGCAACATAAGCCATGCCAATTAAGGCATAATGCGTTTTAAGACTACCCTCTTTTCTAAAATTAAATTCATAATTACGTGGCGTAACTGTAACAGTTTCCTTATAAGAAAACTCCAAATCTAAATTACGACCAAAATAATGATCTTTTGTATAATAAGTTGCAGCTGTACACATCTTTCATTCCTCCTTATTTATTATTTTTCAACTAAAGATAATGTCATTATTACATCATCTGCCCCTAATATTTGTTTTAATTCATCTCTATTTTTATTTATTACTTTACCTAACTTAGTATAACTCCAAGTATTTGAATTATAAAATAAAGTAACTTGATCTCCTTGATAAAGCATTAAGTCCCCTGGCTCTGTTTTAATCTTAGTATCACTAGTTGGTAAACTAAAACTCAAACTTCCTACCTTTTCAAAATTACCATACTCAGAAGCATTAACAACCACGTCTTGTTCTTTCAATTTATTTATTAATTCTTTTGTCGCTTCATTATCAACTAACTCTAAAATAAGTTCTTCGTTATTAACAGTTATTTTCAAATTATAATTCATATTATTTTCTTCCTTTTCTGTTTGTTCTTGATTACTTGGTTTTAACGCATCATCTTTTTCCTTTTTATTAAATACAACCAATAAAGCTATTATACCAATAATTAATAAAACAACAATAAATATACCAAATTGCTTAGACATTATTAATCCTTCCTTACTTTTATTATATCATCATTTTGTAATTCGCCAACCAATAAAGAAGAATTAGGATTATGCTTAACATAATTATTTTGTACTTTTAATTCATCATAATTTGCATAGCAATACTTACAAAAATGTTTACAAGAATTATAAACCCCAATATCAACCATTTGGACACAGTTACATTTATGTCCCTTACGAGCTGTCCAATTTTTATATTTTTTCCCTGTTAAAATATAAGCTAATTCATGCGATAAACATTCGCCTTCAATAAAACCATATTCTGTTAAATTACGTTCTTCAAAACAAGTTTGTACTGCCATATTATGTTCTTTAGCTGACTTGCTAAACGAAGTCCCTATTCCTTTATAATCTTCTTCCGTAAATAATCGATAATTTAAAGTCTCTGCATTATTTCTTACATTTTTATAATCATCTATAAAAGACACAATAATATGTTTAACATAACCATCTAGTAATTCACACATTTTAGCAAAAGCTTTTTGATGATAAGCTAAATTATATTTAGTACTTAAAAAGATTGGATCATACCTAATATATAAGTTATCAACACCTAAAGTAACTGACAATTTTTTTATTGCTTCAATTATTTCATTTTTATCAGGTACATTTGGTTCAATATCTTTTTTATAAGGCGTTAAAGTAACATGAAAGATAATTGGTTTATTTATTTCTTTTATATAATCTAAAATAGGCAGCGGATTTTTAGTACAAAATAAAATAGCATCAACATCACTAAAATTAATGCGACTAACTAATTTAGGATTAAATGGATTACGTACATCAACAAATCCTTCATGATAGCGTTTCATAAACCATTCAGTATAAAACGCCACAATATCTGTACGACCACTAACATTTAAAATCATCTAATCACCTACTTTTAATATTCTTTCTCCTCTGTTATTACCTTATCCATCTTAATATCAAATTGATTAACTGGTAAGATATCATCAGTTAAAAGCTGGCAATTAAAACCAACCCCTATTTTATAAACGTTTGATTTAGCTAAATAACGATCATAAAAGCCTTTACCAAAACCTAAACGATTTCTTTCTTTATCAAAACAAATGCCAGGAACAATAACTAAATCAATTTGCTTTTTATCAACTAATTTTTCTTGATTAGAAATCGGTTCTAAAATACCAAAATTACTCTTTACTAACTCTTCATCTATACCTATTACATAAAAGAATAAATCACTACCTTCTACTTTAGGTAAAACAATCTTTTTATTATGCTCTATTGCATAATTAATTAAGTCATCCAAATTAACTTCTGAAGATAAACTTTTATATAAAGCAATTACTCTAGCTTCTTGATATTCCTTAGTCTTAATTATCTTAGTAATAATAGTTTTAGATTTTTCTTCTTTATGAGGTAAGTCTTTACGAACTTCTAAATACTTCTTACGTAACTCTTCTTTATTTATTTTTATATCATCCATACTAATCACTTGACATATATTATATCATTTGCACAAGAAAAAAAGTAAACCTTTCAGTTTACTTGATGCCAATACATTTTATTATCTTTAAATAAATAACTTATCTTACCTTCATCACAAAGATATGATAAATAAGCTTTCACCGTACTACCAATTAAAACATATTGATTAGAATTCATAACTAAATTATAAATATCAAAAATATTCTTTAAAATATCTTCAAAAGTCATTTCATTTTGACATAAATTATATATTTTTTCCATAACTTCATTAATCTTTTGTCTATTTAAATTTATTAAACTCGTTATGTCTTTAGTAGCCTCACAATGGGATGGAATATATAACTCACCATTTAATGTTGATAGAAAATCTAAAGTATTTAGATATTCTCTTACATTATAAATAAAAAATAAATGATACTTAGTAATTGTCTCTTCACTAAATAAAGAATCACCTAAAAAATATACATTATCTGATGTTTTAATACCAATTTGATCAAAGAAATGACCTTTTAAACTAAAATACTCTAAACCTTCTGGAAGGTTACCATCAATTTCAGTTACAACTGATTCTTTAGCTAATAAAAATTTATTTTGTAAATCTTTAAATGGATAAGCCCCATATAAGAAAGATGATTCTATAATAGGATTTTCTGTAATACTCTTTTCAATACCATGTGTATAAATAGAACAATTTGTACGATCTTGAATTACTTTATTACCGCCAACATGATCAGCATTCGAATGCGTATTAATTATTCCTTTAACCTGCCAACCTTGTTCTTCAACCATTTTCAAAATCTTTTTTCCGGCATCCTTGTCATTACCCGTATCTATTAAATAAACTTCCTTATCATTTATTTTATAAACACCAATATTAGTTGGATTCTTAAAATAATAAGTTTTTTTACCTACTTGTACTAATTCCATCTTTTCACCTCTATTCTGGAAGCACTACCTCTTCCCTAACTTTATCTTCTAACATCTTAGGATTACTTAGAATATATTGCATCATATGAATAGATTTGATTAAATAAAAACCATCTGAGATACGTTCATCTATCGTAATCCCTAAATCACAATAATACTTAGTTTCATTTTTTACTTTAACTTCTTTTATTTCCCCAATTGTTACAATCCCAGAACAAGTACCAAAGTCCGTTACATTATGATAAATACCATTACAATGTAAGCTACCGACATTAGATACTAACATACTACTATAATACAAGTTATCTTTAATTAAAGAAGTTGGTAAGATACCATGACGATCACAGAACATAAATAAACTAATTAAAGGAATTCTAATTAAATTAGGCAATTTACCTAGGAAGTTTATGGCATCATTAGCACCGGTTCCACTATCTTTTTTATCTCTTATATTATTAACTTTATTACTTATTTTTTTACTGATAGTAAATAGATTATCATCGTCACTAACTGGCATTACAACCATTAGTTCTTGCGATTTATCATTTAAAGCAACTTTCATAACGTAAGATATAGATATATCATTATGTTCATAGACATGATGGTTAGCAACAAAGCGATTAAGTAAAGGACGATTAGCTATAACTTTAGCAAAAAGCGTCATAAAAGCATGAAAGTATGTAATACTATTATCATCTTTTTTAAGATTTCTTATATATTTAACTAATTCTGTAACATCCATTTGTTGATCAATATAAAGTTCGCCTAAAGAACGTTTAGGTTTAATATCAATTAGAATTTGACTCATACCATTAATATCTTTAATCCTTTTAGCATCTTTACGCATTAAATCACCTACATTTAAATATTTCTCATATAAACTATTCTCTTATATAATAATTATATCACATGAAAAGATAGATTATTTTAGTAATCTACCCGTTATACTTTTCTTTTACTTTATCTGGTAGTTCTTCATACTTTACTTCTTGCCAGTTATTAACCCCAAAAATATTATAATATTTTATTTTTAAGAAAGCTTCTTCACGTAAGATACGTGATGTTTTAAAACTTATTTCTTTCTTATGACCATTTGCTTCATACATCGTAAGGGTATATTCATATTTCATATCTTCTTTAGCGTCTAATTCTTCTACTTTGGAATTATCTATTTGCGTATAATAATACATTTCTTTTTCAAATAAATAGTAATAAGTAAAACCACATAATAAAATAAAAATTATAACGCCAAGAATAATAGGTAATTTTTCTTTGATAAAATTCATAAATCCTCCTACTCTATTTTAATATTTACTTTACCGGAGTAATTATTACCTTTAATAATTAAATAATTACTACCATCTTTAACATTGAAATCATATTCGTAATTTCCGTCTTTTATGGCTAACACCTCTTCTTTTTCTTTTAATTTAAAAATAATCTTTAAATCACCTTTAGATTCAGAAACTTCCAATTTTATATGAATATTTTCATCTTCTCTATCAATCGTTGTTCCCCCAAATACTACTTCTTCACCAGTAAATTTTTTATAAACAACTTCATATGTTCCCGTATAGTGATCTTCACCAAAATCTCGATTACCTTTTAATTTACTTTTAATTGTTAAAACTAAATCACCAAATTGTTCACTAGTTCTTTCATAGAAATCTAAGACTTCATCTTTGGTACAACCAGAACATAAAGCTAGAGCTATTAAAGTTAAAAAGATAAATATTTTCTTCAAGCTATCACCTACTTCCCTTTTTTATCGTACTAAGATATTTCACTTGAAAGAAATGATCATAATATATCGCTTTATTCTTTATTAAAAGGATAATATTAGTTAAATAAAAGATTAAGATTCCACCAATACTTATAATAAGTAAGGCATACTCTTCTAGAGCATTTAACTTAATATTATTAGCTATTAAAAATAGTAAAAACATCATTAAATTGACACTGCCGAAATAATAAAGAAATAAAAAGATAATACGTAGTGTTAGTTTAAGTAATCTATATTTACCAAATTCTAATCTAACATTTAAAAACCTACTACCAAGAGTTTGGCCCTTTCTACAGAAAGGATAAAGAATAAAATAGATAATAAAGATAATTAGAAACAACCATTTATAATGCATAAAGATGCTTAAGAATATAGCGATAAAGTTATATAAGAATAAATCTAAACAAAAGATAGTTATTCTTCTAAATCCAGATACTACTTCACCTTTTTTCGTTGATTCCTCATCAATTTGGTCTCGCGTTGGTAAGAAATTATCAATTAAACCCATGATAAAGTAACCGACTACTCCACCTAAGGTATTCATTAGTAAGTCATCAACATCAAAAACACGATATGGATATTTATATAAACCATATAAGCCAGAAACTTGCGTAAGCTCAAATAATAAACTTAAACTAAGACTTATAAAAATTGTTTTTATTAAAGAACATTTAAAGTAATATCTTAAATACATACCTAGAGGAATCATCATTAATAAATTAAAAGCAACAGTATAGAAACAAGGTTCAGTTAAAGCTTTTAAATAAGTATTAGGTTGTGTTAGGTTAAATGATGATTCTCTTAATAAGTCATTAATAAAACCAAAAGGCATAAGTCTTATCATATTAGGTTTATATACTACTTCATTCTTATTTGGTAAAGGAAGTATAACTAAAAAGTAGATAGTTATTAAGTAAAGAATGAAAGAATAAACTATTAAAACACGAAAAGGATTAATAGAACCATATTTATGATATTGATGTAATATAAAAGGAATCCATAATAGTAAAGCAATAAAAGGAAAGATAATAAGAGCCGTTTTAATTGAAATAAAATAACTCATTTATATTTATTATAATCTTTCTTTAATAATATTTTTACTAGAATAATAAGTAATTAAGAAATATCCACCATAGATAATGACTAAAATAATAGCCGTAATAATAATTGATGGTAGTAATTCCTCATTACCAAAGACTTCTAATATTTGCATAGCAAACATAATACCAAAGATAGAATGAATTAAAGCTAAAAGTAAAGGAAGCGCAAAGAAGATAGCTATTTGTCTAAATAAAGCTTTATTAATTAATTTTTCATCAGCACCTAGTTTTCTAATCATTCTAAAACGTTCTTTATTATCACTACTTTCAGATAATTCTTTTAATCCTAAGATAGCTGCACTACTAATTAAGAAAATAATGCCTAAATATAGACCGATAAAAGTTACCATTGCTGATAAGCCAACGGTCGCTTCTTTAATCGATAATTTAGTTGAACCACTAGGAAGTAAATAAGTATTGGTTCTTTCATCATTATCTAATTTATTAATCCTATTTTCGATTTCAGTTATTTCATCTTTATCAGTTGTTTTATAATTACCAATTAAATGATTATAAACTTTATAATCTTCATCAATAACATTGTCAGGTACTAAGATAATCCCAGTATTAATATGGTTACTAGACATTTCTAAGAATCCTTCTTGGCAAGAATCATATTTAGGTTTTAAGGTATGACCAAATAAATTAATTTTTTCATGATTAGCTAAAGCAAGATTTCTTATTTTAACCATTGATTCAAAATCAGCAACGATTATATATTCGTCGTCTTTTAAAGAATACTCTTTTATACCATAAAATTTAGCAGCTTTATTATAATCACTAATTTTCATTATTTCTTCTTTAGTATCGTAAGCTAAGAAAGGAAAACTTTTTTTAACATCATCTAATAAGGATCCTAAAGTATCATTCATTGTTAAATCTGGGGTAGCATAAGTATTAACTTCAACATATTCTTTAAAATAAGAAGTAATATCAAAGTCAAATAACTCAAACATTTCTTTAACGGTATAATGAGAAGTTTTAATTTGCGAATCGTTATAACCATATTTACGATAACTTTCATAGTATCTATCCATATTCATATTTTGCGTAAAGATAGCATCAGCTGGAGCTAACTCTTTAATGTTGGCATTCATTGAGTTTTTCATTGTAAAGCAAGATGATAATAAACAGATAGTTACAAATAACATTAAACAGATGATTGTCGTTGAAAAAACGGTTGTATTTATTTTGCTAGAAAATTGTCTTAGGGTAAAACTATTTAAACCTTTATAGTAATATTTTTTTAGACTTTGAACAATTCTTAAAATTAAACCGGATAATGACCAAAAGATAAAGAAAGTTGATACGACACCCATAATAATTGGGACCATAGCATCTTCAACATCTTGTAAGGTTAAGAAATCATGCGTAACTATGTAATAAGCTTTACCAAGAATAATACAAGATATAATAAAAATAATTATACATAGATAAGGATTTTTTAACTTTATTGTTTCACTTGCTTTAGCTCCACTTAGTAAATCAATTAACTTACACTTACTAACACTTATCGTATTAAAAATCATAACAATTAGATACATAATACTAAAATAGATGATTGTCTTAAGACATGATGTGCTAGAAAAGACAAAAGTAAATTTGGTTAAATCAGCTTCAAACATATTAGCGACAACTAAACTCATAACTTGAGATAGAAGTATACCAATACCTAAACCAACTATTAAAGATAAAATACCAATAAATAGCGTTTCAAAAAATAAGATTAAAGATATTTTTCTTTTACTCATCCCTAAAGTTAGATAAATACCAAATTCTTTATTTCGTCTTTTCATTAAAAATCTTGTAGCATAGATAATTAGAAAGCCTAAGATAAAAGAAATAAAGACACTGACACCTGATAACATAGTCATCATAAGTTCAATTAAATCAGCCGTTGATGAAAAAACATCCATCATAACAGTTTGACTATCTAAGGCATTAAAGACATAAAAGATAGAAATACCAAGAATAAGCGTAAAAAAGTAGATGGCATAGTCTTTAATACTTTTCTTGATATTTTTAAGGGATAACTTACAAAGCATCATTTAAATCGCCACCAAGTAAAGTTACAACATCGATAATCTTATCAAAAAATTCTTTACGAGAATCATCACCTTTACGAATCTCTTTAAAAATTTTACCATCTTTGATAAAAATTACTCTTCTAGCATAACTAGCAGTAAAGGCATCATGTGTAACCATTAGAATAGTTGCACCTAGTTCATCTAAATAATTAAACTTTTCTAAAAGCATTTTTGAAGATTTAGAGTCTAGAGCACCGGTTGGTTCATCAGCTAAGACTAGTTTGGGTTCAGTAACAATAGCACGAGCTGAAGCGACACGTTGTTTTTGCCCACCACTCATTTGGTATGGATACTTATTTAAGACATCCTTAATATCAAGTTCGTTAGCGACTTTTTTAATTCTTTCTTCAATTTCTTTAACACTCATATTTTGAATAGATAAAGCAAGAGCAATATTTTCGTAAGCAGTTAAGGTATCTAATAAATTAAAATCTTGAAAGATAAAACCCAACTCTTCTCTTCTAAATTTATTAAGATCATTACCTTTAAGTTTGGTAATATCAACTCCTCCAACATAGATATGACCAGCAGTTACTTTATCGATTGTTCCAATACAATTTAAAAGAGTTGTCTTACCTGAACCGGATGCACCCATAATAGCAATGAATTCACCCTTTTCGACTTCAAATGATAAGTTATCAATAGCTTTAGTTAAAGATGAACGACTACCATAGTATTTTTCTATTTTGTCAACTTTTAAAATATTTTCCATATATATTTTCTCCTTTCAGTAACAATAATAAGTTAAATAAACTATTTTGTCGTTCGTTTAATATTACAGAATATTACAATTTTGTAAGTTTACTTTAAAACATCATAAAATTGGTCTTTAGCAAAAGTTATTAAGACCTTTGTATATTTATTGTAAGTAGATTCGATATTTATTTTATGACCTAGTTTATCACACATGTTTTTGGCAATGTATAACCCCATTCCGGTTGATAAGTGACCTTTTCGACCATTTTCCCCAGTAAATGATTTATCAAAGACTTGTTTTAAATCCGATTCTTTAATACCTATTCCATTATCTTCAATCGTTAAGATTATACGATCCTTTTCTTCTTGAACAGAAATCTTGATATAAGAATTATTGATATTTCTTTTATATTTAATACTATTATTAATTATTTGATTTAAAATAAATTCTAACCATTTAGAATCAGTTAAGACTTTAACTTGGACATTATCTACTATGTAATCAATTTTATTTTCTAATAAGTCATCCATATTTTTTAGACCGACATTTTTAATAACTTGAGATAGATTTGTTTCTTTGATTAAATAATCTTTTTCGGCATTTTCACTTCGCGCATAATAAAGGACTTGATCAACATAATCTTCTAACCTTTTTAATTGTAATCTAGTTTTTTTATCAAATGATTCTTGATGATTGTTACTCATTAAGACTAAAGAAGATAAAGGTATTTTTACTTCATGAATCCACATTTCGATATATTCTTTAAAATCTTGGAGATGGTCTTCCATTAATCTTACATTTTCATTCATTGACTTATTAATTTCATATAAAGCTTGGTATAATAGTTCTCCTTCATAAAATTCAGGTTTAGTTAAGGTTTCTAAAACTAAATAACTCTTATCTAGGACTTCAATGTTAGCTAGTAAGTCAGTATAAAATTTTCTTTTACGAAAATAAGGAATTAAGATAATAAGTAAAAGAAAAATAAGATAAATAAATGATGAAGATATAATAACGGATTTTGGGACTTTAAAAGCTAAAAAGATAAGAAGATTAAGCATATAACAAATAATAAAAATGAGAAAGATATATAGTTTATCTTTTAAATATTTACTAAATTTCATAATAAGATATACCCCTGTCCTTTTCTAGTTTCAATCGCCTCTTCATAACCTATTTCTTTTAATTTAGCTCTTAGACGACTGATATTAACCGTTAAAGCATTATCATTAATAAATTCTTCATTATTCCATAAATCTGTCATTAATTCATCACGTGTAACAATTTTATTTTGATGAGATAAAAGATATGAAAAAATTATCATTTCATTTTTAGTTAGAATTATTTCTTTATCAGCTTTTTTTAATAAACCTTTTTGTAAGTTTACGGTTAAATCTTTATATATTAAAATGTTAGAATTGTTATTACTTCTTTTTAAGACAGCCCCAATACGCAAAAGAAGTATATTGGGATTATAAGGTTTGGTTATGTAGTCATCAGCACCATAAGAAATAGATAACGCTTCATCAGTTAAGTTATTTTTACTAGTAACCATAATTACTGGAATATTAGATTTTTTACGTAAATTTTGCAGTAAGACTTCACCATTGGTGTATGGAATATTAATATCTAATAAGATTAAATCAGGTTTAAGATGTAATATTTCTTCAAGAGCATTGGCATAATTGTCTAGAATATAAGATTCATAACCACTATTATCTAATAAAGATTTTAATTCATTACTTATTAAGGTATCGTCTTCAATAATCATTATTTTGTACATAGGAAAGATTCCTTTCTAATATTTATTATACTACCATAGATTTTTTCTTTACCTTACATTTTTGTAAGATTAAAAAAGATTATCTTTTCGGATAATCTTTGCCTTCTTCTTGGTAGGAAACTAGAATTTTTTCAAATCTATTGCTTAATATTTCCTATAAGTCTTCGTTGCTTTTCCTTCTCTAACTCTTTAAGACTTCTCTTAGGGGTTGGTAAATCTTCTGGCATTGTTCCACCTAACTCTTTTATTGTTTTTCTTATTTTACTTCCAACTTTATAATGTGTTCTATTAGCTTCATTCTCTGTTTTAATATTATCTCTTTTTAATTTTTGCTCTGTTTGGGTAATTCTAAATAAATTAGCAGCAAGTTCTTCACTACCCATATTATCTAATATATCTTCTCGATATCTTAAACCTTTTCTTCTAGCAATGTCGTCAGCCGTTTCCCCATTATATAATCCTTTATATCCAGAATTATGAAATTTATCAAAGTTTCTGACACCAGCATTTTTGGCAGCTATATTTAAAGAATAATTACCTTTTTTGGTTAGTTTTCTTTGATAAAATCTCTTTTCATCTTCAGATAATTTACTATATTCTAACTCAGAGATTTCTTGCTTTCTTGTTTGAACAGCAAAATAGGTTTGCCCAAGTGCAACATTTTCTTTTCTGGGATCTGCATTTTGAACAATTAAGTAACAAGCATATCTAGATAACTCATAATCAGCTTGTTTTCTTTTTGCTCCTGAACCGATTTCTACCATTTTTCCCACCTGGGAAAAATGGTCATCAATAAGATTATTACTTTTTTCACAAGCTATTTTAGCATTATCTATAACATTATTGAATTTATCCCATCTTTTATATTCAAGTGCTATCATTAACTCTCTGGCTTCCCAATATTCGTTTCCTTCCTCATCAATATGTTTGATTTTTTCAAATGTTTTAGTTGTTTTTTCAATTTTCATAGTTTCTTTCATTTAAATTTTCCCCCATCTTATCACTTATTAACATTTTATCATTAAAACATTTGTTCGTCAATATATTTTGTTATATTTTTGATACAAAGATATTTTTGTAAAAAAAACAAACCTTACAACCGGTTTGCTTTCTAATTTTTTTAATTATCTAATTTGTTATATTCTTCATCTGTTACAGGTTCTAACCACTCGTTTGATGTTTCTTCACCTGGTACTTCGACAGCAATATGGCTGAACCAAGAGTCTTTTCTTGCACCATGCCAATGTTTAACATTAGCTGGTATTACCACAATATCACCAGGAGATAATTTTTGGGCTTCCTTACCTTCTTCTTGGTAGTATCCATATCCCGCTGTACAAATTAAGACTTGTCCTCCACCTGATTTAGCATGATGAATATGCCAATTATTACGACAACCTGGTTCAAATGTTACATTAGCAAAACTAATACCGTTTTCAGTCTTGGCAATAGGATTTAAATAACTATTACCTGTAAAATACTTAGCATAAGCATCGTTAGGATTCCCTAGGCCAAAAACATTTAATTTATCAAATTCTTCTTTATTCATTTTTATCACTTCCATATACTTCCTCTATTAAAGGAAATGTACTCCATGCTTTAGGCCAGCCACAGTAAAAAGCTAATTGAGTTACTGTTTCAACAACTTCTTCTTTGGTAAGCCCATGTTCTTTTCCCATTACTAAATGAGCTTTTAATTGGGGATATAATCCTTGAGCAAATAAAGCTGAGATAGTTATTAAACTTCTATCTCTTGGGGATAACTTATCCTCTCTACTCCATACCTCCCCAAATAGTACATCATCATTTAATTCAGCAAACAAAGGGGCTATATTACCTAATTGTTCTCTACCAGCTGTTTGTTTTTTCATTATTCATTCTCCTTCTCTATACTTTTTAATTCCCTATATTATCCAATCTATTATATCACTATCTGATACACTACTTGATAATCTTTTAGCACTTATAAAGTTAAGATTACTATATGTATTTTTTAAAGTATTAAAGCTATTATTTACACTTGTTCCACCTGATGTAGCAAAGACATAAATCTTTTTATTTTCAAGATTGTTTTCTTCAATAAATGTATTGATGATTGTTGGAGCTAAATCCCACCAGACAGGAAAACCAATTAAAATAGTATCATAATCATTTAAATTAGAAACTTTATTTTTTACTTCTGGTCTTGATGATGGATTACTCATTTCAACTGATGATCTACTTTGTTTATTAGTCCAATCTAAATCTTCACTTGTATATTTATTTACTGGTTCAATTTCAAATAAATCACCACCTGTAATATCAGTAATTTTACTTGCTACTCCTTTTGTTACACCACTAGCTGAAAAATAACTTACTAAAATCTTACTCATAAATTCATTCCTCCTTAATATTTTAATCCATTAACCCAATTTTTTACTTCATCTTCAGTAGCACTAGATGAAAATCTTTTACCATCTATCCAATTAACATTTTTATTATAATTTTTTAAAGTACTTAAACTTCCACTTATTCCAGTACTTCCAGATGTACAAAATGGAATAATTGTTTTACCATCTAAATTGTGATTATCTAAGAATGTTAAGATGATTTTTGGAACATCTCCCCACCAAATTGGATAACCTAAATAAATAACATCATAAGAATCAGTATTTATGTTATTAGATATTGCAGGTCGTGCTTTAGAATCATTTTGTTCTTTATTAACTCTAGAATTATCATTTCCATAATTTAAATCACTATCAGTGTATTTTTCTTTTGGTACTATTTCAATTAAATCACCATTTGTTGCATTTTTGATATATCCTGCAACTTTTTTAGTTGTACCTGTTGCGGAGAAATAAATGATAGCAACCTTTTTATCGTTAGTCGTCCCGTTGTCATTATCTTTTGTATTTTCTTCTTGTTGTTCATTACTATTTTGATTTTCAGCTGGATTTGTATTTGAATTAGTCGAAGATTCTTCTTTATTAGAATTTATAAACCAAAATCCAACCCCTACTGCAATTACTACTATTGCAACAATTAAAGCTATTATTTTTTTATTCATAATATTATAACCTCCTATTTTTAATACCAATCATGTTTTTCATTTCTATCTAAAGAATTTATTTTTTGCATTTCTTCTTCTGTTAATTCAAATCCATAAATATCCGTATTTTCTTTAATGTGTTCTGGATTAGATGAACCAGGAATTACTACTACACCTTTTTGTAAATTCCAACGAAGGATTACTTGGGCTGCTGATACATTATGATTATTAGCTATTTCAACAATTGTTTCATTATTTAATAGTTCACTAGTATGACCTCTTCCACCAAATGGATACCAACCTTGAACGACAATACCTAAGTTTTGAATAAATGGTATAACATCATTTTCTTGATAAAATGGATGAATTTCATTTTGCACAAGAGCAGGAATAATATTTATTTTGGGAAGAAAATCATTTAATTCTTCAACATACCAATTAGAAAGCCCTAAAGAATGAATCTTACCACTTTCAACGTATTTTTCCATCTCTTTATAGGCATTAACATCATTCGTACCTGGATGGTGTAAAAGCATCATATCAATATAACCAATATCTAACTTCTTTAAAGCAAGTTCTATGGCTTCTTTAGGATTATTATATTGTGTAGGATATATTTTTGTTATTACAAATATTTCTTCTCTAGGTATTCCTGAATCTCTAATTGCCTTTCCTATTTCTTCTTCGTTATCATACATATAAGCAGTATCAATTAAACGAACACCTGAAGCTAAAGCACTAGACACAGCATTATAACAAGTATCACCAGTTAAACTATATGTACCAAGTCCGTTTATTGGCATTTCATAGCCACTATTAAGTTTTACTGATTTGGTTTCAAAGTTAAAATTAGCAACATTTTCTGCATTTTCTAATTCAGTTATTATATTTTCATTCACTATCTTTTCATTCTCCTTTTGTTTTTCTTTACCATTTAATAAAAAGAATATTCCAAATCCTATAATTAAAATGAGTATGATAGCAAGAATTATAAATATTATTTTCTTTCTCATTTTAGATTATCTTTAAAAAACTTTTCTATTTTATCAAATGGAATTATATCTTTATTATCATATAAATCAGTATGAACAGCATTAGGAATTATCATTAGTTCTTTATTATCAGTATAATTACTATTTGTGGTCATATTTTTATAAGCATCTTTACTAAAATAACAAGAATGAGCTTTTTCGCCATGAATCATTAGAACAGCACTTCTAATTTCATTACTATATTGTAAAATTGGTTAATTTATAAAAGACATACATCCTATTTTATTCCATCCACCATTAGAATTTAAACTTCTTTTATGATATGCTCTACCTTTATAATATTCACTATAATCTTTAACATAGAATGGTGCATCATCTGGTACAGGTAAATCTAAGCATCCTCCACCAAGTTCATAACTACCATTTTCATAATCAACTATTCTTTGGGCATTAAGATTTTTTTTCATTCCATATCTGGCATTTTCATTATCACTCTCATCAAAATAACCATTAGCATTAACTCTTGACATATCATACATAGTAGAAATAACTGAGGCTTTAATTCTTGTATCAAGAGCTGCAACATTTAAGGCCATTCCACCCCAACCACAAATACCAACAATACCAATCCTTTCAGGATCTACATTAGGAAGTGTTGATAGGAAGTCGATAGATGCTTGATAATCTTCGGTATTTATATCAGGACTAGCCATATATCTTGGTGTTCCTCCTGATTCTCCAGTAAATGATGGATCAAAGGCGATTGTTAAAAATCCTCTTTCAGCAAGTTCTTGGGCATATAAGCCACTTGCTTGTTCTTTTACTGCTCCAAAAGGTCCACATACACTAATTGCTGCTAATTTACCTTCATAATTTTTAGGCACATACATATCAGCAACAAGTGTTATTCCATAACGATTATGAAAAGTTACTTTCTTATGATTAACCTTATCACTTTTAGGGAATGTTTTATCCCATTCTTCAACTAAATTTAATTCTTCTTTCATTTTTCATCTTTCCTTTCATTTTTGGGTATTTTATCTATTTCTAAAGTAGGAAGAGTTGATGTAATATTTTCAACTATTTTTTCAGTTCCTGCTTTAATAGCTGTTTTATAATACCATTCCTTATATTCTAATTCTTTATAACAATCTTTTAATTTTTTTAATTCTTTTTCTATAGCTTGCTTCTGCTCTAAAATCATATTATATCTTTCTTTTAAAGTACTATCTCCCTCTTCTGCTAAGTCGACATACTCTTTAATTTTAGAAATAGGCATATTAATATTTTTCAAACAATTTAAAACTCTTAACCATTTAAAGTCTTTATCTTCAAAAACTCTTCGTCCATTAACTTTTTTAACATTTGGAAGTAAGCCCATTGAATCATAATATCGTAAAGTTGATGGTGCAACATTCATCATATCAGCAACTTCTTTAATAGAATATGACATATAATCCTCCTCTCATTATAATTATACAAGTTAAAGTTAACTTTAAGTCAATACAAAAATAAAATAAGTTATAAATTTAACTTATTTCATCTAAAATATAATTTTATTTTAAAATTGATACTAAATAATTAGAAAATTCTTGTTCTGTTATATTAGAAGTTTCAATATCAAAATAATAACCATTATAACTGAATGTAGTATAAAAACTATTTTCATATTTATATATTTTTAAATCTATATTATTTATTGTTGTTATTTTACTATCTTCTTCACTAAAATAATAATCTCTTAATGGTTCTTGTTCTTCTGAATATTTAACTTCAATACTTCTTTCATTACCATCAGTAATAAGCATTATATAATTAGCTACTGTATCATATTCTTTACTATCTTTATCTTTTTTAACATAAACAATATAATTTTTAGTTTGAGTTAAATCACGAGGAATAATAAACCATTCTTCATTTTGATTTTCATTTACTTTAAAAGGATAAGGTATGTTAACACCACTAACAGTTTTGACATCAGCATCTAATTTTGTCATACCTACTTTTGCTAAATCATTGATATTTAAAGTTATATTGTTTTCTTTATCGATATATGGTTTATTTTCAAGTAAGTCATTATTATCATTTTTATAATTTAAAAAGATAATTCCACTTATAACAACTATTAAACATATTGGTACTAAAGACCATTTTAATAAATTATTTTCCTTTTTCATTTTGTCTTCCTTCTCTATTTTCTTAATTATTTCATTATAATTATTTGTTGGGTTAATATCTTGTTCTATTGCTTTTTTTAATTTTTCTTTGTTAGTCATTAGAAATACCCCCATCTCCAAATTTTTTTTGCAATTCTTTTAATGTCCTATAAATTAAATTTTTTATATATGATTCACTTACATTTAATTCTTTAGCTATTTCTTTAATAGATAACTCTAGTTTATAATACAAATAAAATACTTTAGGAATATCTTGATTCTTTTTACTTTTAATAAATTGCCATATAGTAAGCCAATTATCTTTTTGAATAACTATATTTTCAATATTAATTTTATCTTCTAAAAGATCAATTAACTCTATATCTTTATCATTTTTTTCAAAGATAGATATAGTCTTTATTTTTTGTAGTAAAGTATAATGTTTTTTGATTTTGTTATTAGCAATACCTATAAGATAGCTTTTAATGTTATCATTTGATAATTCTTTTTTATTTATAATGTTCCATAATTCTAAATATGTTTCTTGAATAATATCATTAGCATCATTTATATTATGACATTTTATAATTACATATTTAAGTAAATCTAAATAAGTTTTATCATATATATTATTAAATTTATATAGGTAAGTATCGCTAGCCATATTCATCACCTACAATACAATTATCCCAACTTTTTTTGAAAAAGTTTCAAAAATTTATTTTTAGTCATATAAAAAGCAAATCTCATGTGGAGTTTGCTCATACAAATTGTATTTTTTTATTTTCTTTTAAAGATTAATTTAAATGTTTGTCTAACAAAAGGTTGAATAAAGAATAATTGAGAGAAATAAGCAAATGGGAAATTAAAACAAATCAATTTTAACCAATTAGCTAACAAAGTAAATATATTAAATCCCATATAATAAGGATAATATAAAAACGCTGCTATAAAACTCATTACAGGTACCATTATTCCTACTGTAGCACATATTACTGCTGTTTCAAAATGAACTGGATCAGTTTTTTTGATATTAAAGTTTTTACATGCCATTTTAAATGAAAAAGGTTGACCTATTAACATTTCTGCTAAATAGGCAAAACAAAATTCTACTAAAACAACTGCCCATATAGGTAAATAACGACCAAACATATAAACTCCACCAAGTTTATTAATAGCATTTAGTACACTATTAGCACCTGTTAAATTCATAAGTGTTGTTCCATTTACAACATATAAACTATAAAAGACATATGCATGAACGGTAATAATTACAGTAATTAAAGCAAACAATGCTCTTTCTTTTTTATTTGTAGGCATTTAATTCACCTCCTTTTTGGCAATAAAAAACACATATGGCACTATCACATTTTCTAAATACATTTCTGTAATCAGATTTATGTGCATAGCACTACATGTGTCAAATGTATTACTTGTTAAATATAACATAATTTAAATTTTTTTGTAAGTATTTTTATTCTTACAAATTACTATTTATTTGACTCATACAAATTGTAATTTGCACTTATTATATTTGTTTAATCCACATTTACACCTTTCTTGAATATTTTTATATCTATGAAATAATAGATACCAATTAAAATGATATATAAGCATATTCCTAAAACTAATGCTGTTTTTACAATATCAACTGTAAGTGTATTACTTATATTTGAATTAAATAAAGCCATAATACTTGGATTAAATAA
>CANQQV010000017.1 GCA_947626095.1 uncultured Bacilli bacterium
AAATTAAGAAATAACTAATTATTGATTTAAGAAAACGAAGTATGTGCAATATTACTATCAGTAGTTACTGTTAGTGCTGAAAGTACTGTAGACAGCCCTAGTAGATGTTCTAATAATTCTTTATATATAGATCATGGCAATGGAACATACACTTGTGGTAATAATGTCACTAACGCATTAAAATCATTAGAAGAAAATGAAACTGGTGAATTAGTTCTTTTAAAAGATATGGTTTTAGGTGGACCTGTAACTATTACTAAGGATATTACTATTAATTTAAATAGTCATAAACTTACACCAACTACATGGAATAATGGTGCTGGTAATGTTACAGTTAAAGGTGCTAATGTAACAATCAAAAATGGTACTATTGATTTAACATCAGGTGTTGGTCAATTAGCAGTAGATTCAAGCGAAAAAGCTTCTACTTTAACAATTGCTAATGATGTTAAGGTTAATGCTACATTTAGTAGTGTTCCTGCTATTATAGTTAACGATGCAACAAATACAACTGTTGTTAATGTTAATGGAACATGGACTGTTCAAAATGAAATTGTTAGTTGTCCTAATGGCAAAGACGAAAACCTAACAGTTAACTTAAACGCTAATGTTAAAGCTACTAATTTACAAAATACTAGTTATTTAGTAGCAGTAGATGCTGGTGCTTCAACTGTTAATGTTTTAGGTGGAACTTATGAATCTAATAAATCAGTATTCGAAGTTAAAAATGGAACATTAAATGTTAAAGGTGGTAACTTAATAGCTAATGGTGGACATGCTATTGTTGTAACAAAACCAGATGCAGAACATACTACAACATTAAATATCTCAAGTGGTACTATTACTGCAAAAGCAACAGAAAGTTACAGCGTATACTTTGGTAGTGGAACAGGTGAAGAAACTGGTACTTATAGTATTACTGGCGGAACATTCACTTCTGGAAAAGACAAAGACCAAAAACAATTACCAGCAATTAAAATTGCATCACAAACATTCTTAGCAAACCATGCTAAAATGATAAGTGGTGGATCATTTACTGGTTCAATTGTTGGAGATGTTCAAACTAATGCTAAAACAGATACTTGGACAAGAGCTGCCGCTGCAACAGCAATTTTAGTTGGAAATGCAACAACTACAACTGAAAATGGTATAGTAACAGTAAATCCATCAAAAGCAGAAGATAATAAGAAACCAGCTGCTAAGCCAGAAGAACAAGCTCCAAACACATATGATGCAGGTCTTGTATATATGGGATTAGCATTAAGTGCAATCGGTGCAAGTGTTGTTTCTGTTAGAAAATTAAGAAATAACTAATATAATATTTCTTTTTTATCTCTCTAAAGTCCCATTTTTATGCTTATATATATTGTTTTATGATATAATTTTTATATGGGAGGTTATAAAAATGAAGAAGAAAAGTGACAAGATAATAATCATTAGCATAGCAATTTTGTTTATGGTTGTTTTATCTTGGTTTATTTCTTGTGGATACTATAAAGGAGGAGTCTTTTCTGACGAGGGTATCATAAGATTAGGAATATATGATATTTTATATAATATTTATGTTACATTTACTAATCAAGCTGTTATGATGAGTGTAGCTTATATATTAACTATTGGTGGTTGTTATGGTGTTTTAAGTAAAACAAAAGCATATCGTAAATTAGTAGATAAAACAGCTGCTCTAATTAAAGGTAAAGAAGCTATAGCTATGTTAGTAATAACTTTACTAATGGGTATATATACTTCAATATCTAGTCAAATATTAGCATTATTCTGTGTCATTCCATTTATTGTTTCTGTATTCTTGAGAAATGGATGCAAAAAACTAACAGCTATTAGTGCAGCCTTTGGTGGTATATTTATTGGTACGATAGGTCTTACTGTTGGTACCTATGGTATGGAAAGTATTAATAGTCTTCTAGATACATTACCATCAAAAGTTTCTATGTTATTACCATTAAGAATAGGTATTTTTGCTGCTGCATATATCTTATTTAACTTATTTGCTATTATATATATGAATAAGTATAAAAGATCAGCTAATGGTGGGAAATATGATATCTTTTGTCCAGAAGAATTAGATGAAAGTAAATTAACTAAAAGGAAAAAAATTAAATTATGGCCATATATAGTACTATCTATAATTGCCATTATAATAACTATGTTGGCTTATATAGATTGGAAAACAAGTTTTAATATTACATTCTTTACTGAATTACATAATAAATTTATAACATTCGCTACAGTTGATAATATTCCAATCTTATCTTCTTTATTAGGTCAATCTATTGATGGTTTTGGTGAACAAGCAGAATTAATATTCGCTATTTTCGTTTTCGTGATATTAACGATTATCTTTGCTATAACTAGTAAGATGTCCATAGACGAATTTATTAAAAATTTTGGTTCAGGTTTAAAAAATATTGGTAAGGTCGCCTTTATTTATGGTTTATGCTATGTCCTAGTTATCCTATTAGGTACATGTCCATGGCCAATTACTTTTATTAATGCCTTATTTGGTAAAGGAACATTTAATATTTTCGCTTTAACCTTTATTGCAATGATAGCGTATGTCTTCTGTATTGATTTTCCAACCTTTGGTAATGCTTTCAGCCAATACTTAATTGTAACTTATATGGATGATTTAGCTTCAGCTACCCTTATTTGGCATTTAGGAGCTGCTATAGCTGCTGTCTTTGTTCCTACAAGTTTCATATTATTAATGGCTTTAACTTATGCAGACATACCATATGTTAAATGGCTACAATATATTTGGAAATTCGTTTTATCATTAATTATTGTAGTATTCATTATACTTGCTTTAGCAATATTAGTTAAATAATTATTTTAAAGAAGTTTTATACTTCTTTTTTTTATTTCTTTGCATATAATTTATTAGGTGACAAAAATGAAAGAACTATTCGCATTAGCTGAAACAGAAATGATTACTTTAAAACAACCGTATGTTGGTACAGAACACTTATTTCTTGCTTATTTAAATAAATATCCTACTAAATTACTATCATATAACGATTTTAAAAAATATGTTATTGAATTAACTGGCGTATCATATAAAGCAAGTTCATATATTATATATACGCCTCTATTAAGACAAATAAAAAATAATAATAAAACAATAAAAGAAAGTATTTTAGATATCTTAAGTAATGATGATAGTATTACTTATAATATTCTTTTAAGTAAAAATATCGATATTGAAGCATTATATAATGAAATAAATACTAATAGTTAGTATTTTTTTATTTACTTAAATGTGTTAAAATAAAAGCACTAATATTAATGAAAGGTGGAAATGTTATGAAGATTTATAATACTTTAACAGATAAGGTAGAAGAATTTGTACCTATTAAAGAAGGTCAGGTTACCATGTATGTCTGTGGACCAACTGTTTATAACTATGTTCATATTGGTAACATGCGTCCTGTAATGACTTTTGATATGGTATTTAACTACTTCAAGTATTTAGGTTATCATGTTACTTATGCTTCTAATTTTACTGATGTTAATCCTAAAATAATTACTGCTGCTAAAGAATTAGGTATTACTGAAAGAGAAGTGGCTGATAAATTTATTAAAGCTTACTTAAATGATTTGGAGTCTTATAACTGTTCCACTATTGATTATCGCCCTCGTGTTATAGAACATATGGACCATATTTTTGCTTTTATTACTAAGTTAATTGAAAAAGATATGGCATATGTCGTTGATGGTGATGTTTATTTTAGAGTAAATAAAATAAAAGATTATGGTATTTTATCTAATCAAGATATTGATGAACTAATCTCAGGTGCACGTGTTGAAGTTGATGAGAAAAAAGAAAGCCCATTAGATTTCGCACTATGGCGTAAGACAACCGAAGGTGAACAATTCGATTCACCTTGGGGTAAAGGTATCCCAGGATGGCATACTGAATGTGTTGTTATGATAAATAGTTTATTTGGAGACAAAATAGATATTCATGGTGGTGGAGTTGATTTGAAATTTCCACATCATGAAAATGAAATAGCTCAAAGTATGGCACTAAATAATAATCATCTTGCTAATTACTGGATGCATAATGGTCATATTAATTTAGATGGCGAAAAGATGAGTAAATCACTAGGTAACTTTATTCTAGCTAAAGACTTTATTAAAGAACATAGTGCTAATGCCATTAAAATAGCTTTATTTAAAACTCATTATCGTTTGCCTTTAAACTTTACTGATGACTTATTTAATGAAGCTAATGTCATTGATAAGAAAATCTCTGATGTTTTAAAGCAAGCTAATCTAAAGATTCAAACTGAAAATATTGAAGTTGGTAAAATAACTAAAGATGAAAAGATAAATGAAATAATGGATTATGATTTTAATACACCTAATCTTATTACTTATCTAACTGACTTAGTTAAAGAATTAAATAATGCTTTAAGAAATAACGGTGATGTATCATCAGCATATGATAAAATAAATCTAATAAACCATATCTTAGGTTTAAAATATGAATTACCAAAATTTAGTGCTGAAGATATTAAACTATATAATGAGTGGAATCAATATCGTCAAAATAAAGATTTCGCTAATGCTGACAAATTAAGAGCCGAATTAGTAGCAAAAAATATTATTTAGAGGTGTATAAATGGATAATATAATTTTATTTTTATTAGCATTGGTTCTTCCAATAATTGCTAGTATCAACATTAATATGACTTATAGTAAATATAAAAAAGTCAAAAATGGTAAGCAATTAACTGGTTTTGATGTTGCTCGTAAGATTCTTGATGAAAATGGGTTAAGTAATATGTATATTGTTGAAGTTAAAGGTAATTTAACTGATCATTATGATCCTAAACAAAAAGTTGTCAGACTATCATCAGAGATTTTCCATGGTGATACCGTAGCTGCTGCTGCCGTTGCTGCTCATGAATGTGGTCATGCTATTCAGGATAAAGAAGGCTATGCATGGATGAAGTTTAGATCAGCTCTGTATCCAATTGTTAATTTTGGTACATCAATTGCTTATATCTTATTCTTCATTAGTATCTTCTTACAACTATTTGATATGTTACTACTTGGTGTTGCTATTATCATTTTTGGTTTAATATTCCAAATAGTAACTTTACCAGTAGAATTCAATGCTAGTAGTCGTGCATTAGAATTACTAAAAAAATACAATTTAGTTACTGAAAGCGAACGTGCCGGTAGTAAAAAAGTTTTAACCGCTGCTGCTTTGACTTATGTTGCTGCTGTTTTATCTTCATTATTAGATTTAATAAGATTATTAAATGCATATAATGATCGTAACTAGGTTATTGTAAAGATAAATATGCGTATATTTATCTTTTTTCTTTAAATGATATATTTAGATGATATAATTATTTTAGAGGTGCTAGTATGAATGTTATAAATAAAAAATCCCATGAACAAACACCTAATTATTTCTATGGTGTTGATGTCAATAATAAGGAAGCTGTCCGTGAAGAATATGAACGTTTAAGAAAAAAACATCGTAATATTACAATATTTGCGATTATTGTTTTAGGTTGTTTAAGCTTTGTATTAGGTGACTTCCTACGTGTAACTAAACTTGGTGGTAAACCAATCTTTGCAACTAGTAAAAAAGTTGAAAGAGGTACTTTATTTAGTGGGTTAGGCTATAAAGTATTATATTGTAATAATGGTCAAAGATATGTTGGCTCTGTATTATATAAGTCATGTGAAGAGTTTGATGAAAATACTTTCGCTAATGTCTTATATGAAAAATTAGTTAATTATTCAGCTGATAATAAAACTTTAAATCGTAGTAAATTAAAAGATTTTACTGTTATTGATGTCATGTTTGATGAAGAAAATGAAGAAGAAGGTTCAGATTACCTAGCCACTATTTCATTCTCTTGTAATGGTAATAATAGTAGTTGCTTTAAAACAGCTAAAGAATATAATGATCCATATAATATTAAACTATATGTTAGATTTAATAAGTTTAATGAAATATATGATGTTGTACCATTTAAAGAATCAGGTGCTTACTATAATGAACTAGTAGAACAATATACTCCAAAAGTTCAAGAATATTTAAGAAATAATAACTTACTAGTTGCTGATAACTTACACCATTTTACTATTAAACTTCTTGAAAATCATGGTAAATATAAATTTAGAGGCGAAACATATGCCGATAGTTATTTAATTCAAATAGATTATAACTGTCTAGATAACACTAATACATGTGTTACTCCAGCTGGTAATGAAGACTTTGAAGGTGATTATAGTAATCTATCCTTCTATATGGCTATGTTCTTAGATGCTGAAGATAACGTTTCTTTAATGGGTCCTAAAGAATATTTCGATTTATAATAGTTACAGAAAGGAATAATCTCATGAAATTTGTTGATAACTTAACTAAAAAAGAATATATGTCTTTCTTTAATAAATTTCCTTATAGTCATTTTTTACAATCTTACGCTTGGGGTGAAGCCATCAAAGATACACGTGGCAAAACACCATGCTATGTCGGTTTAAAAAATGATAAAAATGAACTTGTTGCTGCGGCTTTACTCCTTAAGAAAAGTATGCCTTTTGGTTTATGTTATTACTACTGCTCACGTGGTTATCTAATTGATTTTAAAGATACAGCCTTAGTTAAAACATTTACTGAAGAAATGAAAAAATATTTAAAAAGAACGAATGGAATTTACGTTAAAATAAATCCCGAAATAATGTATCAAGAAATTGATAAGGATGGCAACCCAGTTCCTAATGGTAAAAGTAATATAGATATTTTTAATAATTTAATAAGTTTAGGTTACAAACATAAAGGTTTTGTTAAATTATATGAAAACAATGAACCAAGATATACCTTTAGAAGATATTTTGAACAATATGATAGTATGGAAGACATTGAAAAAAGTATCTTTAAAACATTTATGCAAACAGTTCATCGTAGTTACTCTTATAATTTAAAAATTAACTTTGATAGTGATGTTAAAAATTTCTTTGAATTAAACAAATCTAACGCTGCTAAAGACAATTTTGTTCAATACTCTGATGAATTCTATCAAGCACTATATAAATATGGCAAAGAAGATGGTAATCTCTTAGTATTTGATGTTACTGTTAATGGTAAAAAGTTATACAAGGATACTAAAGAAGCTTTAGATAAAATTAATGATGATTTTAAAAACAATTTAATTACGAAAAAACAAAAACCTGATGCATTAGATAAAAAAACTCGTTTAGAAAAAGAACTTACCATGTTTGAACCATACAAAGAAAAAGGAGATATGGTTATCTGTTCTCTAATAAATGGTATTGCCAATAATCAAATGTGGACAATGTATATAGGAAATAACAAACTAGGGGAAGATTTATTTGCTGTTAATCGAATATATTATGAAACAATTAAATATTGTTTTGAACATAAGTATCGTTTCTTAGATTTATATGGCACTGTAGGTGATCCAAATACTAAATATAAGAATTTAGGTGGCTTGCATGCCTATAAAAAGAAATATGGTGATACATTTATCGAATTTATTGGTGAATTTGATTTAGTCAACAAACCTCTTTGGTATGCTATCCTACCATTTCTTTTAAAAATATATCGTACTATTAAAAAATAGAACAGGTGATAATATGAAATTTTGCGAACTTAATGATATCGAATTTATGTCTTTTGTTAACTCTCGACCTGAAAAGAATTTTTTTCAAACAACAATGATGAAGGAAAAAATCGAAAAAGATGGCCTTAAAGTCTATTTAGTTGGGGTTAAAAAAAATAAACAAGTAATTGCTGCTTCTTTAATTGCTGAAACTGGCCATACTTTTATGGGTAAGAAAACCTATGAAGCCTATAAAGGTTTTATCTTAGATTATCATGATGAAGAATTAGTAAAATACATGACTGAACAAGTAAGTCAATTCTTAAAAGAAAAAAATGCCCTAAGATTAATTATCGATCCATACATACCTAATGTATCTCGTGATACAGATGCTAACATTATTGAAGGTGTTGATAATCGTGAAGTTGTTAACAATCTAAAACAACTTGGTTATAAAGAGAACCCATATGGTGCCCAAGTAAAATGGTGCTATTGTCTAGATATTGATGGTAAAACGCCTGATGAGTTATTTAAAGAGTTTAAAAGCAATACTAGAAACTATATCAATCGTACTATATCTAAATACCAACTAGAAATTAAAACTTTAAAAAAATCTGAACTAAATGAATTTAAACAAGTAACTAGTGATACTTGTGAAAGAAGAGAATTCGCTGATAAAACACTTAAATACTATGAAGAAATGTATGATTGTTTTAAAGACGATGTAACCTTTAAAATTTGTTCTTTAAATTGTGACACATATATTAAGGTTTTAGAAGAAGAAAATAAAGTATTTGAAGATAAAATAACTAATTTATCTGATGCTTCATCAAATAAAAAGAAAAAAGAAGAAATGAAGAAAAATCTTGATGCTAATCTAAAGAAAATTGAAGAAACGAAAAAGCTCAAGAAAGAAAAAGGTAATATTATTCCTTTATCAGCTGCAATGTTCATGCTATACGGAGATGAAATAGTATATTTATTTAGTGGCTCATATGCTGAATATATGAACTTCTGTGGTCAATATCGCTTACAATGGGAAATTATTAAATATGCTGCAGAACATCAATTTCAAAGATATAATTTCTACGGTATTAAAGATGTTTTTGATAAAAATGGTAAAGACTATGGTGTATATGAATTCAAAAAAGGTTTTGGTGGTTATGTCTTAGAATTGGTTGGATCTTTTGAATTAAGTCTAAGCCCTCAAGATAAAATCTATCATACCTTAAGAAAAATAAAGAGGTTAGTAAAAAGATAATGCACATAACACATCCATTAGATCCTATCTATAATAGCGAATCTAAAGTATTAATCTTAGGAACAATGCCTTCTGTAAAATCACGAGAAGTATCCTTTTATTATGGTCATCCTCAAAATAGATTTTGGCAAGTTTTATCTATAGTTTTTAACGAACAGATTGAGGATAACAAAGAAGCTAAAACAAATTTTTTATTAAATCATAATATCGCTTTATATGATGTCCTAAAAAGTTGTGATATCAAAGATTCTAGTGATAGTTCAATAAAAAATCCTGTTCCTAATAACTTTTCTAAAATCCTTCGTGATTCGCAAATTAAAACAGTATTTACAACTGGTAAAAAAGCTTATGATTTATACAATAAATATTGCTATCCAAAGACTAATATCAAAGCTATTCTTCTTCCTAGTCCCTCACCAGCAAATTGTAAATTTACCATCGATGAATTATCCACATACTATAAAATTATAAAAGAAATTATTAACAATTAATCAGATTTAATAATCTGATTTTTTATTGTAATTAACATAATCGTTATTGAAGCAAGTTTAGTTATTTAGTATAATTAAAAATAGTAGGGAAGTGCAAATAATGAGTTCTGATAATATTAACACAAAAGATAATTTAATCAAAAAGATTCATATCTATAAGGATAATTTTACTAAAGAACAATTAGATGAATATGAAAATACCATTTTTACTAACAAAGTATCTCGTAAAAAAAGAGCTGAATTAGAATTAGCTCGTTTAAAAATCGAATTAAGTAACCTAGAATCAGTTGATCCTTCTGCATATGAAGAGTATTTAAATTTATGTAAATTGCTTCAAGTTGCCAGCTTTGACCCTAGTGTTATCGATGAAATATATTCCCGTTTAGTTAAACTTCAATTAACTAATAATTTAAGTATTCGTTTATATTCAGCTATTTCTAAACTTTATGACGAATTAACTACTAGTAGTACTTTAACTAAAGCTCCCGAAACAGAAAAGAGGGCGAGATAATGGATTCACCTAATAATGTAATGATTAATTTTATTGCTAAACTAAATGAATATATTAGCACACTCGAAAGAAAAGCAACCGAAACTGAAAATGTATATAATGCCCATAATTATTTAATGAGTAATTATAATCAAGGAGCTAGTGCTTATGAAAGAATTTCTTCAATACCATTAGATAAAGTAATGGAAATATTATATACTTTCGAGTCAAACCCAATATATACTAAAACAGAAATTGAAAATGCTCTTAAATTTTGTCGTATTTGTGAAACAACTCCATCATATAAAGAATTTGAAAGATACAAAGAATTAAATGGTATATTAGAAAATATAAATCAAATATTTACTCGCCATATTTTTAGTAATCGAAATGAAATTAATATTAATCGTGTTAAAAATGCTCAAGCTCAAGTTAAAAAATTTCGTGATTTAAGATCATTTATTAATGGGACTATAACTGATTATAAACTCGAACCACTAGAGTCTTATTATTTTGAATATGCTAATTTAGCTGATGAAGAATGGCTTGAAGTATATTTTAATTTAACAATGATTAACATTGAAAATTATAAACGCCAAGAAGATGAATTACGCGAAACAATAAAAGCTAAAGAAGAACAAAGAAGAGCTATTATGGCCAAAGCCCTAGAAGACAAGATTCTAAGTTCAATACCTAAAGAAGATGCTATAGTTTTAAATCCTAATGGCGCAAATCCGTCAATTACTGAGGAACCAGAAGAAGAAATAACTGAACCAGTTGTTGAAGAAAAAGATGCTGATAATGGTCGTCCATTATCTAGTAACGAAGAAATAAGTCAACAACTAGCTATTTTACGTGAAAAATATAAAACATATAAATACTTAGGCAAAATAACACCAACCTTGCGTGATAGTTTTGAGATAAATCTTGATTTTCAAAATATTGATCAATCAATTG
This sequence comes from uncultured Bacilli bacterium, assembly GCA_947626095.1. Lineage (GTDB taxonomy): Bacteria > Bacillota_I > Bacilli_A > RF39 > UBA660 > Coprovivens. The sequence continues at coordinate 10,804 of CANQQV010000017.1, forward strand.
AAGGTATTAAAATTGCTTATAATACAAGCACTTATCATAAATTCTTATTCTTTTGTTTCTTCAAGAAATACGAAACTATTCTAAGAGATGTTCAAGAATCATATACAGAAGACTTTGATGAATACGTTAAATTTATTTTAGAAGATATAAAACAAGCGTTAGATTTTATTAATCGTCTTGAACAGGAATTAGCTTTAGAAGAACAAGAATTAGCCCAAGCTAATGAAAGTGAACTTCCTCAAGTCGAAGAAGTAGAAAAACCATATAAATTAATCTTCTACAATAACAATAGTACAACTTCAGAAATTGAAAAGAATCTTAAAAGTATGACTCCTGAAAAAATAAAAGACTTAGTTTCATTACTTTCTCGAATAGAAGAAGGACGTTTTGAAAATGTCGGAAGTCTTAATAAAAAAACAAAGACTAGTTTTAGATTATTGGTGGGTCAATACGTTTTTGTTACCTTTAGAATTTTACCAAATAATCACATTTTAGTCTTTACATCAAGTTCATTAGACGAACTAAATAATAATAGTGTTGATAATCGTTTAGCAGCTTATGACTTAAATTATGAAAAGAAAGTAAATTCTATTATTAAAGATGGAACATTAGAATATCGTAAATTAGTTAAACAAAGTGATGATATTCATGAATTAGTCTTTAGTCAAGTATTAGGAAAAGGTGTCTAATATGGAAAATATAAGAAGACAAGTTATTTCCTTAATATATCAAATAACTAAAGAAATCAATGAACGAAATATTGAAGTATTACCATTATGTGATAGGTTATATCTTAGTTCTGAAGAGTTTTTAGATTTAATGAATAATCCTAAAAATAACTTATCACTATATATCGAAATATTAGAGGAGGTGCGAAATGAAAGATAATGATGCTATCTTTTTAAAAGAAATAGTTAAATTAGTTGGTAAAAGAATTAAAGAAATAAATGCCTCAATTGCTAATTCTAACGAATGTCTTAAAAAGACCGATGAATATGATATGTTAATTAAACATATTCGTGAAAATAATACCTGTTTTGCTTCTACTGACTTTAAAAATAGAATTTTATCAGCATTAAATAGCGTTGAATTAAAAGATAAAACTATTTTAGATAAAACTATTAAAACCTTAGATTACATATGTACCTTAGCAGAATGTATTGAAAATGGCCTTTTTAGTCAATACAAAGAATCTGAATTAGCTCAAATCGAAGAAATAATCAAAGCAATTGAACAAATAAAAACCATTTCTATTTCTGAAAATGATTCGTATCGCCAAATTGTTTCGAAGAAAACAACTGAATTAAATTTATGTGAATCATTGTATGATAAATTACGTAAAGGTGATGAAGGACTATTCCACTTCCAAGGTCAAGAAATAACTTATTTACTAAGCTTATTATCTAGTAAAGATAAAGAATATCGTTGCCGTGTCTTAAATTTAATCAATTATATGGAAACTCAGATTCATGAAAATAATCTAGAATTTTTAAATGCTAATATTGAAAGTATAGAAGAACAAAAACAAATTGAAGAAATTGATGAAGAATTAATTATTTCACTATTCAATAAGTATAATTTTGATTTTTCTATCTTTACTGAAAAACAAAAAACAATTTTAAGAACTAGATGTGATTTAAGCCATATTGAAGAGGTACTTGGTGTCTTATCAGCATATCCTGAATACGACTTTGTAAAACAGTATGGTAAAAATCATAATATTAATGAAAAAGTAAGAGCTCAAATTATTAGAAAACTATTCTTTATTATTCGTTTCGCTTCTAAAGAAACTTTAGAATATATTATTAATGATGCAAAAACTCGTGGCGTAGGTGTTGAAACTATCTTTGGCGTTAGTGGTGTTTATAAAAAAGTATCTAAATCTAGAGAAAACCATACACCAGGTGGTGAACACACTGATGATGATTACGAAAGTGGTTCATATGAATATTATAAAATAAACGCTAATTTATTTGATCGTTTATCAGACGAATATAATCAAAAACATCCTAATGCTAATATCAATTTATATCGTCAGATTCTTGAAAGATCTCCAGATGTTTTAGCTACTCCACCAGGAGTTATAACAAGAAATATTAAATTAGCAGCTCAATATGGTATAGATTTAATTGATGAAAAACAATTCATTAAAGCTCCTACTGTTTTAACATCTCGTGGCTTTATTCATTTAGTTGATGTCTTAATCGAAAATAGTGATAAAAAGAATAATTTCTATAATTACATATGTAGATATATGTCAGTCTTAAAAGAAGAAAAGACTATTAAAAAGATTTTATATAAATTATATTCTGGTTCTGCAGTATCTATCGTAAATCCTAATACTAATCAATTAATGGGAATTCGTAGTGAAGGAGAACCAATCGATTTAGAGGAAGTAGTAAGTCGTAATAACATTGAAAAATTATTTACTAATATTCCTGATAGTTTAATAACATACATTGATGAACATGAATATGAAATTGATAGTTTTATTCAAGATGACTATATTACTCGTTTAGATAATGATCCTAGTGTTGGTCAAGAAAATCATGCTTACATTATTAATGGCGTTCGTGTCTCTATATTAAAATTTAAACGTATTTGGACCTTAATCATGTCAAGTGGTCAAGCTAATAATATCGATAAAAATGACTTATTTATGTTAGCTTTAACATATAATAGTTATTATCGTGATGTTGATTTAGAAGCTTTAAAACAATATGTTAATTCTTTAGGACTAAAGGGGTGATTAGATGTTTGAATTATTAGAAGGTTTTGATTTATCAAACGAAACTATTAAAACTCTAGAAAAAATATGTTCAGATAACGAAAAAAAAGAATTAGAAAACTGTATTGACCGTTTCTATTCTTCTATTATGTATCTTAGAGAAATTGGTGTTACAAATAACACTATTGAGCAGATTATCTTAACTGATCATCATATCTTATTAGCTGGTAAAGAAAATATTCAACGAGCATTATCAAAAATATCTAATCTTAATGCTTATGTTTCTTTATTAAATAATGATATAAGTTATATGGATAATTTAAAAAATAAAAACTAAAAAGATGATAAATTATTATCATCTTTTTTATTCGCTTTTCATTTCAAATAAGATATCTCTTAATTCCATAGCTCTTTCAAAGTCTAATTGTTTAGCAGCTTCTTTCATTTCTTCTTCTATCTTAATTTGTAATGCTTCTTTATCTTTCTTACTCATCTTAGGTTTATCTTTCGCACCATTAGTCTCCTCCACAACATTACTAACAACTTCTCTTATTTCTTTAATAATCGTCTTTGGTACAATACCATGTTCTTTATTATATTCTTCTTGTATCTTACGACGACGAGCAGTTTCCGTAATTGCTTCTTCCATCGCTTCACTAATAATATCACCATACATAATTACATGGCCATTTTCATTTCTGGCACATCTACCAATTGTTTGAATTAAACTACGACTACTTCTTAAGAAACCTTGTTTGTCAGCATCCATAATACATATTAAACTAACTTCCGGAATATCAATACCTTCTCTAAGTAAGTTAATACCAACAACTACGTCGTATTTACCCATTCTTAATTCTTGAATAATTTTAAGTCTTTCTAAAGTCTTAACTTCATTATGTAGATAAGCTACCTTAATACCAACATCTTTTAAGTAATTAGTTAATTCTTCAGCCATTCTAATTGTTAATGTTGTAATTAAAACTCTTTCGTTCTTTTCTTTTCTTATATTAATTTGTTCAATAATATCATCTATCTGGCCCTCAGTAGGTTTAACTTCAATCGTTGGATCAAGTAATCCAGTTGGTCTTATTATCTGTTCAACATATTGTTGATTAGTCTTTTCAAGCTCGTAATCACCAGGAGTTGCTGATATGTATATTGCTTGATTTATCTTACTTTCAAACTCATCATATTTTAGTGGACGATTATCCAAAGCACTAGGTAATCTAAATCCATAATCAACCAGCGTTTGTTTACGCATTCTATCCCCATTATACATTCCTCTAACCTGTGGTAATGTCACATGTGATTCATCAACAACTAATAAAAAATCATCAGGAAAGAAATCGATCAAACAAGATGGTGTTTCACCTTCAGCTCTTAAAGCTAAATGTCTTGAGTAGTTTTCAACTCCACTACAAAAACCTGTTTCTTTAAGCATCTCTAAATCATAATTAGTTCTTTCTTTTAATCTTTGTTCTTCAATTAACTTATTATTGTTATGTAATACTTCTAATCGATTTTTAAGTTCAGCTTCAATACGTCTTATTGCTTCTTGTAACTTATCTGGACCAGTTACAAAGTGCGAAGCAGGGAAGATACTAATTGTTTTCTTATTGGCTATTACTACTCCTGTTAAAGGATCAAATGTTGTAATACGATCAACTTCATCACCAAATAATTCGATCTTTATTCCATGTGATTTTTCATTAACAGGTATTATATCAATTGAATCTCCACGTACTCTAAAAGTTCCTCGATGGAAATCCAAATCATTTCTTTCATAAGTCATATCAATTAATTTATTAATAATATCATTTCTCTTTATGGTATCGCCCACATTTAAAGTAAGCATCATTTTTTCATATTCTTCTTTTTCGCCAATACCATATATACAAGATACTGAAGCAACTACTATAACATCACGGTTATTAATTAAAGCACTAGTAGCACCATGTCTTAGTTCATCTATCTCATCATTAATAGAGGCGTCTTTTTCAATATAAGTATCACTTTGTGGTACATAAGCTTCTGGTTGATAATAATCATAATAAGATACAAAGTACTCAACATGGTTCTCAGGAAACAACTCTTTAAACTCTGCATAAAGTTGACCAGCTAAGGTCTTATTATGAGCCAAAACAAGCGTCGGTTTATTAACTTTTGCAATAACATTGGCGATCGTAAAAGTTTTACCAGTACCCGTTGCACCCAGTAAAACCTGCTCTTTCTTGCCTTCGTTGATACCTTTAACTAACTCATCAATCGCCTTAGGTTGATCACCACTTGGTTTATATTTCGATACTAATTTAAACATAAGTTCCTCCTTGATATGACCATAGTCAACCACCAAATTCGTATTTTTGCTAAAAAAATTCGTATCCAAAGTAGTAAAAAAAATAGAAAAAATTAATGGAAACGAATAGTAAACACTATTTGGCCACAAATTTACTCAATAACACTATGTGTTACATCCGAACATATTCTAACACTGAATAACACACAAAACAATAAAACTTATATAAATATTATAGCCAAATTGCTCTATTAAAAGACAAAAATTACTAAAAAAGTTTTTTTATTCACTACAAGAATTAAATATTAGATAAAACATTGCGACCAGTGGTCACGAAGTTAATAATTTACTAACACTATGGTAAAGTCAGTTTTTGGTAAGCTATATATACTACAACTGTCAAGAATCTCTCTCTTATTTGTCTAAATGTTTAAAAACATGAAAACCTATGTTAAACTTAAATTATTAAATATATAAGAGGTGTTTATATGAATGTTAGTCCTTTCTTTGCTGCTTTTTCCGTCATTATTTTTATGTTTATTTCAATAATAACTTTTATCGCGCCTATTTTTCTTTACTATTGTTTAATAATGGCTTTAGTTAATGGGATAAAACGAAAAAAAACTTATAATTACTTTAAACAACAAACTGTTGTTACCAATCCTCAGGATAATATAATTGAATCTAAAAAGAACATATATATTGACGTTGATAAAAATAAATTAAAGACTTTTAATACAGATGACATTAATGCTTTAAAAGATTATTTTTATGATATATTTTATAAATTTGAAACTGCCTATAATAATTTAGACTATAATACGATGAAATTACTTACTACTAGCCAGTTATATAACAATTATCATACTGGTATAACCTTAGATTTAAAGGTCGGTAAAAAAAGAGTAATAAATGATATTCAAAGAATTAATGTTATTCTCTATGAATTAGATAGTACTCCTACTAAACAAGTAGCTTCATTAATGATTGAAGTATCATATATTAATTACACCCTAGATAGTAAAGGCTATGTTATAAGTGGTAGCAAAGATAAATCAGTGAAAGAGAAATTTGATGTTACTTTTAGAAAAGATTTTGAAAAGAAACAACTTACTAATTGCCCAAACTGTGGCGCTCATTTAGAAGGTAGTAAATGTTCTTATTGTGGTAGTGTTATCAAGGATGTTGAATTTAAAATAAGTTCTATTAAAAGAATTATTGGTTAGGTGATAAATATCACCTTTTTAATTGTTTCTCATTTACATGTATTAACTTATATGTTAATATATTCTACTAAGAAAGAAACTTAAAGAGGAGGGTATCACCATTGAATTTACTATATACTAAAAGTTTCGATAATACATCTAAAAAGTTAAGAAGTCATGCCAAAGAAAAGACTAATTTAAATAATATTAAATCCATCCTTGAATCAAGTACTGATTTTAACGAATTAAAAACTAACCCTTTAATTAAATTTTATGGCTTTGAACAACTTAGATATCAACTAAATGAATTTTATTCGTTTAACTTAGATAAAGGTGGTGGTGTTATTAGGTTAATAATTAAACCAGATGAATTAAATTATAAAAACATTTATTTAATTTTTATTAGCTATAAGCATTATGATGATTTTTCTAAAGAAAGAGTGATATATTATGATGAATAAATTTGGTAGTCAACTAGCTGAATACTTAAAATATAATAATATTAGTAATAAAGACTTTGCGGAAAGAATTAATACTACTCCTAAGAACTTAATTGATATTCTAAAAGGCAAAATAGAACTATCACAAAATATGATTTATAACATTTCCTTTGTAACTGATATTCCCGTTAGTTATATTGAAAATGTTGAAGCAAGTTTTAAAATGGACAAAATAATCGATGAATATCTAGCTAAAGAAAATATAACAATAAAAGAGTATATAAACAAATTCAACTATAAAGAATTCTCTCATAAATATCATTGTTCTTTTACTGATGAACGCAACAGTTATAGTATTGCTAAAGGTATTTTAAAATATTTAAGAATAAGTAATCCTAATAGTTTATATAAAGATGATAATATTATTTTTTATAAAAGTAAAAATGATAAACCAGAGTTATTAGCTTTATGGTTAGAAAGATGTTATAAAGTAGTTATTAATGAACAAGTAGGTGAATATCATAAAGATAATATTGATATCATTGTTAATAAAATAAAAGAATATGCTAAACATAATATTTTTAATCCCGAAGAACTGATTAAATTATTTAATGCAAATGGTTTATACTTAGCTATTGAAGAAGATTTAAAAGGTTCTAAAATAAGAGGAGCTTTTAAAGTTTTAAATAATAAACCAGCTATCTATATTACTAAGAAATATCAAAGATATGCTGATATCTATTTTGCTTTACTTCATGAACTAGCTCATTGTAAGAGTGATTTTAATCGTGCTAAGAATGGTTCAATTATCAGTTTAGAAAACGAATCTTCTACTGAAGACTATGAACTAAAAGCTGATGAAACAGCTTTCAATTGGATGGTAGAAGATAATAAATATAATAAGCTTAAAACTCAATATCGAAATATTGCTCACTTAGATGTTATTAAATCATTCTTTGTTTATCGCTTAGCTCATGAAGGTCTTATTAAATATTCTTCTAAAATATATCAAGATAATAATAAAATAATTAAATAAAATTGTATAAAAAATATTCTTTCTTCCCACAATAAAGATAAAGGAGAAAAGAATATGAAAGATAAAGAAGAAAAAGATGTCTTAGATGAGCTTAATAAAGGAGCTTGTATGGGTAGAGATGCTATCTACTTAATTTTAGATAAAGTAAATGATAAAAAACTAAGAGAAGTCTTAGAAAAGCAAGGCCATAAATATAAAGAAATTCTAAATAAGATTAGTAAGTTATACCCTGAATATGCTAATAAAGAACCACATGAAACAAGTACTATGAATAAAGTAATGACCTGGTATGGTATTGAAATGAAAACTATGATGGATGATAGTCCTTCTAAAATAGCTGAATTACTTTTACAAGGTACTAATATGGGTATTATTGAAGGAAGAAGATTACTAAATAACAATAATACCGATAAAGATGTTCATAACTTATTAAAAGAATATGTTGATATGCAAGAAGATGCGGTTGAAAAACTCAAAGAATTTTTATAATAAACTCACTCTATAGTGAGTTTTTGTGTTATTATAAGAAACATATTTTAAGTAGGGGATTATTATGGAAGATATTAATAAAGAATATTGGGCACATGAATTAAAATGTGCATTAGAAAGAGAAGGAATTACTGATCCTAATTTTTACGAATTTATAAAAGGTAAAGTAAGAAGTTACAATGTTAAAGTTGAAGATTTTAATTGGGCTGTTTTTCCTAAAATAGATGCTAATGGTGTCTTAACCGATATTCGTATGATTGTCCCAGCTGTTTATGACATGAAATCCCTTTGTGTTAATATTCATGAATATACTCATGCTTACGAATTATATTTCTGTTTAGGTGAAGTATATGTTTGGCATGTTGAAGAGAGTGAAGCCAAAGCACGTGAAGCTGAGCATCGCCTTTTATTACACTACAAAACTAATAATTAAAATTTGCTCTAGTAAGTAACCAATGCTATAATACATCCCTTAAGAAAAGGGTGATTTAGATGTCAAAAGATGAAGTAATTATAACTGACTTATTAAATGGTAATATCCAAGTATTTAGCGAACTAGATAATTACTTTAAAGAAGTAGTTTGTGATTCTATCCGTTCTCATCCTAATCGTTTAAATATTCTAAAATCTTGTTTTAATAAAATTCAAGCCGAATATCCATATCATGCCTTTTTACTTACTTATGATCTTCCTGAATATGCTGAAGTTTGTGAAAAGATTCTTAGTGCCGATCCATATATTTTAGCTAATGAGCACTTATTTTATGAAGTCCTATCATGTAATCACTGGATAGTAAATTATGTTGATAATAACTTAGATCAAATAGTTAAAACCAATTTTAATAATACTTTTTGTCTTTTAAAATATGCTTTTACTTATCATAAAGATTCATGGGTTAACCACCTAATTAATCATCCAAACTTATTAATTAGAATTCATACTATGTATACAATGATTGATGATTTTCCATATCTTTTTAAAAAGTATTATCCTAATCCTATAGCTTTATTAAAAGTAACTACTAAAGACGGTCATTCTAAATTAGTTGATGAAGCATATCTATCTAAGATAGCTGTTTTAACAATCCTTAATTTACATGATATACCTCTATATCAAGCCTTTAAAAACTTTATTTTAGCTAATTATTCATCTAATACTTTAGCTAGTATTATTGATACTTATGTTATTGTTGAAGATGACAAAGTTTTAAAAGAATTATTACTAGCTGACATCGATGAATTATTTAAAACATCTAAAAACTATCAATGGCAGTTATATCATCATTATCAAAAATATATATCGCCAGAATTAGTCGCTGATTTTGAAGTTCAAATCAGTCCTTTCGCTACTTTGTTTCCTAACGAAGTAATCGAAGGAATGTCTACTCGTGGTTTACTTTCTAAATTTATTGAACTAACTCATAAATACTTAGAACTAAGTACTAAAGCTAATTGTATTACTAATGCTGGTGAAGGAACTTGTTCTTATGTTTATCGTGTCGGTGATTATATAATTAAATATTCTGATAAAAAATATTCATATGAAGAAAGTATCTGTCCAAATCTTTATTTAATAATTAAAAACTATGAAGAAATAATTAACCGTGATTCTTACGGTCATGTAACAGGTGCTTTAGAAGTTCAAAAGTATTTATCTAAAGTTGTCTTACCAACAGAGAGTGAACTCTTAACTAAATGGCAAGAAGCTTTAAAAGACGAAGGTTATTACTTAGCTGATGATTTAGTTGGGCAAAAAGTAGGTAGTAATTGTTTCCGTTTAGATGATTATCATGATGCTGATACTTTAGATCCTGAAAGTCTACCTGAATGGTTTAAAAAAGATCCCGTTGTTTTAGTGGATCGTGATTTGGTCTATACTTATAAGCCTAGTTCTCAAAACTAGACTTTTTAATTTGTGGTATAATAGAGTGGTTCGAAGAGAAAAATCTTGATTATGATTTAAGTAGTTAAGAGGTGCAGTATGAATAAGAAGTATAAAATAGGTGTTGATATTGGTTCAACTACTGTTAAATTAGTAATAATGGATTATCAAAATAAGATAATCCATAAAGCTTATAAAAGACATTTATCTGATTCTAAAAAGACCATCATTGGTTTATTTAAAAATGCCCTAAAAAAGTTTGATAGTGATAGTAAATTTTCTTTAATCTTTACAGGTAGTGGTGCTATCTCCTTAGCCAAATACTTAAAAGTTCCTTTTATTCAAGAGGTTATTGCTTGTAAAAATGCCATCACTACTTATGCTCCAACTACTAATGTTGCTATTGAACTAGGTGGCGAAGATGCTAAGATCATTTATTTTGATCAAACTATTGAACAGCGAATGAATGGTTCTTGTGCTGGTGGTACCGGTGCTTTCTTAGATCAAATGGCTATCTTACTTAATACGACTACATCTGGACTTAATGATTTAGCTAAAAAAGGTGACACTATCTATCCAATCGCTTCTCGTTGTGGCGTATTTGCTAAAACTGATATTCAACCTTTATTAAATGAAGGATGTAAAAAAGAAGACGTCGCTTTATCTATCATGCAAGCAGTTGTTAATCAAACTATTAGTGGTCTAGCTTGTGGTAAACCAATTAAAGGTAATGTTATCTTTCTAGGTGGACCACTAAACTATCTATCTGTTTTAAAAGAACGTTTTATTAAAACATTAAACTTAACTAAAAACGAAGTAATCGCTCCTAAAGATGCTAATCTATTTGTCTGTATGGGTGCTTGCTTAGACAATAGTAAACGTAAATATTATTCTAAAGAAGATATCTTATCTTTACTTAAAGACTTAAAAGCTTTTAAAGAAGTAACATCTACAAGTTTAGAGCCTTTATTTAAAAATGATAAAGATTATCAAGCTTTCTTAGAAAGACATCGTAAATATAAAGTTAAAAGAAAAGATCTAAATAAATATAAAGGCGATGCTTTCTTAGGTATTGATGCCGGTTCTACTACTGCTAAATTAGTTTTAATCGATAAAGATGGTAACTTACTATATGAAGATTATCAAAGTAATAAAGGCACACCTGTTGATACTTTAAAAGATATGTTATGTAACTTATATCAAGTCCTAAATAAAGATATTATTATCCGTAATGCTGGTTCTACTGGTTATGGCGAAATGCTTATTAAAACTGCTTTTAACTTAGATATATCTGAAGTTGAAACTATTTCCCACTTTGAAGCCGCTAATTACTTCTTACCAGGTGTTGAAAGTATTATCGATATTGGCGGTCAAGATATGAAATATATCAAGATTAAAGATAACTCTGTAAATAGTATTATGCTTAATGAAGCTTGTTCATCTGGTTGTGGTTCCTTTATTGAAACTCTAGCTAAGTCATTAGGTATGGATGTTAATGACTTTGTTAATCTCGCTATTACTTCTAAAAGCCCAATTGACTTAGGTTCTCGTTGTACCGTCTTTATGAATTCTAAAATTAAACAAACCCAAAAAGAAGGCCGTCCTTTAGCGGATATCTTTGCTGGGTTAGCATATTCCGTTATTAAAAATGCTATTACTAAAGTTATGAAAATAAGAGATATTAGTACTTTAGGTAATAAAATAGTTGTTCAAGGTGGTACTTTCTTAAATGATGCGGTCTTAAGAGCTTTTGAAATCATAACTGGTAAAGAAGTTATAAGACCTGATATATCTGGTTTAATGGGTGCTTATGGTATTGCTTTAATTGCTTTAAATAACTACCAAGCTTATGAAGATAAAGATGTTGTTAGTTCTATTTTTACCTTAGACCAAATCAATAACTTAAAAATAAGAACTAATCATACTAGATGCCAAGGTTGTGAAAACCATTGTGCTTTAACTATCAATATGTTTGATAAGAAAGTCTTTATCTCTGGTAACAGATGTGAAAAAGGTTCCGGTAATAATGGTAGTACTAATATGTTACCTAATATGTATGCTTGGAAATATGATCGTTTATTTAGTTATGAACCATTAGAAAATCCAGAAAGAGGAACAATTGGTATACCCCGTGTCTTAAATATGTATGAAGACTATCCATTATGGTTTACGATTTTTACTAACTTAGGTTTTAAAGTTGTTCTTTCCGATAACTCAAGTCGTAGTTTATATGAATCAGGTATTGAATCAATGCCAAGTGAATCTGTTTGTTACCCAGCTAAATTAGTTCATGGTCATATTCTTAATCTAATTAATAAAGGTGTTAAAACTATCTTCTATCCATGTATAATGTATGAACAAGATGAATTTGCTTCTTCTGATAATCACTACAATTGTCCTATTGTTCAAAGTTATTCTGAATCTATTAAATTAAATGTCGAAGACTTAGAAAAGAATAAAATAAAATATTTAAATCCTTTCTTACCTTTAGAAGAAAATAAACTAGTTAAAAGATTTATGGAACTACCTGAGTTTAAAGAATATCATTTTACTTTAAAAGAAGTTAAAAATGCTATTCATAAAGGATTTCTAGAACTAAGTAATTATAAAAATGAAGTCAGAGCTAAAGGTGAAGAATTTATTAAATTTGTTAATGATCATAATGAAAAAGCTATTGTCTTAGCTGGTCGTCCATATCACTTAGATAAAGAAGTTAACCATGGTATTGATACGATGATTAATAGTTTAGGTTTAGCTGTTCTTACTGAAGACTCTATTTGTCATTTAAGTCGTATTAAATCTAAATTAAGAGTTGTTGATCAATGGTCATACCATTCACGTGTTTATAATGCCGCTGATGTCGTAAGTCAGTATCCTAACTTAGAATTAGTCGAACTAAATTCCTTTGGTTGTGGCCTAGATGCCATTGTTACAGATCAAACCGAAGAAATCTTAAAAGCCAATAATCGTTTATATACGACGATTAAAATCGATGAAATAAATAATTTAGGTGCTGTTAAAATCCGTATTAGGTCATTAATCGCTTCTATGAATAAAAGACTTAATGATAATAATTATCATCCTTATTCATATACCAAAAACTATTTTAAAAAAGATCAAAAAAATAATACAATCTTATTTCCTGATATGTCACCTAATCACATGCCTATCTTTGAAAGTTTACTAAGAAGTGAAGGATATAACGCGGTATATCTAAGTAAGACAACTGATAAAACAGTTGAAACTGGTTTAAAATATGTTAATAATGATGCTTGTTATCCCGCTATTATTGTTATTGGTGAATTAATATCAGCTTTACAAAGTGGTAAATATGATTTGGATAAAACAACGGTTATGATCACCCAAACTGGTGGTGGATGTCGTGCTACTAACTATATTGGTTTAATTAGAAAAGCTTTAAAAGATGCTGGCTTAGAAAAAGTATCAATTATCTCTTTAAATGCTTCTGGCTTAGAAAAAGAACAAGCCTTTAAATTTGGCTTATCTTTCATTAATAAAGCTGCTCAAGCTGTTGTCTATGGTGATTTACTCGCAAAACTTTTATATGCCTCTCGTCCATACGAAGTTAAAAAGGGTAGTAGTGAAAAGCTATATAACAAATGGTTAAATATCGTTTGTAAATCCATTCAAAACGGTCATATTCTTGAATACAAACGCAATATAAAAAATATCATTAAAGCCTTTAAAAACTTAGAAGTCAAAGTAACTAATAAACCTAAAGTCGGTATCGTTGGTGAAATCTTAGTTAAATATCATAATTTTGCTAATGATAACTTAGTCTTAAAATTAGAAAGTGAAGGTGCTGAAGTCTTTGCTCCTGACTTAATGGGTTTTGTTAAATACTGTGTCTATAATGGTATTGTTAAAGAAAAATTATTAAAACTAAGTAAGTTTGGTTCATTTATTCGTAAGAAGATCTTACGAATTATTGATTTATACGAAAAACCAGTTAAAAACTCTTTAAAAGATACAAGATATCGTTCTACTACTAATATTTATAAATTAGCTAGTAATGTTGAAGGTATCATATCAACTGGTAATCAAACTGGTGAAGGTTGGTTCTTAACTGCTGAAATGGTAGAATTAATTAAAGATGGTATTCCAAACATCGTCTGTGTCCAACCATTCGCCTGTCTACCTAACCATATCGTTGGTAAAAGTGTTATTAAAAAAATTAGATCATTATATAAAGATTCTAATATTGTAGCCATTGACTATGACCCAGGAGCTAGTCATACCAACCAAGTTAATCGTCTTAAACTAATGCTTACAGTTGCTAAAGAAAATATTAAGAAATAATTAAGAAATAATTCTTAATATTTTTTCTTACCCAAAATTATGTTATACTTATCATGTAATAGGGGCGAGTGATATTATGCAAACAATTTATATCTTTGGTCATAAAATGCCTGATACTGATACTGTCTGTGCTAGTATTAGTTTATCTTATTTAAAAAATAAACAAGGTTTAACTACCGAACCTCGTGTTTTAGGTACGCTTAATAAAGAAACTAAATTCGTTTTAGACTATTTTCATCTACCAGAACCAGAATTCTTAAATGATGTTAAAGTTCAAGTAAGAAACATGCACTATAATAAAGAAGCCATGATTGAAGAACATGAATCTATTTATGACACATACAAAGCTATGGTCAAAGAAGAAGTAACTGGTTTTCCTTTAGTTAATAAACATAAAAAACTAACTGGTTATGTTAACGTTAAAGAAATATCTAAATTCTTAATTGATGGTGATATAACTTATCTTAATACCTCTTATGATAATATTATTAATACTTTAAATGGTACTGCTATAACTCGTTTTGATGATGACATTGAAGGTCATATCTTAGCAGCTGCTTATAAAAGTGAAACTTTTATTAATCGTGTTCAATTAAATAAAGATAGTATTTTAATCGTTGGTGATCGTTATAAAATCTTAGAATATGCTATTAACTCTGGTATAAAACTATTAATCTGTGTTAATAGTGGTACTATATCTAACGATTTAATTAATCTTGCCAATAAAAATAAAGTTAATGTTATTAGTGTTCCTTTAGGTACATATAAATGTGCTAATATGTTAAAACTATGTAACTACGTTAAACTACTTAATATTAATCCTCATCCAATTACCTTTAGTCCAATCGACTACCGTGATGATTTCTTAGAAACTAGTAGTAAACTAGGTCATACTAACTATCCAGTAGTTAATAAAAAAGGTATTTGTGTTGGGATGATGCGTTTAGTTGATGCCAATAATTTTGAACGTAAACAAGTTATCCTAGTTGATCATAATCAACAGTCTCAAAGTGTTGATGGTATTGAAGAAGCTTCTATCTTAGAAGTAATCGATCATCATAACTTAGGTACTATTGGTACATCTATACCTATTAATTTTCGTAGTATGCCAGTCGGTTGTACTTGTACAATTATTTATCAATTATATAAAGAAGCTAATATATCTATTCCACCCAATATCGCCGGTATTATGTTATCAGCTATTTTATCCGATACATTGTTATTCAAATCACCTACAACAACCGATATTGATATCGAAGTAGGTCATAAACTAGCTGAAATAGCTAAGGTCGATATTAATGAATATGGAATGCAAATGTTTAAAGCAGCTTCTACTGTTAGTGAATTAAGTGTTTACGATATTATTCATACTGATATGAAAACATTCAAATATGACGATTCTAACATTGCTATCAGTCAAGTAATGACATTAGACTTTGATGATATTCATGAACGAGCTGAAGATGTTATCACTGAACTTAATAATATGTGTGAATATGGAGGTTTAAAAATCGCTTTATTATTTGTAACTGATGTAATTCGTAATGGTTCATACTTATTCTATAATGAAAAAAGTAAAGACTTACTTGAAGAAGCTTATGGTATTGATGATTTATATCAAGGATTATATTTTGATGGTGTAGTCTCTCGTAAGAAACAAATGTTACCACCATTATTAGAAAGTGAAGATAGAAGATAAACTATCTTCTTTTTAAATTATAATTTATTAATTTTGTGTCTTTTGGTAAAATATAAATAGGTGATAATATGAAAGCATTAGTTACAGGTGCTAGTTCAGGTATTGGTAAAGACATGGCTATTTATTTAAGTACTTTAGGTTATGACTTAATTTTAGTTAGTCGTGATGAAAATCGTTTAAAAGAAACCGCCAGTAAAATAAAAACTAATGTTACTATTTATCCAACCGATTTATGTGGTACAGATAATTGTTATAAACTATATGATAAATTTAAAGATGAAGATATCGATTTACTCGTTAATGGTGCTGGCTTTGGTTTATTTGGTAATACTTGGGAAACTGATTTAAATAGAGAACTAAAAATGATCGATTTAAATATTAAAGGACTCCATATCTTAACTAAACTCTTTTTACAAGATATGGTTAAAAAAGATAAAGGTCGTATTTTAAATATTGCTTCTTCTGCTGGCTTTTTATCTGGTCCTATCTTAAATACTTATTATGCAACTAAAAACTATGTTACAAAATGGACAATGGGTATTTATGAAGAACTACGTAAAGAAAAAAGTCATGTTCATGTAAGTTGTTTATGTCCTGGTCCAGTTAATACTAACTTTAACAAAGTAGCAGGTGGCTCATTTAATCTTAAAGGTTTAAGTAGTGAATACGTTGCTAAATATGGTATTGATAAATGTCTAAAAAATAAATTAATTATTATTCCAGGCCTTACTGTAAAATTAGGGGTTTTTATGAATCGCTTCTTACCATATAAATTATCTTTAAGAATTGTCTATCATATACAAAATAAAAAATGTCAAAGGAATGGTTAATATGTTTGGATATATGTTAAAAAATTTACCAGCTAAATATGTTTTTGCTGGTTATAGTATTAGAAAAAGTTATACTATTTTAACTAGTGTTGTTGATGGACATGTTGTTTATGATTCATTTATGTATACTTATATTGATAATTATTTATCTTTTTATTTATTAATGGAAAATGGTAAATATAAAAATGTTGAAACAAAAGATGAAGTTCCTTTAGCAACTGCTGAAGATTTAATAAGTAGACATATATCACGTGGTAAACCAGAAAAAAGAGAAGACTATGAAAACGTTGATAAAGATAAAATTGTTGGTGTCTTTGGTATTCGTGATATGGAAACTTTAATGAAAATAGTTGATGAAAAAGCTCAAGAAAGTGAATCAGTTGATATTAAACTTGAAGCAATGCTCGATATCAAAGCTCAATACATGGGTATGGAAATAATTGGTACAATCAATCGTTTTAATAGTTTATTAGGCTACCCTAAAGGAATAATTACTATTCCTGCTATTAAAAATAGTTTTGATGATCCATACGAATCAGTAATAGGTGATGAAATGGATTTCTTTGATTTAGTAAGTAATAAAAATGCTGATGAAATAGTTGCTGATTTAAAAAAATTATCAGAACAACTAGACGGTATTGGTAACAAGAAAAAATAAAGATCTATTTAAGATCTTTATTTTCAGAGCGTTGACAAAGTCAATAGCTCTTTTCTTTTTAAAAAATATATTATATAATTTATTTGTAAGGTTGCT
>CANQQV010000018.1 GCA_947626095.1 uncultured Bacilli bacterium
TAAAGCAACCTTACAAATAAATTATATAATATATTTTTTAAAAAGAAAAGAGCTATTGACTTTGTCAACGCTCTGAACTATTTAAATATTTATTTAAATAGTTTTATTCTTCTTCTAAATCTACAGCTTTAACCTGTAATAAGTACACATCTTTATTATTTTTAATATAGAAATAACACTTTTCCCCTTTTACTACTTCACAATATATGATAGGTAATTCCAAATTATCATATATATCTAATAACTCATCAAAATTTTTAATTTTTATAACATCATATTTTTTTAAATCAATAACTGTTGTACTTTCAGCTATCACTTTATCATATTTATTTAACAATTTACTTACATATTTATCATATACACTTTTCTTATCTTTTAATAAAATAATTAAATTATAAATCTTTAATGCAAAATAAATAGCTAAAACCCCAAATATACCAGCAATACAAATTATATCTCTTTTTGTATTTATAAAACCAATTCTATCTATCTGTCCTTTTTTAGCTAAATCATTAGCTGTTATCTTAGCTAAAACCATATCTGAAGATAAAGGAATTAAAACACCTACTCTATCTGTTTCATTTAAAACATAATTTCTTTCTTTCTTATCATTTTCTTTAAATACTTCTAAATAAATATTTAAGTAATTCTTAGTTTCTTCACCTAATTGGCTACTATAACTATAAGCAATACTTTGATAATATCCATAATCTATATCTTTAATTGTTTCATTTATTACAATATTATTATCATTATTTATCTTTAATCCTTGTTTACTAGCTAAAATAAAGCGATCAGAATATAATTCTTTTTCTTCTTTTATATCTTTAATAACAATCTCTGCAACAACATTATATTTAAAGTTAATATTAGTTTTTCTATTTATTAGAAAGTCATATTCAAAATTAACATCTATTTTATCTAATAAATCAGTAAAATAAGCATCTCTACTATCTTCTAACTCTTTTCTATCCATCATAGTATTATCTTTTAAATATAATTTATAATTAACATATCCATTATTATCATAACTTATCTCTTGATTATCTTCATAAGTTAAAAATGAATAATATAATATGCCAACTATTACTAACGATAAAACCATTAATATTAATAGTACAATAATTCTTGATTCAAAACTAAAATAATGTTTTTTCCCAATATCAATCATTATTCTTTTATTAGTATCCACTGGTTCCTCTTTCTCCATTTTTTCATAAGAAACTATATTATCTAAATCAAGAATATTAACTTTAGTATCATCTAAATTATTATATTTTGTTTTTTCCTCTGCATCGTCAATAGCATTATAAGAATCTGTTCTTCTAATTGTCGTTGTATCTTCAATTTTCTCATCTTCTATTACCATTTCTCTTTTAGAAAAATCTTCTGTAAAAGGATTTATTCCATCAAATAAATCCGGACTTGTACTTACATCCTGTTTTTCCTTTTTATTATTGTAATACTTTTTATAATTATTTGTTCTTTGTTTTCTTTTATTTAGTGATCTTCTTTGCTTTTCCAACTCTATCACCCTTTTATTCTTCTATAATTATACCCAAAACCCGTATTCTTTTCAACAATCTACCATAAAAAAAGGATTATTCTATATAAGAAAATCCTTCTCTCGTTAAATAGTTTTCTATATCTGATAACTTAGAATAATTACTTCCAACAAAGCTTAAATTTGTTTCTGTGAAAATAATCTTCATATTAGCATTATCAAATGTATAATTAACTTCACCAGCAAATGTTTGTTGATCTTTTTCATATTTATTTTTATCTTGATATTTATGTTCTATTACATGTGTTCCATTAATTAATATCGAATCTCTTTGATTCTTTAAGAATCTTAAATCATATGTTTCAAGTACTTCATATCCTAATGAATTATCATACATAACTTCTTTGCGATATGTTCTTAAATTACCTTCAATTTCAATAATTAAACTAGCCTGCTTAGTTGTTCTATTATTAAACGCATCACTAGCTACTATATACACTACATATGATCCTGGAGATGTATACTTAGTTGTTGTTGCACTATCCTGAAAAGAATAATTACATCCGCTAGGATCACTACAGCTTTCTACAAATGATGCTGCTGAATAGCTAGATCCATCAGGAATAATTAACTCTCTAACTTCCAATTTAGGTGCTGTTGTATCTTGAATAACAATTCTTCCTTTTTTTTCTATTTTATTATAAGTAACCGTAAACTCATATGTTCCAGGTACTGACTCATTAACTTGTGATAAGTCTAAAGCATATTTTAATTCATCAACATCTTTACCAATTCCTGGTGTAACATATGCTGAAGTTCTAATTGGCAATTTATCTCCTAATTCAATTGTTAAATTAATTGGTTCGAAATCTTCTGCAGTCTTATGATTAAATATATAATATCCAAATCCTGCTAAAGCAATAATTATAATAAGTGCAGCTAAAGCTGTACTATTTTGAATCTTTTGGGCAGTAATACTTGTTTTTTTCTTCTTCTTTTTACCTATAGATTTTCTTTTCTGAGCTTCTATTTTTCTTTGCTCTATATCAATCTGTTCTGGCATAACAGCTTCATTATTGACATTTGTTACACCTTCACTATTTATTGTTCCAAGTAAAACAGCTCCATCACCTTTTAATTCATCATCTCTACTAATTAATTCTAATGAATTAGCATTATTACTTTCTTCTTCAAATTTAGGAATTATAGCTGACAAATCTCTTTTCTTTTCTGTTTCTTCTTCTATTTCTTCAATTACTGGAGCTATTGTTGTGGATTCGCTATTAACTTCTGCTGCATTTGTTTTATTATTTATATTCTTATTTTTTTCATCCATTACAAAAACTCCTCTCTTTATTCTTACCTATTATAAATATACACTTTTTTTCATTTTTTTTCAATATAAAAGCACCTTTAAACAGGTGCTTTAACTTATCTTGCTCTTCCTTTACCACTATCTGGTAAATTTGCTAAATCATATTCATATAAGACGCCATCATCATTACGAATTTCTATCTTATAATCATCTGGATCTATTTCTTCTTTAGTTTTAAATGCTAATTCAGATTCTACCAAAGTATCATCATCAGCAATTCCTAATTGTGCCGTCTTTCTAACACGATAATTCTTCTTGTTAACTAATGCCAAACGAGCTTTTACTTCTTGTAACTTCTTAGCTAAATCTCTACTATATTTTATCTTAATACCATTCTTAATTACAGATAATGTTAAGGTATCAACATCTGTAAGAATTTCACTATGTTTTCTATTTACCTTAGAAAGTTTCTTTGGATTAAAACTCATTTGTTTATTAGTTACAACAACTTCACCCTCTGATTGCTCAGTAGTTTTTTCTTTATCACTACTCTTACTTTCAGTTTCTTCAGGAACAGGTTCTTGTGATTTACTCTTCTGTAGTTGAGCTCTTAAGTTCTTTTTAAATTCACGACGTTTTTCTAACATCTCAACAATATTTATATCAGCTTTTTCACATTCATTAATTAAGAAACGTCCAACAACTGAATTTTGACAATCAATAAATTCTAATAATAAACCTATTTGTGCTGTTATTTCTTCAGTTTTTACTGAGCTATCTCTTTTTTCTAATAACTCACTAATCTTCGCTTCTGCTTCAACAATCAATGAATCATGTTTTTCAACAAATAATTGATAGTTAACAGGGAATTTAATTTTTTCAAACTTCATATTTTTGATAGTTTGATTAGAGAACAACAACTTTTTATATTTATTAGTATACTCTGCTCTCTTTGTTGATAATTCTGTTTTTAATGATAGAATCTCAAAGTCTAAATCCTTAGCCAATTTTTCTAACTGAATACTATTTCTAATGAAATCTTCAGTTAAACGTACTTGATCAGCAAATGGATATGATCTACTATTAATATCATTCAAATTCTGAATTTTCAAATTAATAATATTCATTAACTCTATATAAGATTGTTCATCTCTAATACGTTCTTCTTCACTTCCAACTGGAGTAGGTTCACTAGTAGTTGGATTAGGTTGCTCAGAACCATTATTTCCAGGAACTGGATTAACTGGTGGTTCCTCTTTTTTAGGAGGAGCTGGTGGTTCTTCACTCTTACGAGCATTCTTAGCTTTTAATGCTTCATTAGTTAATACTTCCATTGCAAATGGTTGTAATAAAGGACAATTATAATCAAAAGCTATCTTCTCAGACAATTCATCATATATCATCTTAACGCCATATTCTTTACATTCATCACCATTAACATAAGTTAAAAGGTTAGAAATCAATTGGCGAACTTCATTATATTTAGCATCAGCTTCTGGAGTACCAAATTCTAATTTTTTTAATTCAGTTATACCATTTCTAATATAAGTAAACTTAGGAGCTAAATCATTTTGAACAAATTTAACAACAGCTAAATCTTTCTTATTATATTTACGTTCTAATTCGGAAGATACCTCTAAAGTCTTACGATTAATAAAATCAACGGCTTTATCTGAATCGATTCCCAATTCTTCTAATTTTACTTTATATTCCTGACCTTTAGCTTTAATAAGTTCATCAATTTGACTTAAATCAAATTTTTCCATCTTACTAATAAGCTCTAGACCAACAGTCATATTATCACTATAAATTATTTTAATATCTCTAGCATAATCAGCTAAAACATCATTAATTTCGTTTGCCATATAATCTTGATATTTATTTACATCAAATACTGGCTTAGAATAATTAATACCTAGCTCCGGTATCTTAATACTAAAATTATACTTATCATCAAAATTAACAGTAGCACCATGGGCGATTAAAACAGGATTTCTCGCCATATCAGCAACAACAGCTTCTACATTAAATAAAGATCTTTTAAATTCATCATTGCTAAAATCTATATTATATAAAGGATCAATTGCATAATGAATAGCTGCAATTACACCTCTATCTCCAACTAAAGCTTTAACTAAATCATTAGAAACATTAGGGAAATATCCACCTTCTTTTTTAACAATATCTTGAGCAATTGTATATTTTTCATCTTCACTTAAAGATGGATAACTTGCAACAATATTTCTTAATTTTTCATTAACTTCTCGTAAATCATCATTTATTGTAAAATCAAGTAATTTTAGTTTACTCATTAATTTAGATTGTGAACTAATTAATAACTCTCTTACGTCATTACTTAATTTTACTTTATCATCTTCTTTGGCTTTACGATTAGATGAAATTTGTTTATCTACTTCAGCTTTAATAGGTTCAAAACTAAGTGGATTTTCCATTAAGTTAGGTAAAAGTTCAATTAAGCCATTCAAACTATCAAGTTTAGCTTTTATAAAGTTTTTCTTATTATCTGGAGCTGTAACTAATTCCTTTTGTAAACGGTCTACTTCAATCGCAATTAATTCATATCTACTTCTAATTTCTTCTTTGGTACAAATAGCCACATGATCATAAGTATAAGGACCATAGTTATCGTTATATTCTTTTATTCTAAGTGTTAAATCAGTTTGTTTTCTAACAAAATCATTCAAACCTTTAATTGCATCATTAGTAAATATATCAATATCAGAAGCTTCTTTAGTAATAACATTTTTAAATTTATCTATACTAACTAATTCTCTAGCAGGGCCAACTAAAGCTTTTAATTCTTCAATTATCTTTTCTATTTGTACTGCTAAAGCTTCAGCTTTTTTCTCTTTTTGAACTTCTACAATAAGTTTTTTAAATCTTTCAACAAAAACACGATATTTTTCATCAAATAATGCATATCTTTCAAAAGCCACAGTCGTAGATTCTAAAGCATTAGATTCCATTAAGCCTTCTATTAAAGCTTTAATTTTATCATCATCATCAAGCTTAGAAATATCAATTTTTTCACGAAAATTTAATTTTCTTTTACCCTTTTTCATTGAATCTTTCACCTCTGAGCCTACACCACTAACTACGGCTTCCTTTCTACGAAATCTATCAAACATATAACTTACATCCCCCTTTATGCTACAAGACTTTTAATAAAGTTAGATATTTTCTCTTTATCAATTGGATTATTTATATCAATAAGTTGATCATATCCTTCTTGATCCTTAGTAACATATGAAGCTAATATATCAAATGTCCCATTTTTATTATCAAGTGAATAAACAGCATATTCCTTACCATCAATTTCTACAACAGATAGAATCTCAGCATCCATTATTTCTCCTGTCTCTACTTCGACTTGAAACTTTTGACCTTTTCCTTCCATGAGTAATCCCCTCCGTTTTCTTTATATCTCTTTTAATTATAACATAAATATTTATAATTATCTATCATCTTTATTATAAACTATTCTAATTTTTGCTAAATGACTATATTTTAAAACTTGTTCCTTTAAATCATCCTGTTCAAACAAGTATAATTCGCCAAATTCCCATACACTAAACGAAGCAATAAATGATATAATTTCTCTCATAAAACTAAAGAAATTATAGTTCATATTCAACGCCAACAAAGCAAAGCCAATAATTCCCATTATTAAAAAGAAAAAACTTTTTCTTCTTAATGCTTTAAGTTCCATTTCTTTATTTATCTTCATTAAACTAAAATGATTTTTTAATAACTTTCTAAGTAATATTCTTTCTTCAGAACTAATCTTCTTGCTATGAATCTCTAATACAAGTGGATAATCTAGAGGTATATAAGAAGCATAATTTTCTATAAAAGACAAAAAATCATCTTTTAAAATAGGATTAACACTTAAAGAATAAGTAGATATAATGCTCTTAAAATCATCTAATTTCAAATCAATATAAGCTTCATCATCATTTAATTTTAATTCATTAACTTTCTTAAAATTTTCAAACTTCGCTTTTTGATATCTCTTTAACTTATCTTTTGAAGACATAATCCACCTACTATCTATTTATTAGTATTTTGATAATAATTAGTTTCTGCTAACTGCTCTGCTAAATAACCAAGATCGCTATCTTCATCATAATCTTCTTGTTCAATCATATAAAGTAATTCTGACATACTACCACATTTACTTGGATCAATATTATATCTTTCTAAAGTACTAACTTGATTATCTGTAAGTAATAAACCATTATTTCTTACCTTTAAAAAATTACGATCAGGATCCTTAAGTCCTACTAATTCTTCAATTTCATCATTAGTTAATTCATGAGCCATAATCTATTCTCCTTTTTTTACTAAAACACCTTTATCATTTTTCACATAAACTCTTTTATTATTCTTATCTATTTTCTTTAAAACAGCTTCTTCTAAATTAATATGTAATATTTCAGCTAATCCCATCGTAAAAATCATAATATCAGCTAATTCTTCATTCAAATCTTCTTTTCTTTTACGATAAGCATCAAAAGCTTCAGCTACTTCCCCATACAAATAACAAAACTCTTGATTAACATCGGTTACATTAAACCCTTTATTAAGTTTATTTTGATATACTTCTTTTTGTTTAGCTACTAAATCTATCATGTCAAAAACTCCTCTTTTACCTTTTATACCATTCTAACTAAGTATACCATACAATATTAAATATTTATGTAAAAAAGCAAGTATTTTACTTGCTTCTTGACTATTTTTTAAGTCCTTCTATCGCTCTAGCTACTCCCAAGCGTCCATATTCATAAGTAAGACCACCTTGTTGATAAGCAATATAAGGTTCTCTAATCGGTCCATCACAACTAAGTTCAATAGATGATCCTTGCGTAAATGCCCCTGCCGCCATAATAACTTGATCCTCATAACCAGGCATATCCCAAGGCATCGGTACAGCCTTAGAATCAATTGGTGAACCCATTTGAATACCTTGAACATACTTAATTAATTTATCTTTATCATTAAATATTATATTTTGTACGATATCTGCTCTATCTTCATCATACTTAGGTTCTACATTATATCCTAAATCTTCTAAACATTTACTTGCTAAAATAGCTGTTTTTAAACTACTAGCTACTACTGAAGGAGCCATAAATAACCCTTGTAATAAACTCTTATTAATACCCAAAGTAGGTCCTACTTCTCTACCTTCTCCTGGACAAGTAAGTCTTTCACCCGCTAAATCAACTAAGTCTTTTTTACCAGCTATATAAGCCCCATTAGGAGCAATTCCTCCCCCTAAGTTTTTAATTAAAGATCCAACCATTACATCAGCTCCAACTGTTAAAGGCGTTTTACTTTCCACAAACTCACAATAACAATTATCAACCATTATAATAACATCTTTATCTATTTCACGAATAACCTTAATAACTTTTTCTAACTTATCGATAGTTAAACTTTTTCTCGTTGAATAGCCTTTACTTCTTTGAATCTCTATTAATTTAACTTTATTCTTCTTTAAATAAGCTTTAATCTTTTCATAATCAAAATCATCATCTACTAAATCAATCTGTTCATATTTAACCCCAAAAGAAGCTAAACTACTATTATTTGGTACAATACCTATTACTTCATGTAACGTATCATAAGGTAAACCAGATATTGATAACATAACATCATTAGGACGAAGATAAGCAAATAAAGCAACCGTTAAAGCATGAGTCCCCGAAATAAATTGACTTCTAACTATGGCATCTTCTCCATCTAAGACATAAGCAAAAATCTTTTCAATATTATCTCTTCCTAAGTCATTATAACCATAACCAGTCGTACTATTAAAATAACTTTCTGATACTTCATACTTTTGAAAACCAGCTAATACTTTCATTGAATTATCTTTAGCTTGTCTATCTATTTTACCAAATATATCTTTTAACTTACTTTCTTCCTCTTCAATAAAATCTAAAGTTTCTTTACTTATATTTAATTCATCCATTAACATCTACCTCCATCAATCTTTATAATCGCATCATTTACATACGTAGCTTCTACCCCAATATAATAAATAAATTCAGCAACTTCATTAGGTTCTGCAAATCTCCCAAGTAATATATGTTTACATTCATCATTTATATAATCTTCCCCTAATTCTTTATTCATCTCTGTATTCACCCAACCTGGTGCTATACTATTAACTCTTATATTAGGCGCATATAAATTAGCAAAATTATGCGTTAAAGAAATAACGCCGGCTTTAGATGCATCATAATCCATACTATAGGCATAATAAGAATCTATGCCATTAGTTGAAGATATATTAACTATTGACCCATATCCTTGTTTATTCATTACTTCTCCAACATACTTACACATTAAAAAACAACCAATTAAATTAACATCAATAATCTTTCTAAAATTATCAACTGTCTTATCTTCTAACGTCGTATCAATAGCAATTCCCGCATTATTAACTAAGACATCAATATGACCTAATTCCCTTTTTGTTACTTCAACTAACTTCTTAACTTCTTCTTCCTTACTTACATCAGCTTTAACAACTAAAGCCTTAACCCCATACTTAGCTTCTATCCTACTCTTTAAATCTAAAGCTTCATTCTCACTATTTAAATAATTAATTACCACATTATAATTATTCTTTGCAAATACTTCTATCGTAGCTGCGCCAATTCCTCTACTACTACCCGTTACTAAAGCAACCTTTTTACCATAACTATCACTCATATTTATCCCCGTTTCTTTATCGAATTTATTATAACATAATAGCCTATTTAATGTTATAATAATTGCAGGTGATTGGATTGGAAAGACTCACTGGTCCTCTACAAAGACAAGAATTTTATAACATGGGTAGAGAATTCGCTTACGAAGGCTTAGAAAAAGAATACTTTAAATCATCTACTCCTGAAGAATTAGAAGCATTTGAAGCCGGCTATAACGCTGCTTTAGTTACTATAAGTGAACAACAAGAAAAAAAGGAACAACAAGAGCAAACTGGACCTAAGATGGGAAAATAAACTTAAAACAAGTAAGTTTATTTTTTTGTCACAAAAAAGATATTAGCTTTTAACTAATATCTAACTTCTGAATTATTTTATAAATAATATTTACACCTTACCGAGTAATATCAATCATTTATTGTTTTAACATCTTTTTTATCCTTTATTATTTCTTTGACAAATACTGATTGATTTTTTGTAGGACTTATAATATATGTAATTGTTTTTGTTCTCGTTAAAGCTACATAAAATAATCTTCTTTCTTCTTCATACTTATAATAATCTTTCTGTTTATTAACATATTTTAATAATTTCTCTTGTTTAATTTTCGTCGGCATTCCTATTAACGAATCTTCAATATTAATAAGTATCACTACTTCACTTTCTAATCCCTTCGATTTATGCATCGTTAAATATCTAAATTTAATATTTTTATACGTATACATATCATTATCATTCTTAAATTCTTTATCTATATATTTATTAATATCTTTATTATTTCTTCCTAATACCATTATCTCTTCTACTTTATTACTATTAATTAATTCTAATAACTCTTTTAATGCTTTAACTCTATTATCACTAAATAATATCTTAACAGGATATTCTAAATGTTTATGTGATACTAAGTTCTTTTTCTGTTGTGCTTTATTCTTCATAATAAACTTTCCTGCTACGTTAATTAGTTCTTGGGGATTACGATAAGTATTAACTATTTGAAATATTTTGGCATAAGGAAGTAACTTCGTAAAATTTAAAAATAAATGTAACGTACACCCTGTAAAACGATATATCGATTGAAAGTCATCTCCTACTGCCAAAAATTTAGCATTAGTTAAACGAATAATCTCTTTTATTAAATTAAACTTTGTCATTGAAGTATCTTGATACTCATCAACTATTACATACTTCCACTTCGTTTTTAATCCATTTTCTTTTAAACACTCTAAACTTTTATTAATCATATCATTAAAGTCTATCGCTTGTTCTTTACTTAATTCATCTTCATACAATAAATAAATATTTATAATAAATAACAATATATTTTTATTTACTCTATATTCCTTATAATTAATTGTAAATCTTATCTTTTTAAGTATTTCTTTAAAATAACTAAGATCATAGTTATTAGCTTTAAATAACGATATAAAAGTCTGGATTAATCTCTTTAAGTTATTTAACTCTTTATCTTTATAATCCTTACCTAGTATTATCTTCAAACTATTCATATATTTTTTATTATTGGGCATAATACTATCAAAGAACTTATTAATAGTTTCTTCTAAAAAATTATCAGGAGCGATTATAAATGACTTATTGTTTTGTTTTAATATTTCTAATGCTAGTTTATGAAATGTGTATATATCTATCTTAAAATTATAATTCTTCGCAATATTATTTTTTAAATTAATTGTTGCATCATTTGTAAATGATATACATAAAATATCTTTCGGATCTATATGACAACAATTAACTAAATAAACTATCTTCCCAATTATTGTTAAGCTTTTCCCACTCCCTGCTCCCGCTACAACTAATGTTGCCTTTTCATTACTTAAAACAACTTTACTTTGGTAATCATCTAGTGGATACCCATTAATATTATCCAGTAATGTTACTTCTTTTCTTTTTCTTATAAAATATTCTTGATTGTGCATATCTACTACTTTATCAATATCTTTTATTTTATATTTCTTTCTTAATATCTCCTTTTCTTCTAAATTAATATATTCTTTTTGTTTTATTTCCTCATTAATATAAATCACCCTCTATTATATTTATTATTGATAGATTCGTGATTTCCTTTTTTTATCACAAAAAAAACTTCAGTATAAACTGAAGTTAATTCTCTTGATCTTTAAAGATTGAGTCACTAATTATCTTATAATACTCTTTCTTTTCCTTTGACATCATAGCTCTTTCTCTTAAACTGCCATCTATTCCTAAATCACTCATTAAAGATATTTTATCTTGACGACCTAATAAACTTAAGAACTTATCTACTTCTCCTTTTTCATAAGCAGCCAAAAATTTTTCTTTTCTTTCTTCATTTAAAATCTTATTCGCATTATTAATTCTAATTGCTATTTCATCATAATCATTTTCTAAAGCTAATAAGTAAAGGCCTATTCTAACTGATTCATTTAATAATGCTAATTCCTTACATATTTGTTCAACATCATAATTCATATAAACAATTTCTTTTAAAGTTTCGTTCATAATCGTAATTATTTCTTTTTTATATAGTTTACTAGTAATCGTCTTCGCCATAGTATCCCTCATATTCTACTTTTTATTATATCATATTTTATTTATCTAAAAAAGACAGTTTAAGCTGTCTTTTCAAATTGACTATTATATAGTTTCTCATAGAAACCACCTTGAGCCATTAATTCATCATGTGTACCTTGTTCAATGATATTACCTTCATTCATAACTAAGATTAAATCAGCATTCTTAATTGTTGATAAACGATGCGCAATAATAAATGAAGTTCTGCCCTCTGTAAGTTTATCCATTGCTTTTTGCACCAATTCTTCTGTACGTGTATCTACATTACTCGTAGCTTCATCTAAGATTAAGAATGGCGCATCTTCTATCATACCACGAGCAATCGTCAGTAATTGTTTTTGTCCTTGACTAACTGAAGTATCATCAGTAATAACTGAATCTAAACCACCTGATAAAGTTTTAATAAAATGATCAATACCTACTGTTCTACAAGCTTTCCAGATATCTTCATCTGTCACATCTTTTTTATTAAATTTAATATTGTCACGAATTGTTCCATCAAATAACCATGTATCTTGTAATACCATAACAAATAAATCATGAATATTTTCTCTCGTTAAATTCTTCGTTGAAACGCCATCAATTAAGATATCCCCATCATTAATATCATAGAATTTCATTAAAAGATTAACCATTGTTGTTTTACCGGCTCCAGTAGGTCCTACTATCGCTATTTTTTGACCTGGTTTAGCTAATGCACTAAAGTTTTTAATTATTGTACGTCCCGCATCATAACCAAATCTAACGTTTTTAAATTCAATTTCCCCTTTTACTTTTGATTTATCTAAGTGTTGAATCTTTTCATTTTCTAAAGGCATTTCTTTTTCATCTAAGAATTCAAATACTCTTTCAGAAGCTGCTGCTGTAGATTGTAATGTTGTCATTGCTTGAGCAATTTGCGATAATGGATTAGTAAATAATCTAACATAAATCATAAATGCGACAATAACCCCAAATGAGATAACATCATTCATTGTAAGTAATGCTCCTACTACACAAACTGCTACATAACTTAAATTACCGACAAAGCCCATTATAGGTTGCATAACTCCTGATAAGAATTGACTCTTACGATTACAATCATATAATTTATTATTTAATTTTTTAAATTCGGTAACAGCTTCTTTATCCCCATTATAAGCTTTAACGACATTATGACCAGAATATATTTCTTCAATATAACCATTTAAATTACCTAATTCAACTTGTCTTTGATTAAAGTATTTTTGTGACTTACCTAAGATTAAGAACATTAAAGCAAAACCAATAAGACTTGCTAAAATAGCCGTTATAGCCATTGTCCAATTAGTCACAAACATCATAATTATTGAACCAACAAACAAAGTAATACTAGCTACTAACATCGCTAAACTTTGATTCATATTCATTCCAATCATATCAACATCATTAGTAACACGTGATAAGACATCACCAGCTTCATGTTGATCAAAATACTTTAATGGTAATTTATTAATCTTGGTACTAATACTACTTCTTAATTTTTTCGCAAAATTATTTGATATTGTTGCCATTGAATAATGTTGTATGTAACTAAATATTGCACTAATAATATAGAAAGAAGCTAAAACAATCGCAATACGATATACTTCATCCATATTCATTTTTGGTTTAACTAAGTCATAAATTGAACTTGGTAATTCATCCATTTTAGCTAATAATTCTTCACTAGTTGATTCTGGATCAACACTACTCATTAGTTCTAAGAACTTAATTTGATCATCTTTATTAATTGTTACATCATCTACTTTAATATCAGCTAATGAGTTTAAAATACCACTACTTATTAAAGCCTTTATATCTGGTGTTGCTTGGGTATTTTGCATTTCACTACTATCAGTAACACTATACTGAGCTAATACACTTTGAACATTACTACTAATCGCTGTACTTACTTCTTCTAACTTTTCTGTATTAGGTACTAGACCTTCCCCAATTGTATCAGCAAAATCTGATAATTTATTAGGAGCTATTATCGCTAGAATAGCACTAGCCATTGCTAAGATTAAAGCAACAATTAATAAATAACGCCAATTATTTAAACTTAAGAATAATCTTTTCATCGTGCCAAAGAAATCTTTTGATTTCTCATTAACACGATTCATTGGTCCACGTGGTCTAGGCATTGTCTAACTCCTCCTTTGAAAGTTGTGATAAAGCTATTTCTTTATACACTTCACAATTTTTTAGTAATTCTTTATGGGTACCAATGCCAACACATTCTCCTTTATCTAAAACGATTATCTTATCAGCATTCATAATCGTACCTATTCTCTGTGCCACAATTAAACTAGTAGCATCTTTTGTATATTTCTTTAATTCTTTTCTTAAAACTGCATCAGTCTTATAATCTAAAGCTGAGAATGAATCATCAAATATATATATTTCTGGATCACGGGCTATCGCTCTCGCAATCGCTAGTCTTTGTTTTTGACCACCAGAAACATTAGTACCTCCACGCGCAATATGTGATTCATACTTATCTTCCATCTTCATCACAAATTCAGTCCCTTGTGCTACATCAATCGCTTTTTTAATTTTATCTAAAGATGGTTTTTTACGTCCATTATCACCATATCCAACATTATCAGCTACCGTTCCTGTAAACATAACTGCTCTTTGTGGTACATAACCAATCTTATTATGTAATACCTCTTGTTTATATTCTTTAACATTTATACCATCTACTAATACTTCGCCATCAGTAGCATCATAAAATCTTGGTACTAAATTAATTAAGGTTGATTTACCACTACCAGTTGATCCGATAAAAGCAATTGTTTCCCCTTTATTAGCTTTAAATGAAATATCTTTAAGTAAGTATTCATCAGCATCTGGATATTTAAATGATACATTTCTAAATTCAACTGTACCTTTTTCTTTAGTCTCCTCATCAAACTTACCATCTGTAATATCAATTGGTTCTTCTAATACTTCATTAATACGATTAGCTGATACTTGAGCTCTAGGTACCATCATAAAGATCATCGCAAGCATTAAAAATGACATAATAACTTGCATTCCATAACTAGAAAATACTACCATATTACTAAATAAATTAACTTTTTCAACCATTCCCGCTTTAACAATCATTAAAGCTCCAATAAAGTATATACCTAAAGTTAAGAAATGCATAACAAAGTTCATCATTGGGTTCATAATGGCAAAACATCTTTGATTAAATAATTGGGTATTAGTTAAATCACTATTAACTTCTTCAAATCTCTTAGTTTGGAATTCTTCAGCGTTAAACGCTCTTATAACCCTAATACCTGTTAAATTTTCTCTTGTTACCCCATTAACACGATCGATTAATTTTTGCACTTTAGCAAAACGTGGTAAAACAATTATCATTAACGCAATAACTGTTGATAATAAAATAACTACTCCAGCTGCTGTTAACATACTCCACTCTATACTCTTATCAATTATCTTCATAACCGCCCATACGGCCATAATAGGTGCTTTAATCATCATTTGTAAACCCATACTAATTAACATTTCAATCTGCGTAACATCATTAGTTGTTCTTGTAATTAAACTACTAGTTGAAAACTTCTTAATCTCTGCCAT
This sequence comes from uncultured Bacilli bacterium, assembly GCA_947626095.1. GTDB lineage: Bacteria > Bacillota_I > Bacilli_A > RF39 > UBA660 > Coprovivens. The sequence continues at coordinate 15,722 of CANQQV010000018.1, forward strand.
ACCAAAGTCTTCAACTTTATTAAATATTTTATTACGTAGTGTTCTTGAAAAACTAGCGGATAGTTTAGAAGCTAAATAACCAACACCAATCGCTGATGCTAAACTACCTAAAGCACAAAGTAACATATAACTACCTTGTTCTAATATCTCACTCATTTTACTACCATCAGTTTGAATAAGTCTTGTTATCGCACTCATATAATCTGGTAGTTTTAATTCAATCCATACTTGGAAAACAATCATAACTAAACAAATAAAAATAATTAAAATATCTTTTTTATTAAAATTCTTAAATAACTTTATCATCTTAAATCCTTTCTAAGTTTTTTGTAATCTTATTACAAACATCACTAAATATAATATATTCATCTTGTCTAATATTTTCACCTAATAATTTATTAATCTCTATCATATCATCTTTTAATTTAGTAGCTATTTCAATAGAATAATCAGTTAAAACTATTACTTTACGTCTTGAATCAGTACTTGAATCCTCTCTTCTTATCAGTTTATTTTTCTCCATATTATTTAAAATAGTCGATAAGGTTGATTTCTTACAAGCTATCATCTGTTCAATATCTTTTTGACATATTTCTTCTTGATGATCATAAATAAACATAATAATTCGTCCCTGTACTGGTGTAACTCCTAAATTTAACTTTTTATAACGAGCTCCTAAAGCCCTTAATAAATTAAGATTTAATGTTTTTATTTTTAACGTTAATAAATTATCCTGCAATACAATCACCTCTAATAGTTCTATTGCGAACTATTTAATTATAGTACTCTTATATTACATATGCAATAGAAAAAGAGTAAATTATTTACTCTTCACAAAACTTTCATTTTAGGTATTCTAAACTACCTTCTTCTTTATTACTTATAACTCTTACTTTAAACCCATTTATCATGGTAAATGAAGGCTTTACATGCCCAACGTCAAAATTATATATAACTTTAATATCCGGCATCGCCTTACTAATTAATTCTTCATAACTCATATCAACAAAGGTATTTGGAAAACACACTTTACCAATTAAAATCGCTTTCGTCTTTTTAAACCATCCCGCATTTTTAAATTGTAATAAAGTATTATAAACTCCTTCACTACTCATATTAAAAATATCAAAATACCATATAATACCTTCATTACCATATTTATCTATAAAATCTTTAGTTTTATCAAACTTAGTTCCAATTATATCTTTTAGTACTTCGATACAACCACCTATTAAAACACCCCTTTCATCTACATCACCATTTATATTTAACCAAGTATTTTCTTTTGTAAGTTCATCACTAAAATGTTCATCTTCCGTATAAGGATATTTATTTTGTTTAACTAAATCACCTTTTAATATTTTAAAATAGTTTAAATATGATTCATGTAAAGGTGTTATATTAAAACCTGACATATTACAAGGTGAATAAATCGTAGCTATATCATAATTAGTCGTCATTATATAAAGTAAACTAGTTGGATCACTACTGCCAGCTAACCACTTAGGATGACTCTTTAAGATATTAAAATCTACTTTATCTAACATATCATATAAAAAATCTCCCCCACTAGCAATAGCTACCATATCTACTTCATCATCTAAAAATAGACTTTCTAGTTCTCTAGCTCTAGTTAACGCCTCACTACTTACTACACCACTAGTTCTTACATTATTTGTTTCTTTTATTCTAAACTTATTATTTTTAACATTATTAATACTCACTTCATACTTTTCTATTTTATCTAAAACTCCCGCACTACAAGCCGTAATTCCTATAACATCATTATCTTTTAAATACTTAGGAATAATCATTATATCACCTTCATCTTTAACCCAAAAAGTACAATCCTTATTGTACTTTATACCTGTCATTTACATCATCATTATCAGTATATTCTGAAGCCTTAACATACTTAGGAATAGGTATTCCCTTTCTTGTAAATAGATTTATCCCATAGAAAAGTACAATCACTAAATCTGTAAAAAAGATTAATAAAAACATAAAATTAATTCTAAATGATCTAATTAAAAATAACATAATAAAAGCACTAAAGATAAATCCCCCAATACATTTCCCTTTAGCTGGTTTTTGATAAATTCTTTTATAAGCATTATACTTACTCTTTTCATTAGCTACCGCATAACCTTCCAAAAACTTATCAATTATATTCTTATCTTTCTTATCCTTCATAAGAACCACCACACAAATATCATACAATAAAAAAAGATAAAAAACAATTTATCTTCTCTTCGTAAAATACTTAATTAAAATCGTATTTATCACACTTTGTAATATAATCGTTAAACCAAATAGTAAAGCTCCTATTATTTCATCAAATACTAAACATATAACAAGCATAAATATCATAATATATGTCATAAAAATAATTGTTAAAACATCAGCTTTACCTTCAATTATTAAATTCAAATTATTCTCTTTTATTTCATTATCTCGATATAAGACAACTATTGCTATCATAAACATAACAAAACCAATTAAAAATAAAATAGAACCTAATACTTTTAAACTATTTAAATTAAAATAAACTGATGAACCAAATAAAAGAAGTAGACCACCTAAATAAAGAACTAAACCAATAACAAATAAAATGATCGTTAATGTTTTTGTTTTCTTCTTTTTATTAGTCATACTTCTCTTCCGTTCTATCTTATTCTAAACTATTTTTATATACATTAATAACTGGTCTTACCAACAAATTAGTATCTTCTACTAAACTAACTAATTTATTAGTATCATATGTTGAAGTAAGTCGATAATACTTTAAATGTAATGTATATTCATCATATAAAGGATCTTCTATTTCTTCTACGTCATTATATACATCTGTAAATTCTTTATTTTTTGTTTCTATCATTGTTGCAAACGAAGCATTAGGTAAGCACAAATATTGTGGACAGTCACTTAGATTATACTCATCATTTTCTTCGTTATAAATAACTTCTACAAAGTTATTTATATCTTTCATATTCAATAAACGTACTTTATATCCTTCTACTTCAACAAAGTTATCGCTACCTAGATTATTAAGATAATCATTTTCTAAATATTTGTTAAGTAAACTTTCATCATATGGATCATTAAAAACATTTTCTATTCCATCATCCGCCAAATAAAGCAAATCAGCACTTAATAAAGTAACATAATCAGTTTTCTTATCCGAATCATATAATACATACCATTCCTGATCTTTAAACGTAATTACTTCGCCAACTTTATATTCTTTATATGTTTCAGGTTTAAATATCTTTTTTATATCCGTATCTTTATTATTAACAAACCAAATACCAAATATTAAACCTATTAATAAAACTATAACCGTCATAATTATTATGATTTTCTTCTTCATATATCCCCCATAACTAGTATTCTTTACGTTCAATTATCTCCTTAAACGTATCATCTATTGTACGCATTTTATTATGTAATAAGTTAGCCAATTGTTCTAAATCAATATTCTTCATATTAGTAAGTACTATCTTATACTCATCATTAGATACTACTAGCTTAACTACACTACCAGCACTATTTATTGTTCTAACAACTTTCTTAATATCTTTTAAATTTACTTCTTGTGATTTCTTACCCATTTCTTCATATATTAAAGATGTTCCTGAAATATAGAAATAATTAGGTATTATTCTTTTTTGAACAACCTTAGTATCTGGTTTTTCCTCTTCTTTAACTTCTTTTATAACTTCTTTTAATACTTCTTTTATAACATTCTTAATATCATCATCAGTTGAATCATTATTAATATTTTGTGAAACTGTTTTTCTCACCTTTTCTGTTACTTCATCTAATGATTTCATTGAACTAGCTTCAACTAAAGATGAATCTTTCTTTTGCCCAGCTGGTTTTTCTTCTACTTTAGTTGATAATTTATCTGGTGTTACTACTGAACTTTCTTTAGAAACATTTTGTTCTTTAGCCGGTACTGCAGCTTTAGGTAATTCAGTAACAGGTTTAACTGGTACTTCTTTTTTAACAACTGGAATTTCAGCTTCTAATTGTAAATTAGACTTTGGTATTTCTTTAAGTGGTTCCTCAGGTTCTTCTACAACTTTTGGTGCTACTTGAACCTTTGGCTTAACTTCTTTTGGTTCTTCTTTAACTGATTCTCCTTCTTTTTTATTTTTTCTAAATAAATCATAAACCCCTAAACCACAAAGAACCAAACCTATTATTGGACATATAAATATTATTTTACTAGTCTTATAAGTTTGAACAGAAGTCACACTATTTTCATGATAATAAATAATTATTTTATCATTTTTATTAATTTCATCTTTATAACGGAAATTATATTCATATTTTTCCCCGTTAGCTACATAAACAACAGATATATTATTTTTACCTGTTCCTTCATTATCTTTTTTAACTTCTACAACTGTAGCTTCCGTTTTAATTAAATCTTTCTCGTTAACTACAATATATACACAAATTATTAATGACAAAGCAAGTAATATTCCTACTACTAAAAATAAAACGCTTCTTATATTAATATCACGATCAGTCATAATAACACCTCTTATTATTCCATTTTGATTATAACATAAACTATTTATAAAAAAAAGTAGCTTTTAATAAGCTACCATTGATTGTATTACATAATTATTTTCTACTATTTTATATGTAATTTTAACATGATAAATTACTAATTCTGCTGGATATGAGACTTTTTCACTATCTAGATATGGATATATTTTAGCTTCTTCTAAATCATCTTCTACATCCTCATAAATGACATCTATTACTAACTCATATACATCATTAGTCTTTGTTATAGAACTAGCTTTAAATGCCGTTGGTATTTCAGACATACCTGAAGCCATAGTACCATATAATATATTATTTTTTACTGCATCTTTGTCATAACCTAAAACACTATAATCTACAGTACCAACTAAATCACTACCAAACATCTTTTTATAAAATTCTTTAAAGAAATTTAACTCAACACCAGCTGATCCACTAACTTCTTCACCATCTGGTGAAGCATCCATCATAATCTTATCGCTATTGCCTGATTTAAATATATAGTACCAAGCTAATTTAAGTTTTGTCTTATTATCAAGTAATTCTACTTTATTTCTTCTGCTAGTTCCAATAATTGTTTCATCATCATTCATCCCAGTTGTTTGAAATGCCAACATAAAAGTATCTAATCCCTCGTTAGCTTTAACTTTATCAAAACTAACCACTTCTGGTTTTTCTACTGGTTCTTCAGGTTCTGACTCAACTACTGGCTCTTTTTCTTCTTGCTTCTCACTTTGTTTCTCTGCTTGCTTTTCCTCTTGTATATCTTTATTCGCATTTCTTACTCCAAGATAAAAACTAAAAGCACAAGATACAACAAGAAGAATAATTACTAATACTATAGATAAATTCTTTTTCTTTTTTGAGTTTTCCATATTTTCGGTATTTTCCATATAACCACCTTCATACTATAAAAATTATAGCATACACTCATAATAAAAACACCTAGATATTAGGTGTTTGACATTTCCTTTTATATTGTAAATGAGCATTATAATACATCTCATTATAATAGATACGTTCATTATCTGCATCATAAAATTCCGTAAATCTACTATCCGCGAAATACTCTTCAAAACTTTTCTCCATCTTCGAAGCATCAAAAACACGAAGTTTTTCTGGTACCATATAATGAGCATCAAAAAAACGTAATGCTTCTCTAAGCTCCTCTATCGTTTTATAATCATCATAACTAGGGTGTTTTATATTAGGAATAAAATCTGGATTAGGAATTAATTTATAACATCCACATTCATAGTTTAAAAAGTCTTCTTTAGTCATATAACCATCTTTTTGAACGTCTTGATAAGAAAACATTTCAATCAAAGGTTGAAAAGCTGAAAAGATATCAGCCCCAGGTTCAGGTTTTACTGGTACCCTAATACCAACTCCACCCCAAGTATATCCAAAATTTTCTGGATTACTTTTACATAACTCTTCAAATAATTTTTGATTACTTTCATCTAACTTAGAAATAGTTATCCATGAATTATCATTATCATAATTATTGCACATAACCGTAAAAATATTTTTACTCCACAATAGTTTACACGCTTCCAAATTTTCAGGAATTATAAATTCTTCTGGATTAGCATAAACGAAATTCATATCAACTGCACTATATTGGTAAGCGCGTTCACTTAGCATTTTTATTTTTCCCCCTTTAAAGACAATCCTAATTCATCTAATTGTTCTTTAATAACATTACTTGGTGCTTCACACATTAAATCAGTAGCTGATGCTGTTTTAGGGAATGCTATAACATCACGAATATTTTCTGTACCTGCAAGTAACATTGTAAGACGATCTAACCCTAAAGCAAAACCACCATGTGGCGGACAACCATATTTTAAAGCATCAACAAAGAAACCAAATTTTTCTTTAATATCTTCATCAGTTAACTCTAACGCTTTAAACATAATTTCTTGAACTTTTTCATCATGAATACGAATTGATCCTCCACCAGCTTCATAACCATTTATAACAATGTCATAAGCTTTACTGTAACAATGAGCTTTATCAGTTAATAATTTATCAACATCTTCATCTTTAGGTGCTGTAAATGGGTGATGACAAGCCATATAACGTCCTTCCTCTTCACTCCACTCAAAGCTAGGGAAATCAACAACCCATAATAACTTATAATCATCTTTCTTAATTAAATCTAAATCACGAGCTAACTTACATCTTAAAGCTCCTAATGAAGTTTTAACTACATTATAAACTCCACTAATAATTAATACTAAATCATTACTTTCAACTTTTAATTTTTCTTTAACATCATTTACTTCTTTTTCACTTAATACTTTAACAACTGAACCAGTTACTTCATCTTGATACTTTAAGTAAGCTAAACCACTAGCTTTATATGTCTTAACATAATCAGTTAGTTTATCTAAGTCTTTTCTTGAATATTTATCTGCCGCATTCTTAACAACTATGGCATTAATAACACCATTATCAGCGATAACATTTTTAAAAACTGTAAATTCCGTATTTTTAAAACAATCTGTTATATCATTAATTTCCATTCCAAATCTTAAATCTGGTTTATCAGACCCATAATTAGCTATTGCATCATCATATTTCATACGCATTAAAGGTAATTTAATATCAATCCCTCTTACTTCTTTAAAGATACTAGCTACTAAGTTTTCGCCTAACCACATTACATCGTCTTCATTTACAAATGACATTTCTACATCTATTTGTGTAAATTCTGGTTGACGATCAGCTCTTAAATCTTCATCTCTAAAACATTTAGCAATTTGAAAATATCTTTCAAAACCAGAAACCATTAATAATTGTTTAAAGATTTGTGGTGATTGTGGTAAAGCATAGAATTTACCTTTATTAACACGACTTGGTACTAAATAATCTCTAGCTCCTTCAGGAGTAGATTTACAAAGAATTGGTGTTTCAACTTCTAAGAAATCTAAGTTATTTAAGAACTTTCTTGTTGCAAATGTAATATTATTTCTTAAAACAAAATTATTCTTTAATGATTCTCTTCTTAAGTCTAGATAACGATATTTTAATCTCGTATCTTCCAAAGCATTCGTATCATCAGAAATAGCAAAAGGAATCTCTTTAGAAGTGTTAATAAGTTCTAAGTTATCAACCTCTACTTCTATCTCTCCAGTTGCTAAAGCACTATTCTTGCTTTCTCTTTCAACTATTTTACCTGTTACTTTAATAACATATTCACTCTTTAAAGAATTAGCTAGTTCATAGCACTTATTTTCTGGCCTTACAACAACTTGCATAATTCCCATTCTATTTCTTAAATCAATAAATATTAAACCACCTAAGTTTCTTACTTTAGAAACCCATCCATATAAAGTAACTTCTTCACCAACATTTTTAATATTATAATTTTTGTATTTTTCCATAACTCTTCACCTTTCTAAATAAAAAACAGTTAATCATCCATAAGGGACGAATAACTGTTAAATCCGCGGTACCACCCAATTTATTATGTTAAACATAATCTCTTTTTTGATAACGGAAAATATTTCCGGACATATAGTCAACTCCTGAGTGTCTTCTTATTTAAAATAATCTTAGTTTCCACCAACCACTAAGTCTCTATAATATTTTTAAATAATACTCTTCTCAATCAACATTTATAACGCTATTTTAAAACTAAATATCTTTATTGTCAATTTATTAAATACATGGAGATTCACTTAAATATATCTTTTTATTAGTATAATCTACTTTTATCTCTGATCCTAAAGGTATAATTCCTACTGGATCTGAATGACCAATATTAACATTATATAAAACCGGTAAGTCTTCTCGATTAAATTCCTTCAAAACTTTTTTATAAACTTCTTTATATTCTTCATAATATTGTTCATCTTGTGGTTTACCAACTATAATACCTTTAACTACATCAAAGATTCCTAAAGCTCCTAAATTTCTTAAATAAAAAGTTACATATTCCGGACTAGGTTTATCTTCACTCGTTTCTAACAATAATATTTTATCTCGCCATTCCTCTTTACTTGGCCATACTTCCGTTCCCACAACCATGGGAAAAACATCTAAACAACCACCTAAAACTTCACCGGTTACAACACCTTGTCCTTGTAATACTTCATATCCATGTTCTTCTGGTCTTGTCTTTTTTTCGATCTTAATATTTTCTTCTTTCCATTCTACGAAGTCATTACACCATACTTCACTTGATTCAATTTCATAGTCCTTACAATCTTTAAATAAAATATTTTGCACAGCCTTCTTCGTATAATCAAACATTTTAACATATTCGCCAAATTCACACATTATTGAAGGCCCATAAAAAGATACTAATCCGGCTTTATACATCATTAAATGATTTACTGTTGTATCAGAATATCCCATAAATATTTTCGGATTATTTTTTATTACTTCATAATCAATATATGGTAATAATCTAACGGTATCATCTCCGCCAATAGCACAGAAAATACCTTTTATTGATTCATCCTTAAAAGCATCCATTAAATCTTTAGCTCTAGCTTCTGGATGTTCATATACAAACTCACTACCCTTTAAAGCATTCGGCATTGCGACAACTTCTAAACCAAATTCTTTTTCTAATCTTTCCTTAGCAATATAATATTTATGAATAAAATTATCATCACCAAGCATTCCACTAGACAAACTAACAATCGCAATTTTATCTCCTTTTTGTAATCTTTTAGGTTTAATCATCTATTACACCATCCTTATCTTAAAAATAATCTAAAAATCAATTATTCTACTATCAACTATATCAGAATAAACAGATACTAAATATTTCATATCTTCTGCATTAAAGGCCGTACATCCATGTGTTGATGGACTTCCATTTCCTCCACCAACATGAAATGGATTACTTCCTCTTCCGCCACCACCATTATTCTTATAGATAACGTCAACTCCTAAACCTTCATTAACTCTTCTACCAACCGTATAACTATTAATATGAACTTTAGTCCCTGCATTATCACCATTATGTAGAAAATCACCTGTATTAACAGGAAATACTTTATATAAACGCCAATTACCTTTAGAACCAGTAAACATATATTCCGTCTGTGAACCATGACTAGTCCAAAAAAGATATTTAGTTTTACTATCAAAGCCATTAGAATTTACAAAATCTTCAACATATTCTTTACCATACATACTTGAAATAGCATAAGAAACAGGTGTTACACTATTATTATTTATTTGAATATAATCATTACCAACTTTAATTGTATCACCATATGGATAACCTTTAATACTACTTTTAGCTACTCCATTATATACACCCTGTGTTCCAGCATTTAAAGTTACACTATTACCGGTTATTAAACTATTACCCGTAACTTTAGATAATACTTTAACATTAGTATAAATAGTTTGAACTACTGTAACATTAACTGATGCTTTCTTAGAAGGATCATCTTTAGAAGTAATAATAATATTCGTAATTCCCCCAAAATGTGGTTTAATAACTCCATCCTTAGTCACTGTAACAATTCCTTTATTACTACTTTCAAAATTATAATCATTAGGATTTAAAGCATTACCTCTATTATCAACCAAAGATATACTAGCTTTATTAAATGAAGTGTAATTGGCCAAAGCTAGACGTTGTTTAGTAACCTTAAACTCATTATTAACAATTAATTCTGGTTCTGCAACTTGTCCGAAAGTAGTATCACCACCTTCTACTTCTTCACTATTATTCTCCTCACGATTACCCTGAATAACCTCATTAACACTATCTTCTTTTTCTTTTCTCTTTTCTAAAGCTTCTTGCATTTTCTGACGTTCTTTTTCTTTTTCAGCTTCCAACTTCTGTTTTTGTAATTCCGTCAATTCTTTTATTCGCTCTAATGATATATTATTTGCACATACTTTCAAAGGATTTTCACTATTTGTTATTATTGAAGTAAAAACATAATTAATAATTACTGGAATCAGAAAAACAATAATCGCCGCTACCGTTCTCTTACCAATCATTGATATTGAACCACTTACATTCTCTTTTTTCGGATTCATAACTATTTTAAATAAATCTACTATAACTAAAATAATTAAAATAATAGGTACCAAGGTAAAAACAATTTGCAACGCATACTTCATAATTAACAAAACACTTAAAATATGCGGTTCCTCACATATTGTTATTCCATCCATAATCTCACCTACTATCTTAAACTTTTTTTATACTATAAAAATAATATTTATTATCTGACGCTTTTCTTAAAGTAACAATATAATCTATATAAAAATTATAACAATCTTTAGCTATATTATCACCATTTAAACAAGTACTTGAAACATTCTTCTTTATTAGTTGTTTTTTATTTTTATTACTATAAGCATTATAAGTTATCTTAACATAATCATTCGCTCCATATTGTTCTTCAACTAATTCTTCAATAAACGCCACTTTTAAATTAATTTCAATTTCTTTATTACTTTTTACATCATAATCATCTATAACTGTTTTATAATACCCAACATCATCATTACTAAATAAACCACAACTATCTGGCAATTTAGAATCTATAACATAATTACTATTACTCTTAGTTATTTTACGGTTACAACCATAAGACATTTCTATAATATCCATTTTAAAATCTGGGCCAAATAAATTTTTTGCTAATTCATCTACAACATTTTGGTTTATCGTAACTTTAAAAGAATCAGTATTTTTATCATAATTTTTTTCACTATAAAAATCTTCGTGTGTCGCAATATAATTATCTACTACTAAAGTGGTTAAAAACTCTGACGACAAGGAATCTACATTATAATCTTTATCATAAATATATCCCATATATTTCCCACTACTACTTAGATTTTGCATATAAAAAACATTCCATGTATGTTCATTTACCACTACAATATCATACAATTCATCTTTATCTAAAGAATTACTAGGAGCAATTAATAACTTAATTAAATAAAAAATAATTATTATTAAAACAATAGCAATAATAATAAATATTATCTTAGTTGATTTATTTAATTTTTCTGTTTTCATTCTCATCAACCCTTTTTAATAATATTAAAGAAATATATTTAACTAATTATACTAAAAAATAGAACTATATTCAATGAAGATAAAACAATTATTCCAAAACTTGTTTTATCTTTATAACAGCAAAAAAGAAGCTTATTACTAAACTTCATTTATTTTTCTAAAACAGCTAAAATATGCCCACTATATCCTATTAAATCTTCTCTTTCACATACTGACAAATGATATTTAATATACATTTCATATTCTTCATCTGTCATATTATTAATAACATCTTTCATAAGTCTGCCAACTCCATCAGTAGCTACATAACAAACATTTTTAACGTTAAACTTACTAACCAAATTTTTAACCTCATCAAAATATCTCATATTAAATATTAAATCTTCCGAATTATTAGGTTTAAAATCTAACGTAACTTGTTTATTATCACCATAATTATCATAAATATTTTTATCTTGAAATCCCCAAGTTAGCATTGTTAAATCAAACAATATAAAAGCTACTAGTATTTTACCACCTGGCTTTGTAACTCTTATAGCTTCTTCCATCGCTTTATCTTCTTCATTTTTTTTAAACAAATGATATAAAGGTCCTAAAACTAACGTTATATCAAACGTATTATCTTCATACATCGATAAATCTAAAGCATTACCTTGTATTGCCTTTATCTTCATATTATCTTTTATTTTACTTTTCATCACATCAAGATTCGCTTCAACTAACTCTAATGCATCAACCTGATATCCTTTATTAGCATAATACAATGAATATATTCCTGTACCAGTTCCTACTTCTAATATTCTAGAACCGGCTTTTAAATATCTATCAATATACTTAGTTGTTGTCACAAATTCAATATGATGCATCTTATCTCGAATTAATCTTTCTTCTTCAGCTGATCCATCACTATAAAAACTATTTAATATACTATCTATATTTCTATCTGCCATACCTAAAACTCTCCTAAACTACAATCATTTTTTTCTAGTATTTATTCTCTATCCAAATTATATCATATTTTTTTAATCCATTTACTTCATTAACACCATATTATTTATATTTAAAAACCATAAAAAACAAAAATGCTAGGTCTTTCGACCTAGCTTCAGGGGGCGGTTAGTATTCACGCACTTTTAAGTTTATTTGAATACTTTTACCTTTATTTTAAATCTTTTAAAAT
>CANQQV010000019.1 GCA_947626095.1 uncultured Bacilli bacterium
TGCTAATCCCATATATACAAGACCTGCATCATATGTGTTTGGAGCTTGTTCTTCTGGCTTAGCAGCAGGTTTCTTATTATCTTCTGCTTTTGATGGATTTACTGTTACTACACCATTTTCAGTTGTAGTTGTTGCATTTCCAACTAGATCTTTTTCTGCTTCAGCAGCTTTTGTTATTCTAGTTCCTTCTTTTACATCTCCAACGATTGAACCAGTGAATTTTCCACCTGTAATCATATTTTTATGATTTGCTAAGAATTCTTCATTACGAATATGTAATGCTGGAAGTTGATTTCCTTTAGCATCCTTACCAGATGTAATTTTTCCATCAGTAATTTTGTATGTTCCTTTTGATCCATCGAACCATACAGCTTCATTATTTTCACTTGCTGATGTAATTTCTCCACCTGCAATTGTTAAAGCATTTGTGTATTTTCCTGTTGGATCTTTAACATATATAGCACTATTATTACCAGTAGCTTTTAAAGTACCTGCATTAACATTTAAAGTACCGTTTACTAACTTAAATACATATGCATTTGAAGTATAAGTACCACCATTAACATTAACTACTGATTTACCAGCATCTAATACTATTAAAGCATTTGATGCGGTTAAAGCTGTTGCTTTAACATTAGCATTTAAGTTGATAGTTAAATTTTCATCTTTATTTGGTTCACATGCAACGATTTCATTAGCTATTTCCCATTTACCATTAATATTAACTACAGTTTGTTCTGTTGCATCATCAACTTTAACAACTGAATTAGTATTTAATGCGCCTTTAACAGTAACGTCACTTGCAAAAGTTAATGTTGATGCTTTGTCTTTTGAGTTTACTACAAAGTTTTGAGTATGTGTTGTAGTATCAATAGTACCATTTGTAATAGTCACATTAGCACCTTCAACTTTTAATATACCACCAGTACCCATTGTTAAAGTTTGTTCATTTAAGTTAATTGTTACATTTCTGTTAATTACTGTTGTAGTAGTAACATTAAATGTTTTTCCATCTAGTAATACTATTTCTGCAGTTTCATCTTCTTTAACGTCAGCAATAGCATCTTTTAAGTTATTAAAGCATTGATATTGTCTACTACCTGAATAATCTACATAATACCAATGTCCACTACATTCGTCATGTTTAACTGGTTCTGCACTAACAGTAACTACTGATAGTAATATTGCACATAGTGCAAATTAAGGATAAAAAAAGAAGGATTAAACTTCTATAATATCGGCATACTAAGTCGTTTGGATAATTCTTCTTTAGTCATACCACTTGATAGTAATTTATTTATGATATTATTTCTTTCTTCTTTTATACCGGCTTGACGTCCTTCTTTAATACCTGCCTGACGCCCGTCTTTAAGTCCTTGTCTACGAGTCTTTCTTAATACTCTCTTTTCTATATTTCTAGCTAATTCCTCTTTTACACCTTCAAGGTACAAATTATAATCATATGTTGGAAGTTCGTCATCTAATGCTATTTCTTTTATTTTTTCCATTACTCTCACTCTCTTTCTATTATCTTTAGCATATGAAGCCATCTCTTTATAACTTCTAGTAGCAAACATAGCAAAATCTTTATATATATCATTATCATTAGTATAACATAGCTTTTTAAATGCTGGTAAAAAAATATTAATAATTTCTATATCTTCAATTGTATCATTTAATTTTGTATCTCTTAATTTATATCTACTCATTGGACATTTCATATTACCACGATAATAAAAACCATTAAAATTTATTTGAATAACTCGAATTTTACCTTCATATTTATTTATAACGTTTCTTTTATACATACCACCAGCTATTTTATATAAATAACTATTATTTTTATTATTAGTAATTTTTAAATTAATCGGATTTAACTCGATATTAATTTTAGTTTGTTTATCAGGTGACTCTAATAGGATATCTACCCTACTTGATATATCATTTACTCTATCTATTGGAATCTCATTCATTTTAAAAGAATAATTACTAATATCTATATCAACAATATATAATATTAAATTTCTAAAATAATCTTTAATAAGTTGGTCATCACTTTGCCACAATGTTTTAAATACAATATCCTGCATTAAGGATATAAATTTTAATTCTTTTCTCAAGGAAATAATCCTCCCTTCACTTTAATTATTCGCGATTGAAAGCCTATTTCCTTTATTTTTTATTTAATTTCTTAATTTTCTAACAGAAACAACACTTGCACCGATTGCACTTAATGCTAATCCCATATATACAAGACCTGCATCATATGTGTTTGGGGCTTGTTCGTCTGGTTTAGCAGCTGGTTTCTTATCGTCTTCTGCTTTTGTTGAAACTACTACTTTGTATGGATCTTCAGTTTTAACTGTGTAACCTTCAGCTACTAATTGATTAGTAACATCAACAGTACCACCTTCAGTATCAACAACTTTAGCAATAATATTAGTTAAATATTTACCACCTGTTAAGATACCTTTAATTGCTGGAACAACAGTTGTTACACCATCTTCTGTTTTAGTGAATGCGCCATCTAACTCAATTGCTGCTTTCATATTTTTACTGCTTTCAAAAGTACCATCAGTAATTTTATAAACAGCTTTTGTATTGTTTGAATATATTGCATATGCAGTTTCACTAGCAATAGTTCCACCATTAACAGTTAATTTAGTCGCATCAGTTGTACCATTAACTATAATAGCGCCATTACCTTTTGCGTATAAATCACCACTTGTTACAACTAATTCAGCACCATTAACTCTAGCAACAGCTTGATCACTATTAATAGTAGCACCATTAACAGTAACAACAACGCCACCAGTTAGTGTCATTGCTTCTGCAGCTGTAGTATAAGTACCATTAACAGATACTGTTGATGCAGGATTTATTTTTGTAGCAGCAGCTGTTGAAGACATTACAGATACAATTGATGATACATTATATTTACCATTTAATGTAGCTTTAGCACCAGCTTTTGCTGTATATAAAACTTGTGCATTTGGTAAATTGAAATCAGCACCTGTAACATCAGCAGTTCCTTCATTTACAATTATTTGATGAGTATAAGCTCCTGTCATTTTTAAGTTTTGTAAACTTAAACTACCACCAACATTAACATAGAATGGTTGATAACTACTATCGTTAACAACTAATTCACCGTTTTTAACAGTTAACTTAGCATCTTTAGCAACATTATATTGACCAGAACTAGCTGTAAGTTTATGACCATTCAAATCAATAGTTAATGTTTTAGTAATGCTTTTAACATCTCCTAAACTAGCATCAGCATATAGTGTTATTGTACCGCCGTCATTATAAGCAGCTGTCCAAGCATTACCTTGTAATAAGAAACCTCTGTCGCCAACTTTAGCAGTACAATCATTAGTTTCTTTAGCTGTTTTACCATCAGCTGGTAATTCACATTCACCGGCTGCACTAACAGTAACTACTGATAGTAATATTGCTTTAATATTTTATAGTATTGGCATACTAAGTCTTTTAGATAACTCTTCTTTAGTCATACCACTTGATAATAATTTATTTATAATATTTGTTCTTTCTTCTTTTATTCCTTCTTTAATGCCTTCTTCACGACCATCTTCTCTTATACTCTTTTCAACTGCTTTACGATAAGCTATACGCATAGCTTCTGTTTCATAATCTTCATTATCAATAATTCTTTTTTCTAAATCTTTCATTACACTTTCCCTTTCTTTATTACCTTGAATATATTTTTTCATTTCTTTAAAACTTTGAGCTGTAAACATTTTATAGTCTAATAGTTCTTCTGCATTTTTATTATAGCATATATTAGATAATATTGGTAAATAAATATTAATTATTCTTATATTTTTTAAACTTCTATTACCTATTTTATTTTGAATACTATATTCATCAATATCTAATTTGTTATATTCTTTATCAGCAAAAGCATTAATATTTACTTGGTCGATTAAGATATCTTTAGCATAGAAACTATCGCCTCGATTATAGAAATTACCAGCTATTTTATGTAAATAAAATACATTACGTTTTAACCAATATCTTTTATCAACTCTATTTATTTCAATATTTAGTTTTCTTGATTTATCTTTAGATACTAAAAGAAAATCTAGTCGATTATCTTGACTGATAACTTTATCAGCAACTATTTCATTGTAATATAAATTAAAATTTCTAATATCATAACCGACAATTCGCTTAATAACACGATTAATAAATTTTATAGTATTTGGTCCACCATTAAGCCATAAATATTTTAATACACGATCTTCAGTAAGAGGATGAAAATCATAGAACTCTAGTTTTATTTCTTTGGGAATATTTTGATTATTCATTAATTACCTCCCTACTTTAATTATTCGTGATTGAAAGCTTATTTCCTTTATTTTTTATTAAATTTCTTAATTTTCTAACAGAAACAACACTTGCACCGATTGCACTTAATGCTAATCCCATATATACAAGACCTGCATCATATGTGTTTGGAGCTTGTTCTTCTGGTTTAGCAGCTGGTTTCTTATTATCTTCTGCTTTTGTTGAAACTACTACTTTGTAGTTACCTTCTTCTTTTACTGTGTAACCTTCTGCAACTAAATCATCAGTAGCATCATAATTTGCACCACTTACAGTATTTTTTATAACACCGATAATATTATTCAAATATCTACCACCAGTTATAATATCTTTTTGATCAGCAATTAGTTTACCAGTTTTTACATCAAAGAATGCAGTATCTAGACTAATAGCAGCAGCATCTTTATCACCTTTAGCTTCATAAGTACCACCAGCTAAAACATATTTAGCTTTTGCATTTCTAAGTAATAAAGCATGTCTTCCAGTAAGTGTAGAAACTAATGTACCACCATTAACAGTTAATGAAGCAGTATCAGCAGTACCTTCAGTTTGTACTGGAGCACCATTTGAAGTTAAAGTACCACCATTAATAGTAACTTTAGCATTATATAACATAATTACATTAACAGCAGGAGCACCTTCTCCTGGTTTAGTATTAAATGTACCGCCATTGATTGTAACATTCATACCTTTGTCAGCTTGAATAGCAGTAGCAGTAGTAGTATATGTACCACCATTAACTATTACTTTTGCATCAGCTTCATTATAACCTTTATTATAACTACTTGCAGGACGAACAACAGTAGTAGCATCTACTTTACCATTTAATGTAACTGTAGAATTAGGTAAAACATCTATAGCTACATGACCAGTACTATCAACTGTAGTATTAGCACCAACTGTTAATTCACCAGCAACAGTTGCTAAACCATTAGTAGTAGCAGTAACGTTTGTAGCATTTAAAACAAATTTACCACCTTTATTAACTGTAAACGCTTTTGCAACAACTACATTTTTAGCATTAATAGTTAATGAACCACCATCAGCAACAGTTAATACACTAGAAGCTCCACCTAAAGTTAATTTAGCATCACCATACATATTGATAGTTACGTTCTTATCGATAGTTACATTTGAACCTGTTGCTATTGTTGCATCGTCATAGAATGTAACATTCTTACCATTAGTAAGTGCATCATTATATGCATCAAGAGCGCTACCATAACCTTCACCATCGATAGATGCATGACATGCATTATGTACTGTAAGATCATCAGGACTAAGCGTACAACCTGGTTGGGTATTAGCTGCACTAACAGTAACTACTGATAGTAATATTGCACATACTTTGTTTTCTTAAATCAATAATTAGTTATTTCTTAATTTTCTAACAGAAACAACACTTGCACCGATTGCACTTAATGCTAATCCCATATATACAAGACCTGCATCATATGTGTTTGGAGCTTGTTCTTCTGGCTTAGCAGCAGGTTTCTTATCGTTTTCTGCTTTTGATGGATTTACTGTTACTACACCATTTTCAGTAGTTGTTGTTGCGTTACCAACTAAAATTGCTGTTGCAGCTGCAGATCTTGTCCAAGTATCTGTTGCAGCATCAGTTTGAACATCACCAACTATTGCACCAGTAAATGATCCACCACTTATCATATTAGCATGATTTGCTAAGAATGTTTGTGAAGCAATGTATAATGCTGGTAGTTGTTTTTTATCTTTTTTACCAGAAGTAAATGTTCCACCAGTAATACTATAAGTACCAGTTTCTTCACCAGTTCCACTACCAAAATATAAAGCATATTTGCCATCAGTTTTTGTAGTAATATTACCAGCTGAAATATTTAATGTAGTAGTTAGGTTTTGACCAGGTTTTTCAACAACTATAGCATGTCCACCATTAGCTGTTAAATCTCCACCTTTAACATTTAAAGTACCATTCTTAACCATAAAGACTGATTTATTAGATGTATAAGTACCACCTAATACATTAACTGTTGAAGTACCAGCATCAACTGCTACTAAATAATCAGATTGTAGGTCAGTAGCTTTAACATTAGCATTTAAATTTACAGTTAATTTTTCATCTAATCCATTACTACATGCAACAATTTCATGTTTAACTGTCCAAGTACCATTAATATTAACAACGGTTGTATTAGATGCATTAGCAATTTGAATAGCTGATGTAGCATAGTAAGTTGCATTAACTGTAACGTCACTAGCAATTGTCAATGTAGATGCTTTTTCAGATGAATCAACAACGATATGTCCTTGATTAGCAATTAAATCTAGTTTACCATTCTTAATAGTAACATTAGCACCTTTTACTGTAACATTTTGAGTACCAGTTACAGGTGTTGTAAGTTTATGACCATTTAAATTGATAGTTATATCTTTAGTAATATTTACTGGTCCACCTATAACCATATCTTTTAAAAGAACTAATTCACCATTTTCATTTTCTTCTAATGAATTTAATGCATTAGTAACATTATTACCACAAGTATATGTTCCGTTTCCATGATCTAAATACAAATAGTTATTTGAACATCTACTAGGGCTGTCTACAGTACTTTCAGCACTAACAGTAACTACTGATAGTAATATTGCACATAGTGCAAATTAAGGATTAAAAAAAAGTAATGTTTCCATTACTTTCTTGCTAAGATATCTCTAGCAGCGACTAAACCGGTAGCAGCCGCAGTAACTATGTTACCAGCCTTGCCGGCACCGTCACCAATAAAATAGATATTATTATCTTTAACTCTAAATTTATTATCAGTTTCAATTTCATTACTAAAGAATTTTATCTCAGGGCCATATAATAAAGTATCATCATTAGCGACACCTGGTATTATTTTATCTAAAGTTTCTAAACCTTCTAAGATATTAGTTATAATACGATGTGGTAAAACTAAAGCTAAATCACCAGCTACACAATCTTTTAAAGTTGGTTCAATAAAGCCTTTATTAATACGATGCCATTCACTTCTTCTTCCCTGTTTTAAATCTTTAAGTGATTGAATAATTGGTTTACCATCACCTAAAACATTAGCAATTCGAGCGATAGATTCACCATATAATCTTGTATTAGTAACTGGCTCAGTTAAATTAACTTTTGAAATAAAAGCAAAATTCGTATTATTACTTTTAATTTCTTTTAAAGCATGGCCATTAACACAAATAAAACCATAATAGTTTTCTTTAGCGACAAAGCCACCTGGATTAGTACAGAATGTTCTTATTTCATCACCATATGTTTTAGTTTTAATGAAGATAGTTGGATCATAAATAATATTAGTGATTTCTTCCATTATGTCTTTTCTTACTTCAACACGTACACCTATTTCAATACTTTGAGATAGATAAGGAATATTAAGTTTATCAGCTAATTCTTGAATCCATTTAGCACCTGTTCTACCTGGAGCAACAACAACTTTCTTGGTTTTTAAAGTAGTTTCTTTTTCACCAGTTAAATATGTAACTTCGTGGTCATTTTCACTGATTGTTTTAATTTCTGTGACATCAGCACGATCAATTAAGGTTACCCCTTCTTTAGTTAAATATTCACAAATACCTTCGATATATTCTGGTAAATGGTCACTACCTAAGTGTTTTTGTTTGATTACAAGTAATTTAGCACCAGCTATAGCGACTTTTCTTTTTATTTCATTAGCTTCAGCCATATTACTTGGATATATTTCAGCATCCATCTTAAATTTATTAAAGATTTCTTCAGTTTCATCAATTAGTTTATAGCTTTCAGATTCACTCATGTATTTAGTTAAGTCACTTTTACCTAGACGAGGAATAAAGTTTAATTTACCATCAGAGAAAGTCCCTGCACCACCATAACCAGATAGAATATTACATGGATTACAGTTTTGACATGGAATACCTAGTTTGTTCATTGGGCATACTCTTTTAGAAACTCTAAAACCACGATCTAAAATAGCTATTTTTAATTTTTTATTATTATTTATTAATTCATAAGCACAGAATAAACCAGCAGGTCCTGCACCTACGATTACAACGTCATATTTCATATTCAAACCTCCTTAAGTATTTTACCAAAAAAAAGACTATTCTACTAGTCTTTTCGATACAATAATCGTTCTTGAGGTGATAATTTTAGTTGAGTATCTAGAGTATCTAAGAGTTTATATAAATGATTGAGTTCTTTACCAGTTAGAAATTCTCTTTCACTGATATCATATATGGCCATTAATTCGTTTTTCGTACTTTTCTTTAAATCTTGACCATATTTTTTTAATAAAGCTATGACATCTTCTCTAGTTGCGGTACTAAAATCAAAGGCATTAGGATAGATATCTTTAATTAAATCATTAATTATATAGTATGATAAGTCTTCTTTTAAGCCATTGATATTACGACTACTAGTTATTTTATTAAAGTATCTTAAATAATATAGTTTATGTTGATAAGACATATTTTGATGATTTCTTAAGTAATAAGCATAGATATCTTCAAATGAGAAAGTGGTTTCTTTAACGATACCATCTCTTAGTTTACAGACACTGAGCATTAGATTACTAATAACTCGATTAATAGCGGATGTCTTTAAATCAAGGTTTAATTCCTTAATAATGGCTGGAACACTTTTGCGTTCGTCACCATCCATACCAAATGCTAAGTTAAAGATTTTAATGGCTAAATCTAAATCACCATAAAATGGTAAATCAGGATTTTTAATAGCTTCTTCATAGTAAGCAAAATCAAAAACTTTAGTATTATTTAAGTTATTCATAAGTTCATATAAGTTAATTTTAATTCTTTCCATAATACTAACCATTTGATGGAAGTTAACATGACATTTAGTAGCTATTTCTTCATATGATAAACCGTTTTTATAGAAATCTTCTAATTTAATTCGATCACTAGGAGCAAAGTACTTTAATAATGGGATAATATCAGTATCATAATCGATTTTACCGTCAATTTCTTTATTTAAATATTTATAGATAGTAACGATAGCTCGTTGATATCTTCTTTTAAGACTACCTTTATTATCATTAAAGATACTAGTTAGTTCGTTAAGAGTTTTATATGGATAACCTTTAAGTTCAAATAGGTAACAGATTATTTCTTTTTCTTTAGGACTTATTGGTAGATGTTTATCATCTAATAGTTTATCTAGTTCTTGACGAGGAATATAAAGTAAATCAGGTTTTAAGATTCCTGCTTTACGGCTTTTAATTTTTCTAATAATGGTCATATATTTATGCCAGTAACTTGCTTTAGTAAGTTTATATTTAGCTATTAGGCCATTATAATCTAGTTTAAGACCGGAAGGATTATAGCGATTAGTAAGACCTAAGTAGAAACTAATTAATTCTTTTTCAGAATCGTTTAAGACTGATTCACTTGAATGTTTATCGACTTCTTCTTTAATATCATTATCATCAATCGTAATATCTTTAATTAAATAGCTTTCATATAAATTATTAAAATGTTTTAAAGCACTTTTAATAATATTAATATCTAGATTTAAGTAATCAGCAATATCTTCAGGCATCATGTTTTCGACATAACGGCAGATAATTATTTTAGCTTCTTCTTTAGTTAGATTATTTTGATAATTTTTTAAGAATTCTTTTAATTTAGTTTTAGGAATATTTGAGGTAGTAGTAAGACCAAAACGGTAATTATCCATTTTTCGAATAGCATCGGTAATAATATTGGATATTCTAGTTTTATTTAAACCAGTTTTAGTACTTATTTCATCGTATGATAAACCTTGAATAATAAACATATCAAGAATTTCTCTTGTTTCTTTAACAAAGTAATACTTAGGATTAGTAATATATTTTTTATATATATTTGGTTTAATTTCCACACGATAATTAGCTAGACCACTATATAGTTTAATGGCATAATCACGAGCTTCACGACATAAATCATGAGCTTTGATGTAGTCTAGTTTTAAAGTTTCAGCTATTTCACTGATAGAATAGACTTTGCCATTAACACCATAGTACATATCTAAAACTTGAATCCTTGAGGCACTTAGTTTATCAGGATATTTCTTTTTTAATTGTTCGTACATTTCTTTAGTAAAAGTATTATCAAAGAATCTTAAGATATGATAGTAACTTCTTTCTAAACGATCAATTAAGAAATAGTAACGATAATATAAAGTTGAATCAGGATATTGGCTTTTAAATACACTTTTATCTTTTTGACCAAAGTAATATGTTTCTAAGAATAGTTGTTGCTCATCATTGAATTCGTTTTTTATTCTTAAATACTCTTGATATAACTTATCTTTAGGAACATTCATATCTTGATGTTTAAAACCAAATAAAGTTATATTGATATCGATTAATAATTCTTCTTCCTTAAGACCTTTTCTAACTTTTTGGCCATAATATTTAGCGAGTAATCTTTCTTCATCAACTGTTAGATTATAGTCAATGCTTTTAAAGAGATTTAAGATATCATCTAAACTCATACTACTATACTTAGCGGTTAGTTTTTGATAATCAATTTCTTTGGCACGTTTTGGAATATCAATATCAAAGATTTTAGTACCATAACTTTTAATAGTAGATAAACGATATTTTTGATATTTTTCTTGATTTTTAAATTTAGTTTGAAGTTTATTTCTTAAGCTTTGGTAAGCACTTTTTATATCGGCAACACTAACATTTAATTCATAAGCTAATTCTTCTAAGTTATAATTATATTTACTAAAGACTTTTAAATATAAGATTCTTTCTTCTAAGTATTCTAAATCAGCTTGAAGATATAAGTATTCAATTATTTTATCAGGATGTAACGGTTCTTTTTTTAAACGATTAACTCTTAGTCCTTCTCTTTTAGCAATATTATTATATGTACTAGTCATTTTAGTACTATTGGGACTCATATATATTTTTAACTTTTTTAGAGCTTTAGATTCTAATTGACGAATTCTTTCTCTAGTTAGATTAAAATAGGAAGCTGTTTGTTCTAAAGTATAGTCTTCCCCACTTAAAATACGATAATAAATAATAAAATAATGTAAAGGCGATAATACTTCTTTTAAAGTTACTAATAAAGTATCATTGACCATGCGATTTAAGACATCGTCATAACCGGTTTCAGTACTAGGAATAAAATTGCCTAATTCAGTTTCAGAATCATCATCAACTGTTTGATCGATACTAACTGGAGTTTGATTGATTGCATCTCTGATGTTTTTTAAAGTTTCTTTACTGATATTAAGAGCAGTACATATTTCTTCATCGCTTAATTTCTTACCACAAGAATTATTATCATTTATTAACTTTTTATAACGACGGATGGCTTCGATAAGATGAACTGGTTTTCTAATGGTTGAATCTTTATCAGCAATAGCTCTAGTAATACCTTGTTTAATCCACCATACGGCATAAGTAGAAAAAGCACCCTTTTCCGGGTCATAATCTTCAACGGCACGCATTAAACCCATATTACCTTCTTGAATAATATCTAAGATATCTAAATGTTTAATAATATTACGATAATGATTAGCCACACTAACTACTAATCTTAAATTACTATTAATTAGTAATTCACGGGCTTTATAATCACCAGTTTGATACTTTATTGCTAGTTCTTTTTGATCTTCACTAGATAGAATTGGATATTTAGAGATGTCGCGCATATATAATTTAAAGGCATTATCACTAAAGGTATTTACTAGTTCTTCGTCGGTTAATATTGTGATATCTTCATCCATAAAAAACACCTGATTCTTATTATACAATAAAAAAAAGAATTATAAACTTTTTTTTAAGCTATTTAATTCTTCTTCAAACATTGTTTTATGGTTAGGACCATATATACCTAAGGTATTTAATAATTCAATTGTAGTCATTTCATGATTTAGGACTTTTTTAACTAATCCCATAATTAGTTTTTCATCAGCTAAATACATATGGTATAGTATTAAAGCATAATAGAAACTATTTAAATACTGACCAGTACGCGTAGCAATTATTTTATAAAGATCTTTATCTTTAAATTCCTTTTTCATTATTTGACGAACCCTAGTATATTTTTTCTTAGAATCACTCATTAAATACATACGGGCATTAAGCCATGTCTTATATATTTCCTGATAATTCTTTTTGGCTATTACAAATTCGTAGAATAAAGGAATAACATCTCCAACTCTGCGTGCATTAATATATTCTTGATAATTAGTTTCTTTTATAGAATGAATATGTTCATGGCCAAGAAATATTGGGGCTAATTCAGAAATATGCATTGGAACTTTATAATGTTGAACTACTCCTGAATTCGTTACAACTTCTTTCTTTTTAGCATCATAATTATAAGTTATTTGACAAGAATATAATAAATCATCTGTATAAGCTACTATACATTTAGTTCTTCTAGCTATATCTTTAACTTTAGTTGCATAATCTTCACCAAACAACATAAGATCATCACTACTTAAATCAATAGCTTGGGATAATTGATAAGTTCTATCAGCCATTGACGCATTAGCATTATAATCAACAAGTCTACTAGCAACATAGCTAGATACTGTCTTATCAGTATCCGTAAAGCAATTAAAACCTAAGGCATCAAATGCCTTTTTTTCTTGTACAAGTTTTTGCTTCATCACACTATCCATAAATAATCCCTCACTAGTTCGCATATTATAACATCATCCATAATATTTGTAAAAAACACCATAAAAAAGCCTATTAAAATTAATAGGTTTTATCATCTTGAACATTTAACGTATAAGCGATATTTTTAACTTTAAAGCCAACCTTTTCATATAGATGTCTAGCATTTTCATTTTCTTCATTAACAGTTAAACGAATTATTGTAAAGTTATTTTGTTTAGCATAATCTTTAACAAATTCTAATAATTTAAAACCAATTCCTTGATTACGATAAGTATCTAAAACACCCATGGCATCAATATCAAGTTGTTTACGATATCTATAACCATTTTTCTTACTTTCTCTCCTTGATAAAAGAACATAGCCAACAACAATATTATCTATTTTGACAACAAAGATATTATGTTCTTTAATTAATTCACTTAATTCTTCTTTACTAATAATACTATCAGTATGTTCAAAGATATCAGGACGCCATTTAACATGAAGTTCGTGAACTTGTAAGGCAATTGTATCAATAGCGTTTAAATCAGTTAATTGGGGTAATTCTATTTTCATAAAGCAATCTTTCCTATTCTTTAAAGGTAAACATGAAGTCTAAGATTTGAACGTCATCACCTTTTTGAGCACCAAGACGTTCTAATTCATCATCAACACCCATACCTCTTAATTTACGAGCAAATCTTTGAACTGATTCATCTTCTTGGAATTTAGTCATTTTAAGGAGTTTTTCGATTTCAGCGCCTTTAAGAATCCAAACACCACTATCATCACGAGTAATAGTATATGGTTTTTCGTTTTTAAATTTATAGATAACATGACTTTCTAAAGTTTCTTCTTCATAAATTGGTTCTTCTTCGATGGTTGCTAATAAATCAGCTAAACGAATAATCATTTTATCTAAGCCTTCATT
Organism: uncultured Bacilli bacterium; assembly: GCA_947626095.1. Taxonomy (GTDB): domain Bacteria; phylum Bacillota_I; class Bacilli_A; order RF39; family UBA660; genus Coprovivens. Next base: position 13,903 of record CANQQV010000019.1, read on the forward strand.
ATTAATGGCACTTAATTCAATTATTTCTTTGGTAGGATAAGCTTTTTTAAATTTAACTAAATTATCTTTAGCATCTGGTAAATCCATTTTATTTGCAATGATTATTTCTTTTTTATTAGCTAGTTTAGCATTATATGATTCAATTTCTTTTCTAATTATTTGATAATCAGTGATTGGATCTCGTCCTTCAAAAGAACCCATATCAATAACATGAGCTATTATCTTAGTACGCATAGCATGTTTTAAGAATTTTTCGCCAAGACCAGCTCCACTACTAGCGCCTTCAATTAAACCTGGTAAATCAGCCATAATAAAAGAACGATTATCTTTTAGTTTAACAACGCCTAAGTTAGGACTTAAGGTTGTAAAATGGTAAGAAGCGATTTTAGGGTTAGCACTACTTATTAAAGATAAAATAGTACTCTTACCAACTGATGGCATGCCAACTAAACCAACATCAGCTAATACTTTTAGTTCACATTTAACAATACGTTCTTCACCTGGTTCACCATATTCACTCATTTTAGGGGCTGGTTCTTCTTGGGTAGCAAAAGCTCTATTACCACGACCACCTCGACCACCATGGCAAACAACAAAGGTATCACCATCGTTAACTAAATCACAAATGACTAATCCAGTTTCATCATCTGTTAAAGTGGTTCCTTCAGGAACTTTAACAATTATATCTTCAGCATTAGCACCATGTTTGTTACTTCCTTTTCCATTAACTCCTTTAGTTCCTTTAATTATTTTAGCGTATTTTAAATCAACTAAGGTTTTTAACCCTTTTTCAACTTTAAAGATGATATCAGAGCCTTTACCACCGTTACCACCATCAGGGCCACCAAAAGGAATAAATTTTTCTCTTCTAAAAGAAGTACAACCATCGCCACCTTTACCAGCAATAAGTTTTATGACAACTTCATCGATAAACATTTAAATCACCTTCTCTTTATTAGGATGCACTAATTTTTCATGATGTTCTAACATCACTTTTAATAATTTACAAATTAACTCGATACTTTTATCTACTTGACCTTGTTTAGCAAAGTACTTTTGGAGATGATCTACTTGGGACATACGAGATAAGATTTCTTGCTTTTCAGGTAGTAATTCTGGCGGATAGCCTTCAGTTCCCATTATAGTTAGACCATTAGCAACAAAACCGAATAATAAGTTGATCGCATTATATTGTCTTTCACTAATTAAGTAATCACAATCAAGTAGATCACCACTTATATAGGCAGTAAAGCGATCACGATATATATCGCCTAATGGTAATTCGTAAATTTTATTATCTAATTTAGCTTTTAACATTATATCATCTCTTAAAGAGATTATAACATAAACAAAGGACCTATATAAGGTCCTTTAATTAAGCTTCGTAAACACTAACTTTTTTCTTATCTCTACCTAGTCTTTCATATTTAACTACACCAGAGACTTTAGCAAATAAAGTGTGGTCTTTACCCATTCCAACATTTGCACCAGGAAAAATCTTAGTTCCTCTTTGACGGTATAATATACTTCCTGCTGATACAGTTTGACCATCAGCAGCTTTAGCACCTAATCTACGACCTCTAGAATCTCTACCGTTTTGTGTAGAACCTTGAGCTTTAACGTGAGCGAATAATTGGATATTTAATTTCATCAATTGCATATTCTAAACCTCATTTCTAATCTCAATATTTTTGGGATACTCTTTTTGTAAATCTTCTAACATCATTACTAAGTTATTTAATAATTTTTCATTTACTTCAGTATCTTTTAAGACTCTAATTTTTAAATAACCAGAGTTTTCTTCGTAATCAATAGATTCATCTAAGACGATGATATTATTAACTGTCGTTTCCGCCATTGTACTAACAGCAGCACAAACAATATCTTTACCCATATCATCATAATTAGCATGACCTTTTATTACAAGTTCATAAACCTTTTTATTACTTCTTTTGACGTTAATCTTAATCATAGTTATTTACTAATTTTCTTAACAATTAACTTAGTATATGGTTGTCTATGGCCTTGTCTATTACGGAATTTTTTCTTAGGTCTGTATTTGAAAACAAGTACCTTTTTTTGTTTCCCATGTTTTTCTACAGAACAAACAACTTTTGCACCGTCAACTACTGGATTACCAGCAACACCATCAACATATAATACTTCAGTAAAAGTAACATCGCTACCTACTTCAGCATCAAGTTTTTCAACATAAATAGTATCGCCTTCAGAAACATAATATTGTTTACCACCAGTAACAAATATAGCTTTCATCTTCATACCTCCTTATAAAATTTTAAGACGCGCCCTTAAGGTGACTTAAAGTTCTTATAACCTTTTTAGTGCGGTTTTGATGATTGCTTCAAAACATTTAGAATTATAACAAATGATTAGGGATAAGTCAATTAAAACCTTATTTTAAGACGAGTTTTTGCCCTTTATCTTCATAATCACTATAACGAGAAATTTGTTGCTCGTAATAACTGATATTTTCTAAGCGTCTAATTATATAATTATAAAATTGAATAATAGCTTCTCTTTGTTGCCAAAACGTATTAAGCGCATAATCATGAGCTATGGCAATATCTTGACCATTTAAATTAGCACGATTGGCTTTTCTAACACCAACATAACTATCATAATTTACTAGACGATGTTCACAAATTAAAGTAGTATAACCAATAACATATTGACGATCTTGGGATTTATCACCGATAATTTGAGCAAATTTTTCGTCGCTATCAAAGATAGCAACTTTTTCCCATGTAGGATCAATTATGTATTTACCGAATCGATCTTTAACACAAACAACAGCATGGTTTATGGAAGATGGCATTACTCTGGTCTTTATATTACTAATCAGATTATTTTTGGAACCACAAACTGATAAATAAGAAGCAGTAAAACCAAGTTTTTCATAAAGATCTTTTAAGTTGGCAGCAATATGACGACATACACCAGTTCCACTACTAATACGAGCACCATACGCTTCAGGACATATACCACTATCGTAATCATATTTATGATATTCAAAAGTACCTGGAGCTGATAAAAAACCATTATATAATAGTTCTTGATAGAACATGCCAATTTCTAAACTATTTTGTAAATTTAAACTACGAATAAAATTAGCTAAATCAGTTATAACAGAATCATATATTTCAGTACAATAATAGTATTCTTCAGTATTACGTATTAATTGCTTATGATATTCTGTAGAAAAATCACGAGTATCTTTTAAGGCTTTAACAACAGATGAAGTTAAAGCATAGCCAGTGGCACCTGTAATAATAGGAAAAATCATATTAGTGTCGCCCATAGTTAAAGTAAAACCTAAGCTGGTTAAAAAAGATATCAGTTTAGCAATATGTTCTTGATCAGTTAAAAAACTAGCTAATTGATTTTTATAAGCATTATCTACTTTATTTCTTATATTTCTAATTTGTCTAGTCGTCATAACTAGCCCTCTTTTCATTCCGTTTAAAATAGTACTAAATATTAGATATTTTGTCAAAAATAACTGTGATATTTGATTTTTTTTAAATAATCTTTTTCATTAATATAATGGTCCTTATTTTTATAAAAATAATATTTATCAAGGCGCATATCTTTAATATTATGAGAATTATTAATAATAGCATTGTAGTAGTTATTATATAATATTCTTTCTAAATAAAATTTGTTAAGGACATGTTTTTCTTCTTTGATTACTTCGTATAATTTACTTATTAAGTAGATATATAAGATAAGATCATTAACTTTATAAAAACAATTAAATAAGATATATAAGATAAGCGTAATACAACCGATAATAATCATCAAATGATAACTTTTAGAGTAAGATAGATATTTACTTAAGATAGCTAATAGTAGTTTACTACCATCTAAAGGAATAATAGGTATGAGATTAAAAAGAATGATATTAGTATTATATATTTTAAAAAGATTATAAGTACTAAAGACAATGACATTATACTGGTATAATAGAAAGATAAAGAAAAAGAAAATTATTTGAAAGATTATACCACCTAAACTAATTAAAAGGTCTTTATATATTCGTTCGTGAATTTTTTTATTAATGTAACTAACACCACCAAATGGATAGATAACTATTTCTAAAATCTTGATATTAAAAAGGCGAAAGAAAAATACATGACCTAATTCATGTATTATAACAATACTAAAGATAATACTGATGTTTTTGATATAACCAGCAATTAAAGCCATAAAAATAATAAGATAAGTACTATAATCAATTTTTATTTTAGGCAATATAGTCTTCATAGTTAATCGTTTTATCATCTTTTTTAATAGTTATTAAATAGTTATCACTTTGACTGACACCAATAATAGCACCTTTGGAAATATAATCGTATAAACTATATTCGGTAACATCGATATTACTATACCAGATATCTACGCCATCATTTCCTTGGATAATTACAGTATTACCTAAGTTATCTTTATCCCCAATAAAGACAATAATACCACCTTCTAAAGAATTAATTGGGGTTTCACGATTTACTAAAAACTTAGTAGCATCCCCTACTTTTTCATAGGAATTATTGTTATTAGTAACATTGGCGACTAAGGTATCTTCTTCTTTTTTATCTTCACCAATATATTTTTTATATAGTTTATTTAAATATGGAAAATCAAGATTCTTTTCTAAAACTTCTTTTTGATATTTACTTTTAAAGTCACTACTTAGATTAGTGAGAATTAAACTACTTAAAAGAAAGATAATAGCTAGTAGGAATTGCGTAAATAAAAGAGATAAATGATCGTTATTATTTTTTCTTCCTTTAAATTTTTTCTTATAATACTTGCTACCCTTCATAGTATCACCAATATATAATATGAAAGCGTAGTTACTTTAATAACCATTTATAATAAAAAAAAGCAATGAACTGAAGAGTTAAGCCACTAATAAAAGCAACTAAATAGTTACTGGAATAACCATTTAGAAAAAATAAAAGATTAAAATAGATTATATATAGTAAGAGATTTTTTATTACTTGATATTTCTTTTTAAATTTAAAAGATTTAAAAAAATAATAGAGAATTAAAAGAATAAGAAAATTGGCTAAAAGTTTATGATAGATAAGATCAAGAATTATACCGATAATAATAATTGATATAACATTATTTTTATCAAGATCAATAATCGTAAAATAAGTTTTAATAGGACAAAAGAATAAAAGAAAATAATCTAAGGCAAAGCCTAAATAAATCATTTTATACTACTTAAAACTCCGACATAGATTAAATCACTAGTATCTACTAATTCAACTTCTAATTCTTGTCCTAAATTGTTTTCATCCATTTTGACTTTAGTTATTTTACCGACATATAAACCTTCAGGAATATTAGTAAGACCTGAGGTTGTAATAATATCACCAACTTTTAACTCACTATATTTATCTAATAAATCAACTTTACTTCCTTTTAAATTGCCATAAGTATTGTTGGCTTTAACTGATAAGTTAATAGCACTAGATAAAAGTTTAACATGAGATTGTTCTTTATCTACTTTACTTATTATGCCAATTAAACCTTGTTCATTAACAACAGGATCACCAACGTTAACTTTATTACTACCTACATTTATAACTATTTCATTATAAAAGTTATGAATGTCTCTTAAAGTAACACGAGCAATTTGATAATCATGATCTAACTCTTTAATTTGTTTGACATTTTTTAATTCATTACGCAGGATTTCTATTTCTTTTTGAGCAGTAGCAATGGTAACTATTTCTTCATTATCATATTTAAGGTAGTTAAAGAGATAATTACCACAGATGGTAAAGATTATTAAAAGAATAAAAGAGATTATCTTAAATAAATACTTTTTTTTAGGTAACAAATAGATCACCAGCACTTTCTCTAAAGCTATAATAATTATTCTTCCCAATTATTAGATGATCTATGACTGTTATACCAATTATTTTGCCTATTTTGATAAATTCATTAGTTAAAGTTAAATCAGCGAAAGATGGTTCAATACTACCAGCTGGATGATTATGAACAATAATCATTTTACTGGCATTACATTTAACTCCTTCACGGAAGACATCACGAGCAGTAACACTACTATTATTAACGGTGCCAATAAAGATAACTTTTTTAATAATAACTTTATTTTTAGTATCTAAATATATAGATAAAAATTTTTCTTGTAATTCATTTTCTAATTCGTCTTTAACTAAGTAATAAGCATCTTTACTATCTTTTATTTTAGTTACTAAGTCTTCTTTAGATAGAACTCTTTTACCAAATTCAATAGCGCTTAATAAGGTAATTGCTTTTACTTCACCTATTCCTTTGATATTTTTTAAAGTATTATAGTTAAGATTAGTTAAATCATGTAATTTAATTTCTTTTAATAGATCAGTACTTAACTCTTTAACAGATTTATTAGTAGTTCCGGTACGTAAAAGAATACTTAATAATTCTTCGTTACTAAGAGCTTTAGCACCATATTTTTTAAATCTTTCTCTTGGTCTTTCCGTAAGAGGGATTTCTTTAATTAAATAACTCATAACAACTCCTTATATTTATTTAAAACATCTAAATTAATCGTATTATAGGTATCACTACTACTCTTTTTGATTAACTCTTCATCTTCTTTTATTTCTTTAACAAATTCTTTATTAACACTAATTTCTTTTAAATAGTAATTAAGGCCAATATGTTCATAGTATTTACTGACTTTATTAATAGCTTCTTTATCAGATAAGATAGCTACATAGACACGATATAAATTATCATCAGTAACGACGAGACCATTATTACGAGCAGCAACTTTAGTGGCGTTATCATAGTTACTATAAACACCGATTTGAAAGGCATTGACGATTTTATTATTTAAATCATTATCTTCTTTTAAGACTATTTTGTTAAACATAAAGATAGCTAAGATACTGCCAATTAAAATAGCACTAAAAATAATAAGTAAATTTTTTTTCATATTATCACCTATTTTAAAATATCGTATTTATAGTTAATTAAATGTCGATGTGTGTCTATCCTTTCATTATAATTATTCGCGATAAATTGTTTATTTCCTTTTTTTTCATGAAAAAAGATCCTGAATGGATCTATTTTTATGAATTATCTGGGATATAATTTTAGGTAGTTAGTTTTAATATACAAATTTGACTAATTAAAATAGTTTGATTTTTATTAACAAAAAAGGCCTTAGAGGGCCTAATTTTCTAGTTTAACACTAACTATTTTAGAAACACCTGACTCTTGCATTGTTACACCATATAAAGCATCAGCATATTCCATAGTTTTCTTTTTATGCGTGATAATAACAAATTGACTTTTTTCTTTACAAGATAATAAGTATTTGCCAAATGATTCAACATTAACTTCATCTAATGCTGCTTCTACCTCATCTAGGATAACAAATGGTACTGGTTTAACATTTAAAATAGAAAATAACAAAGCAATAGCTGTAAGGGTTTTTTCACCACCAGATAGTAAAGCAATGGAATTTAGTTTTTTACCTGGAGGTACAGCTGATATTTCAATACCAGTATTTAAGATATCATCAGGGTTAGTAAGTTCTAGGATACCTTCCCCACCTTTAAATAGTTTTTTAAAGACAACTTTAAATTCTTCTTTAATTTGTTCAAAAGTTGTAGAGAATTTATTTTTCATTATTTCATCCATTTCAGAAATAACATTAAGAAGACTACTAACAGATTCTTCTAAGTCATTACGTTGGTTAGTTAGGAAGTTATAACGGTCATTGATTCTTTCATATTCAGAAATACTACCGGTATTAACTTCACCTAAACTTTTAATTTTGGCTTTTAAGTTACTAACAGTAATCTTAGCAGTATCGTAATCAACATCTAAGGAATAGTTATCATGAGCTTTTTCATAAGTTAAGTTATAATTTTCATTTAAACTAAGTAGTAAGCTATCTAATTTAACATCCATTTTGCCCATTTTAATTTCTTCTATTTTTAATTCATTTTGTTTTTGGGTAATTTTACTATTCATTTCACGATAAGTTTTTTCTAAAGTATTTATTTCTTCAGTTAAACTAAATTTATCACTTTTTAATTTATTTACTTCTTTAGTTAAATCATCTTTTTGAGATAGAACTTGGTAATAAGTATTAACAATGTTTTCTAGTTCTTGGTCTAAAGTATTATTACTTTTATTTAATGAACCATTAAGTTCATTGTTTTTATTATTATAATTTTCTTGATATTCCGTTAAACGATTAGTTTTAATAGTATATTCTTCTTTTAAACCAATTACTTCACGTTCGTTAGTTTCTAGAAGAAGAGCGGTATTATTTATTTCGTTATTAACTTCTTTGATGTCTTGTTCTAATTTAGTTAAATTATTTTGTTTTTTAGCTAGTTCTTTATGTAAATTATCTAGTTCATATTTTTGATTTAATAAACCATTACTAGATTTAATCGTACCACCAGTAATAGCGCCACCACTATATTGAATTTCGCCTTCTAGAGTAACAATTTTATATTTATAATTTAGTAATTTACCTATTTTATTTAGTGAATCAATATGATCAACAACGATCACATTACCTAGTTGGTTTAAGACAATACTACGATATTTTTCATCATATCTAACTAGGGATTCAGCAGTACCGATATAACCATCGATTTCTTTAATCTTTTCTAAATCTTCAAACATGATATTACGTGGTTTAATGATAGATATAGGAAAGAAAGTAGCACGACCTAAACGATTTTCTTTTAAGTAGTTAATAGCTTCTTTAGCACAATTTTCATCATCAACGACAATAACATTACTATTAGCTCCTAATGAGGTTTCTACAGCTGTTACGTATTTTTCAGGTACATCTAGTAATTTGCCAAGGACACCATGAATCCCACGAAGACGAATGTTATTTATAACATTTTTAACACTATATGGAAGTTTAGTATCATTATTAATATTTTCTTCAATAATAGCGATTTTATTAGTTAAAGCCATTATTTCACGAGTTGTATTACTTAAGGTATTATTTAAAGTAATTCGTTTGTTTTTAGCATCTTCACTTTTCTTAGTTAATTCCATATTTTTAAGTTGTTTGACTTCTAATTCTTTTTTTAAATTATCAAGATCATTAGTTAAAGAATTAATTGTATTATTTAAGTTTAGAACTTCTTCTTTTAGACTTAAAATATTTTCTTGAAGTTTATCACTATCTACTTCGTATTTTTGACGCTCTAAAGTTATTTGTTTTTGACTTTGTAAACTAGCTATTTCGGTAGTAAGTTCATTTATTTTATTAGTTTCGGCTTCAATATCTTCATCTAATTTTAATGATTTTAATTTTAATTCTTCAACTTTAGAAGAATCAGTAGTATTAGTAGAGGATAATTCATCTACTTCATCATTTAGTCTTTTAATATTTTCTTTAACAGTTTGATATTCGTTATTTATTTTTTCAATATCCGTCGCAATTAAAGCAATTTCGATATTTTCTAAGTCATCTTTATATTCTAAGTATTTACGAGCTTTTTCTGATTGTTCTTTTAAAGGGGTTAAGGTGATTAATAGTTCATCGATAAGTAAATTAACTCTTTCTAAGTTTTCATTGGTACGATCTAATTTACGAAATGATTCTTCTTTACGTTTTTTATATTTTAAGACACCAGCAGCTTCTTCAAAAATAACACGACGTTCTTCAGGTTTATTGTTTATAACATCGGCAACAGCACCTTGAGAAATAATATTAAAGGATTCACGACCGGCACCACTATCTAAAAACAAATCAGTTATGTCTTTTAGTCTTACTTTACTATTATTGATGTAATATTCATTTTCACCGGTTTTATATACTACTCTTTTAATTTCAATTTCATTAAATTCACTATTTAAGTAATGATCACTATTATCAAAGACTAAGCTAACACTAGCTCTAGTTTTTTCACTACGAGTTTTAGAACCGGTAAAGATAACATCAATCATTGAAGTATCACCACGTAAGGCTTTAACTGATTGTTCACCTAAAACCCATCTAACAGCATCAACAATGTTACTCTTACCAGAACCATTAGGTCCTACAACACCGGTTATGCCCTTATCGATATCTAATTCAATTTTATCAGCAAATGATTTAAACCCATTTGCTCTAATACACTTCAAGTACATTTAAATCACCTAATTTTAGCTTGTTTATTATAGGCATCTAAGGCCGCCCTTTGCTCAGCTTCTTTCTTTGATTTGCCACTACCTCTACCATAGATTATATCATCGATAACTACTTCAACATAAAACATCTTATCATGAGCTGGTCCTTCTTCACCTACTAAACGATATTCTAAAGATTTTTTAGTCGTTTGAACTAGTTCTTGTAATTTACTTTTATAATCACCTAAGAAAATATTATGATTTTTAATACAAGGTACGACTACTTGATCAAATAAACTACGAGCTGCTTCTAACCCTTGATCTAAGTAAATACAACCCATAATACTTTCAAAAATATCAGCAACAATGGTTTCATTAATATTATTTAATTGACCGTGACCTACTCGGATATATGGGGTATAATCAACTAATTCAGCATATTTAGCACATGCACTCTCACAAACGTATGAAGCTCTGGTCTTACTCATATCACCTTCAGATAACTCCATATTTTTATAAAGATAATCACTAGTTAATATTTGTAAAACTGCATCTCCTAAAAATTCTAGTCTTTCGTAATTTTCACAATCATGTTCATTAGAATATGAAGAATGAGTTAAAGCTCTTAATAAAAGTTCTTTATCATTAATATAAATTCCGTATTTTTCTAAAAAATCCATATTATCACCTTTTTCATTATAACAAATCTCCTAAATATTTACTAGTAATATCATAGCGAATAAAATTTACAAAAGAAATAAAATATAGTAAAATTATTATGTTATATGAATTATATCGGAGGAATATATGAAAAAGAAAATTATCTATTTATTGTTAATAGCTTTAATAACTTTAACTTGTGCAACAGGATGTTTTGATCAAGATGAGCTAGAAGGTTCACATATTACAACAACGGTTTATCCAATTGAATATATTGTTACTAGATTATATACAAATGGTGATGTTACATCTATTTATCCAAATGATACTGATGTTACAAATTATAAATTAACAGACAAACAAATTAATGATATATCTAAGTCAACGACGATTTTTATCTATAATGGAACAACTGATGAAAAAGAAATAGCTAAAGCTTTAGTTAATAAGAATAATAATTTACAAATAATTGATCCATCATTTAATTATAAATATGGAGTTGAAGAATTATGGTTAAGTCCTAATAATTTATTAACAATGGCAGATACGATTAAAATGAAGTTAAAAGAATTAAGTACTTCTAAGTATGCTGCAGAAGAGATTGAAAAGAATTATGCCTTATTAGAAGAAGATATATCAACATTAGATGCTAATTTAAGAAATATTGCGAAAAGTGCTAAAAACAATAATAAAGGAACAATAGTTATTGCTTATGATTCGTTTGGATTCTTAGAAAAATATGGCTTTGATGTAATTAATATTTCAAGTGAAAGTAATATTACAACAAGTATTAAAAATAAATTTAAAGATAAAACTTATAAACAAATATTTGTAGCTGATAAAAATAATGTTTCAGATAGTGTTAAAGATTTAGTAGATAATTATGGAGCAGAATTAATCGAAATAAATACGATGGATACTTTAACAGAAGAAGAAAGAAGTAATAATGATAATTATCTAACAATTATGAATGATTTTTTAAATACTCTATCCAATATTGTATTAAGTTAAAGAACCTCACGATGTGAGGTTTTTATTTGGTTTCTTTGTCAATTTTGTAATTATTTTATCCATTAAACGAGGTGTTTTTTTCTTTTCTTTAATAAAGCAAACAACATAATAAGTTTCTTTAGAAATAAGTTGATAAGAAGGTTGTTCTTCTTTTATTATGCCTTGTTTTTTTAATGAAGCTATTCCCCTATCTACTGCTTCTTGGTAATGAGTAGGTTCTTCACCATTAATTGGTTCAAGAAGATAATAATTAGGAATAATAGTACTTTTAAAACATAAATTTAAGTCGTCATAACGTTTTACTATTTTATCATCTGGGATTAAAGGAATAGTATAATTAGCATCTTTACGTACTATACTGATGATATCTCTTAAATCATCCATTTTGTGTTCAACTATATCTTTATTGCCATTATGAGTTGAAGATAAATTAATTATTAGACTACTTAAATGATAATCAGTATAATCGGCATAATCACGATAATCTATAATAATATCAGTAGCTAATATTTTATTTAATAAAGAGTTTTTGGATTTAATAAAGTCATAATCTAAGAAACCTTGATTAATGAATGATAAGTAGTAATTCATTAATATTTCACTTTTGTATAATCTAGCTAAAAACAATATGTCTCTTACTTGGACATACACTTTTTCATTAACAATAATTTTCATAGTAATACCTCCTTAATAACATGCAAAAAAATTTTATTATATAAGATATATAATAATTAATTAAAAAGATAATAGTTATTAAAGACACCCAAGAGGAATATCTTTACTATTATTCGAGTTATGATCGTCAGTATCTAGCATATATATTCCTCCCTTCAAACTATTTTTACCCTAACACAATAATAAATTTTATGCAACTTTTTTAGGAAATTAGTGTCAATTACTAATAAGAAATGGAGATAATATCTGTAAAATAAGCATGACCGATACGATCTTTTACTTCGCTATCATTAACGACATGACCAGTAATTAAGTTAATGGTAGTTAGGGAACTACCACCACCACTATAGGAAATGTGCGCCACTTCGATTATTTCTTTTTGATGATCAATATCACATATAATACCAATATGATGCTTTTGATAAGCTAAATCCCCTATTTTAATTTTGGTGATAATATCTGCATCATTTAATTTATATATAGGACCTATTTGAAGGAAATCTTGACTATTTAAGGAATAATCATGGTTAACATTGGCAATATATTTTTCAAGGTTGTAACCACAATTAACTAAACACCAAGTTACAAAGCCAGAACAGTCAAACGAATATGGATAGTATTTACCTACGATAAAGTTATCACTGCCATAATCAGTAATCATTTGGGGAATTCCCCATTTTTTATTTAAACCTAATAATTCTTCTTTAGTTAAGTTATGGCCACCACCCCAAAAGTAAGGTAGTTTAGGGAATTTAGTGACCATGTAATAAGCTAGTTTACCTACTTTTAGATTGGTACTTACTGAACTTTGGATTATTTTATTAAAGTCTTCTTCATAAGCTTTATAATCATAATACTCTGTTATATAGTCTCTTGTCATACTATTAATATATTTTTAATTGATAAATTTATGCACGAAAAAACTTCGGAATATCCGAAGTGTATTTATATAATGGCGGAGCAGGAGAGATTTGAACTCTCGCGCCAGTTACCCGACCTACACCCTTAGCAGGGGCGCCTCTTCAGCCTCTTGAGTACTGCTCCATAACCAAGGTAACAAATAAATTATAACTAATTATTATTTCTTAGTCAACTTATTTTTTACTTTTTTATAACCTAGTTTAATAAATTTATTATATTCTCTAAAACGAATACTTCTTTGAGCTAAAATAAAGATTAAACCGCAAATAACGCATAAGGCGATTAAACCAATTAACCATAGAGAATAATCATAGAAAACTATAGCTCCTATCATTATTATAGCCATTACAAAACAGATAATACCTTCGATTAATAATCGATTTAAAATAGGATTGATATCTGAACCTTTATTAGTTTTTTTAAAGGCTTGACGAACATCTTTTTTTTCTTCTTTAGATAGATTTTGATACATAGTTATCAACTCCATAAATTAATTTTATCATATTTATCTTGATATACCTAATATTTTTACAATAATTTAGACTAGTATTTTTAAAAAATCTATTGTATAATTAACGAGTAACGAAGAAATGTCTCCTTAGCTCAGTTGGTAGAGCAACTGACTCTTAATCAGTGGGTCTGGGGTTCGAGCCCCCAAGGGGACACC
>CANQQV010000020.1 GCA_947626095.1 uncultured Bacilli bacterium
TTATCTAAAGAATTTAAATATCTTTTTCCTTTTATATCATATCTTCCTATTTTATAAAAAGCAAAAGCATTACAAAAATAATCAATATATTTTTTTATAGTTTTATCAGATATATAATCCTTTTGGGAATTAAGTTTTTTAGTAATATTCAATGTTGATGTAATATTAGAAATATTATCCATTAAAAAATTTCCTAGATTATTTAATATTTTTTCATTTCTTATATTATATTTTTCCTTAATATCTCTTATAATCAAAGTATTATAGACATCTTCAATATATTTATATTTATCATTTTGCTCATTATAGACATAAGAACCTGGCATTCCACCATTTATAACATATTTATCAAAAGCTATATCAATATCATCATAGTTATAATATTTCATAAATTCCTTAAAGGAAAATGGATAAATATCTATAGAAAAAGTTCTGCCAGTAAAAAGTGTTGCTAAATCACTACTCAATAAAAAGGCATTTGATCCAGTGATATAAATATCATATTTTTCCTCAGCGTGTAGCCAATTTATAACATTTTCAAAATTTTTACACATTTGGACTTCATCTATTAAAACAAAGTTATGCATTTTAGGAATATAATTATCAGCAACATAATCATATAATTTTTGATCATCTTTTAAAGAAGCAAATTTTTTTAAATTATAATTTATATGAATAATATTATAGTTATTAATATTTTCTTCAATGTATTGCTTAAATGATTCTAAAAGTTTTGACTTACCAGAACGTCTTATACCTGTTATAACTTTTATCTCTGGGGTTCCAATTACATTAATCAATTTATTTAAATATCCTTCTCGTTTAATTAATTTCATAAGTAAATCACCTATAAATATTATATAACATATTCCGAAAAAATCAATTTTTTTGTAATTTTCGGAATAGAAATTTTTGTTAATTTCATAAATTTGCTTTTATTTTCTTTAATAAAAAAATACCAACTTATCTTAAAATTGATACTTTTTATATTCAAATCTAAACTTTTAATGTGTTTAGATAGTTTTCTTTCTGGTGCCGGATGACTGAATTGAACAGTCCTCTGATCATTACCATTGATCTGTTTTACCACTAGACTAAACCGGCATTACTTAACTTATTATAACATAAAAAAGCATATTTACTATTTTAAATATGCTTCTTCATAAATAATTTTTTCACAAATATTATTTTTTTCGTTTAAAGTATAACCTTCATCACATTTAATAGTAACAGGTACGGTTTTTTCTATAATACATTTTTTACCTTTTAAAGTCCCTATTTCACAGCTATATTTAACACCTTGATATGATGTTTTACGACATTCACCATCTATTTGTTTTGAGCCATCAGGACAAGCCCAATCGACAGTAAAGTCGATTTTAGTTTCTTTAAATTCAGCACAGCTACCATCTTCAGCTTCTTTAATACATATCTTTTCATAACAACTATTGTCTCTAACCTCAGTTGTACTTAACTCATCATCTTCAGCAATGTTTTTCGAAATACAATGTTTTTCGAAAGTTTGACCATATATTTTATCACTTATACATTTTCCGTCGCCTTGATGGTAACCTTTATTACAAATAAATTTTGGTTTAGCATCAATACTCATTGAATTAACACATATATTTTTTTCTTCATCATATTCATAACTTAATGGACAGGTATTAATTATTTCTTTAGTAGTACGAATCATACATTGTTCACCAGCTAGTTCACCACGTTCACAAACTAAAGTCTTACTACCACAAGATGTAAGAAATAAAATAGCAATTAAAATTACTAGTCTTCTTTTCTTCATCTTATCACCTCTACTATAATAATTATAGCTTAAATGAGCGTAAAAAAAAACTACTTAAAAAGTAGTATTGTAAACTATTCTTCAGTAGCGTCTTCTTGCATTGCGATTACTTCTTTACCTTTATAGTAACCACATTTCATACATGCACGATGAGGTTGGATAGTTGCTCCACATTTAGGACATTTAGTTAAAGTTCCAACTTCTTTTTTTAAGTGAGTACGACGCATTCTTTTTTTAGTTTTACTTGTTCTTCTAAAAGGAACTGCCATGATATCACTCCTTCCCTTCTTTATCAAGTAGCTCTAACAAAGGAGCTAATCTTGGATCTACCTTTTTATTTTCTTCATCTACTAGTTCCCAACCTTCACCTGACATTTGATATTTCTTATCAGGGTTAGCACGAAAGCTAATTGGAACCTCTAGTACAATATTTTGCCATAAAATATCCATAATATCAAGTGTTTTTAGCTCATTTTTGTTGATTTCTTGAGCATTTTCGCTTAATACTTCTGATATTTCAAAACTAAATGGATACTCAACGGGTTCTAAATCCATTGCATCTAATAGGATCATCTTACCTTCAACATGACAATCAAAGACAATTTCGTTAGTTACACTATAGTAAGCACGACCTTTAACTTTGACATTATCTAGTTTTTGGATTGATGTCTTTTTTAGATATTCATCACCAAAAGATACGACATCATCAATAACTACACCTTTTTCATCTACTTTAGCTAAATCAATATACATATCTTCACCCACTAGCTAGTACATTATACCAACTTTTCTTGAATAATACAACTTAATATAATAAAATTAGTTTATAAAGAAGGGCTTTAAATGAAGGTAATTGGTGTTATTGCAGAATATAATCCATTTCATAATGGACATTTATATCATTTAAATAAGATTAAAGAGAAATATCCTGATTCTTTAGTTATCTTAGTATTAAATGGGTATTTTACACAAAGAGGAAGTATTTCTATTCTATCTAAGGAAGATAAAGTTAAAATTGCTTTAGCTAATAATTGTGATATTGTTATTGAACTACCTTTTATTTATGGAACACAATCAGCTGATATTTTTGCATATACAAGTATTAAACTATTAAATGAATTAAAAGTGGAAAAAATTGTTTTTGGTAGTGAATCTAATAATATTGATTTACTTAATAAAGTTGTAGATATAGAACTTAATGATCCAGAGTATGAAGAAAATGTTAAAAAGTATTTAGATGAAGGACTTAATTATCCTACAGCAATGAAGAAAGCGTTAAATATTGAAGAAGATGTTAATAAACCAAATGATTTACTAGGTATTTCATACATTAAAGCTATTAGAAAGATTAATGCTAATATAAAAGCAGAAACGATTCAAAGGACTAGTGATTATCATGATACTTTAGCTAATGACTTTGTAATAAGTGCTACTAATATAAGGGAAAAGTTAAGAAATGGGGAAATAATCGATAAGTATTTACCAAATGAGGTTTTACCTTATATCCATAATGTATCTAATGATAACTTATTTAATTTATTAAAGTTTAAAATATTAACTGATCAAGACTTAAGTATTTATTTAGATGTTGATGAAGGGATTGAATATCGCTTACTTAAATATATAAATGAATCACATAGTTTTGATGAATTAATTAGTAATGTTAAAACTAAAAGATATACTTATAATAAAATTAATCGAATGCTTATACATATATTAATCGGTTTAACTAAAGAAGATAATAAGAAGACAATTTTAGATTATCTTAAAATACTAGGCTTTAATAAAAAAGGACAAGAATATTTAAATAAAATTAAAAAAGATATTTCTTTATCTTTAACGCCTAATAAAGATTCTAATGTTTATAAATATGAATTAAAAGCTGCTTATTTATTTGAACAAGCGACTAAACAAGATTTAAATAATTTCGATAATAAAAATATTCCAATGCAAAAGGACTCATAAGAGTCCTATTTTTTATAACCTTTTTTAGCTAAAAACTTATAAAAGTTTTGATTAGATAAAGATAAGAAATATAAAGATATTCCGGTTCCAATTAAAGATGTTATAAAGATTATGGCGCCAGTATATGGGGCGAAGAAAATCAAGATAAGACCAATTAAGGAACAGATACCTAAGATAGTATATAAAATAAATAAGTGAATGGAATACTTGTATTCTTGAGAACATTTATTTTTATATTCTCTTCTTATATCATTTTGTTTTTTACTATCTAATGCTCTAAATGATTTCATTATTAAAAATTACTCCCATTCCAACCCCAGTTAGCATATTCTTGATAACTAACATAAATATTACTTGGACTTATTTCTAATTCAGTATTAATTAAATTAGTTATTTCACTAGTCATTTTATTATAAGCTTCTTTACTAGCATTTCCATATAAATTAACGGCTATATAAGCGATACCTTCATTGTTGTTACCTTTAAAGTATAATTGACAATTATCTTTAAATTCAACCATTAACCAACTTTCACTTTTATTTAGAATGCTAATAGCTTCACCTAATCTTTCTTTGATTTTTAATTCTTTTTCTTTAGTAATTTCTTTATTTGTTTTAACTACGATATATGGCATTTTATCACTCCTATTATATTTATTATTTTAGCAAAAAAAAGATAGTTTTAAAACTACCTTTATAATTTTAATCTTTTAATCATACTAGTATCAATGTCAGCGATTCTTTCTGGACATAATTCTATTTCTAAGTTTTTTTCGCCTTCATACATATATTTTTTAGTTTCTCTAACGATATGAATCGTTCCATCAGCAATTAATGGTTGTAACATCGTTTCATAAACATCTTTATTTTTCTTTTTATCATTTAAACGATTATAAAAACAAGTATAATCGATAACAGTTTTACTACCATTCATCGAAAGAAGATATTCAACTGTTTGATAATCAACAGCACCCCATTCTCGAGCTGATAAGCCATGTAAATAATGCATCATATATTCTTTTTCTAATTCTGTTTTAACAGCTATTAACATATATTCTAAAAATTTAGTAAGTTCGTGATAACCTTTAGCTTCTTTAATTAATTTATCATAATGAGGTGCAAAGTTAATAGCACGGTTAAAGATAATATATGGATAGATATGTCGATTAAGTAAATACCACATAGCAACCGTTCGGCTAGTTCTTCCATTTATATCAAAGTATGGATGAATATAAACAAAGTAGAAATGCATTATTTGAGATTTAATAAAATACTCAGTTTCATTGTTAAATCTTTCACCATTATTAACATATTCAAAGAATGAATCCATAAATTTAGGAACTTCTTCAAATGGTAAACCTTCATCAATAGTATCATCTAAACGACCATTTTGTAAGATATAAACTGGAGCTTCACGATACTTTTCACCCATTCTTCTGCGATCTTCAAAGCTTAATAATTTGTCACTTAAGATTTTATAAAGTTCAGCAACTGTTTCACTGTTGATACTCTTACCTTTTAAAATATATTGGTAACCATGGTATAAATTAATGATACGGTGTGTTAATTCACTATTAGATGTTCTT
This sequence comes from uncultured Bacilli bacterium, assembly GCA_947626095.1. Lineage (GTDB taxonomy): Bacteria > Bacillota_I > Bacilli_A > RF39 > UBA660 > Coprovivens. Next base: position 5,352 of record CANQQV010000020.1, read on the forward strand.
TTAGCATCTTCGATAACTTGTTCTATTGTCGCTAACGAATCATTAATACCTTCAACATTATTATTAGCTTTTAATTCGTGATTAAACATTACTTTTCGTGAAAAGCTTCGCGTATTCATAAATTCTTGTTGTTCTAAGAATTCTTCTAGTTCTCTAACTAAACTATCTAAATATTCACGATTGTATTTAAACAATCTCCCTGAAGCTGATTTTAAAGGTAGTGTTCCTTCTTTAAGATTAAGTTGCATATAATTCACCCCTAATTAATAGGTCATATTATATACATAAAAAAAGAAATATTCAAATATTTCTTTTCGATTTAGATATTTCCTTCTTCTATATAATTGTCATTTTCTTTGAGATTAGCACATTTATTAACTATACTACAACTACCAACTAATTCTTTAGCGGCGATGGAGATGTTTCTACCACGACGATTACTTTGTTCTTTTAATCTATCTTCACCTGATCTAATCATGGTAATAACTCCACCTTTTTCATAATCATAAGCGATTTTCATATATTCATCATAATCAATCAATACTACTCCAGTATTATCAACTGCATCATAATAATTAAAATAAGGGCTTAAAGTTTTGTTATAAAGCATAAACTTTGTATCTTTACTAAAATATTCATAAAAATGAGTTAAGACAATATTTAAATCAATCCAATTTTCATCAAGATAATTAGTTTTCCAATAATCACCTGATGATATAAAATCGTATATCTCATCTAAAGTATATGGCGATTCTTTTAAATCCTCTTGGTTTTGATAATTATTGTTAGAATTTGCTTTTTCATTATTAGCCAAAACATTTACAGCAATTGATGAAACAATACTGAATGATATCCCTAATAATAAAACTATTAATAAAGAAATAACTGCTTTTTTCATCGTTAATCTACTATTTTTTAACTTGTTCATTAAACATTTTCTTCTTTCTCATAATCTACATTTTCTTCGGGATTAGCACACCTATTAATTTCATTACACGCTCCTAAAACATCATGGGCAGCATTATTAACTTCATGTTCTCGATACTTCGGTAAAGGATATTGTGATACTTCTGTAAGATAAATACCGGTAGCGGCATCCCCTTTACCTTTCGTAATTTTCATGTATTCATCATAATCTATCATTATGGTATGAATATCACTAGGATCAACATTTTCATATTCACCAAAGATATATCTCATTCTTTTATCATAAATCATAAACTTTGTATCTTTAGTAAAATAGTCATAAAAATTAATTATCACGTTATTATAGTCATACCATTCACGGCAATTTTCTGTAAAATAAGAAACTTTAAAATAAGTACCTGAAGATATAAAATCATATATCTCATCTAAAGTATAAGGCGATTTTTTAAGTTCTTCTGTTTCAATTTTATTTGGTTTAAGTTCTTCTTTATCATTTTCGGCAAAAACATTTATAACTAATGATGAACCAAGACTAATTGATATTCCTAATAATAAGACAACAAATAATGAGACAACTACTTCTTTCATCTTTAATCTACTACTCTTTATCTTTTTCTTTATCATATTCTACTCCTTTCTTAAACCAAATATATTATTTAATATTTAAGTTAGCAACCTAGTTTAACTAGAGTTTTAGATTAATTAAATTCCAGTTTAACTAGAATAATTATTTTAACAAATTATATTCGTTAAAAAAGCTTTCTATAAGTTCTTTATTATTATTACATTTACCGATTAAACAAGATACTTTTTCGTTTTGATAAGTAAAACCTTCTACTACAACACTATGGTATTCTACTTCATAATGCAAAATATCTTTATCTATTTGATAAACAGCGTTATATTTCATTTCATTTTCTTCTAAAGTATAAGAATATATCTTGTCAACGACGTTATATGCTAAAGTTAAATTATCTTTATTCTTAACATATGTATTATTATCACTTCTTACATATCCATTATTATTAAGTAAAGTAATTATTCTATCAGAAACCATATTAGTTTTTAGTTTATTATTATTTATATAATATAATTTGTTATTAGAACTTTTTTCTTTAACTATTAAATTAATATTATCTATTACTTCGCCATTTTCACTATAATGTTCTATTTCTAAATATAATTTATCTAAGTTATTTAAAATATCTTTGTTAAAGTATTCTAAATTATTTAAATTTTCTTCTATTTTGATCGATTTATAATTATTCTTAGTGGCAATAATATATTTCTTACTGCCATTTAAATAATATAGTGTAACTTTATAATCATGATCTCCTTCTATATCATTTAAACTGAAAATTAATTCATTATTATCTATCATTAAATAGCTATCATTTATTACATATTTTTTATTGTCTAAACTTATTGTATAAAATTTAAATTTATTATAATTATTTATAAAGTATGTAAGTAAGAATGCTATTAATAAAGTTAAGATTATCATTAAAATATAAAACATTATTTTAATTATTTTATTATAATCTTTTTGTTTTTTATCAACTATTAAATTGATTAAATCAATATCTAAGTATTTAGATATATCTTTTATATAAGTTAAGTCAGGATAGTTTTTACCTGTTTCCCAATTAGAGATAGCTTTATCAGAAACCATTAATAGTTTAGCTAGTTCTTGTTGGGTTAGTTTTTTCTTCTTACGAGCAGCAGCAATTAGTTTACCAATATCTTCTTTTTCTTTCATCAAAACCATTCCTTCAATAATCGTTTATTATATACATTTATTTATGACATCGCAACTACTCAAAACTTCTCTAGCTGCTATATCAATCATTAATCCCTTATACTCTTCGCGCTTTTTATCATTTAACCAATTTTCACCAACTTTAATATCATAATTAGCACTACTTTTATCACTTGTAATAATCTTCATATATTCATCATAAGTAATCATAACCGTTCCAATATTTTCTAATTCTTCATCATTTTCAAATGGCTTTATTGATTTGTTATAAATCATAAACTTTGTATCTTTATTAAAGTAATCATAAAAATGGGTTAAAACATAATTAAATTCTATCCACTCTTCACTATAAGTATCATCACTTTTATAGTAAGCTCCTGTCGAAATAAGTTCATATATTTCATCTAAATTATGTGATGTTTCTTTAAGCTCTTTTTTATTGTTAGTTTTAGCTTGACTAGTATTAAAACATAATAGAACTAAACCTAAAAGTAATACAATACTTATTGATATTATAACTATCTTTTTCTTCATAATTTGCACCTCTTAAAAATTACTTTAAATTTAAAACTTAAAACGAGCAACCTATTTTAACTAGAATAAATAAAAAAAGAACTCTAGTTTGACTAGAATTCCTATTTTTGACAATTTTCACAGTAATAAGTACTACGACCACCAACAACGATTCTTTTAATTGTAGTACCACAATTTTTACAGGTTTCCCCTTCTCTTTTATGAACCATTAAGTTTTGTTGAAAACGACCTGTAACACCAAGTGATGAAGTATAACTGCGAATAGTTGTACCACCACATTTAATGGCTTCTTCAATTATGGCTTTAGATGAGGTAACGATTTTAGCACATTCATCCATTGTAATATCAATACCTAATTTTTCGGGATAAATACCTGAGGCGAATAACACTTCATCAGCATAAATATTACCTAGACCAGATATAATTGTTTGATCAAGTAATAAACTTTTCATTGGTAATTTCTTTTTATGAAATTTTTCATATAAGTACTCTTTAGTTAGTTTAGGATCAATTGGTTCTATACCTTGTTTATGAACTCCCTCAACTGTTTCTAAGTTTTCTTTTAAGACTAAGTTCATACGACCAAATTTTCTTGTATCATGATATCTTAAATCAGTACCATCTTCAAATTCAAAGATAACATGTTCATGTTTATTTATTTCTTCGTTATGGTCTTTAATAAAGTATTTTCCTTCCATACGTAAATGACTACATAAATAGTATGGACCAATATCAAAGATTAACCATTTGCCTCTTCTTAAGATATCACTAAATTCTAAACCAATTAAATTATTTTTAAATTCGTTTAAATCAGATTCAATTATACGATCATATAAGACATTAACGTTTTTTATTTTTTTTCTTAGAATTCTTTTTCGTAACGTTTGTCTTACTGTTTCGACTTCGGCTATTTCTGGCATCGGCTTTTTTACTCCTTACTTTGGCTTTTCTTATAACAGTCTTTTTAACTAAGTTAACTCTTACCATATCACTTATTTTTAGTAAGTAATCTTGAATACTTAAGACTAAGGTATTAACATCAATCATGCTAACACCTTCTTTTAAAATAATATTTAGGTGCGCATAATTAAGACCACCATAAGAATTTATTTCTAATTTTTCCACACTTTTTATTTCTTTATTTTTTTCGATTTCCGTAATATAAGTATTAAGATTTAGATTATTTTTTTCTTCAAGATATTTAAAACTATTAACAATGACTTTAATTCCTTTATAGATAACAAATAAAGAAATAATAATCATACCTAGAATATCACCATATTTGAAGATTTTTACCCATTTACTTAGTTTAGTTAAGATTAAGGCACCAAGCGTAATACCATAAGTGACAAAGTCAATAGTACTATGTACCTTACCTATTAGTAATAAACCTTCTCTTTTTTGATAACTCATATTAGTATTAAAACATGAAGTAATATATCTAGTTATAGCAATTAAGAAAACAAATAAGATAATAAACCAACTAGTAGTTTTAATATCACTTGTTACACCATAATAGATTAAGAATAAACTTGATAAGATAATGATAATACCAATAATAGAACTAATTATACCTTTATATTTTTTATTTTCACTTTTCTTATAAAGAAATAAACTGATAAGGATAACAGATATTTCTAATAACATGCTGGATAACATAGTTAGGGAATGACATAATATACCCCCAACTAATTTGATTAGCATTAAGATTAAATCAACAATTATTATTTTTTTAACATCTTTCATAAATAAACTCCCTTACTTAGCTTCGTACCAATCAGTACCATAGTCACTACTAACTTTGAATGGTACATCTAGTTTAACACAAGTTTCCATATTTCGTTTAACTAATTCTTCTAAGACTTCTTTTTCTTCATTAACAACATCAAAGATTAGTTCATCATGAACTTGTAATAACATTTTAGATTTTAGTTTTTTATCTTGCATTTCTTTAAAGATTTTAACCATGGCTATTTTCATGATATCAGCAGATGTACCTTGGATTGGCGTATTAAGAGCAATACGTTCGCCACTTTGTCTAATCATATAATTTTTGTTATTTAGTTCATCAATAACTCTTTTACGATTAAATAAAGTTTTAACATAACCATCTTTATAAGCTTGGACAACAATATCATCCATATATTTTTTAACCCCAGGATATAGTTCATAGTATTTATTAATAAATTCTTTAGCTTCTTTAGCACTTATTTCTAAGTTTTCGCCTAAACCAAAGCCACTGATACCATAAACGATACCAAAGATAACGGCTTTAGCGGTTTTTCTTTGACTTTTAGTTACTTCTTCAAGTGGAATACCATACATATCAGCAGCTACTCTGGTATGAATATCTTCGTCATTAATGAAGGCTTGTTGAAGTTCTTTTGAACCACTAACGTGAGCTAATACTCTTAATTCCATTTGAGAATAGTCAGCACTTAGGAATAAATCGTTAACTGGTAAGAAGGCTTTTCTAATTTTTCGGCCCTCTTCATCACGAGCTGGAATATTTTGTAAGTTAGGTTCAACAGATGATAATCTACCAGTTCTAGTTAAGTTTTGTTTATAGATAGTATGAATTTTACCATCTTCTTTGATAAAGTTAGTTAAACCTTCTAAGTAGGTACTTTTTAATTTGGTTAAAGCACGATAATCTAAGATTTTTTGAATAATTGGATGGTAACTTACTAATTTATTTAAAATGCTAACATCAGTCTTATAACCACTTGGAATTTTTTTAGCAAATGGTAGTTTTAACTTTTCAAAAAGGATAACACCTAATTGTTTTGGACTACCAACATTAAAGTCTTCTCCAGCATCTTCTTTGATTTCTTTTTCTAATTCGTTTATACGATCTTCCATCTCTTCATTCATCTTATTTAAGATGTTGGCATCGACTTTTACACCATCATATTCCATATTAGCTAAGACTGTAATTAATGGCATTTCAATTGTTTCATATAATTCTAACATTTCTTCTTGTTTTAAAGAAGCTAAATACTCATCTTTTACATCATAGATAAAACGAGCTTTAGCAACAATATCTTTTTTATCGAAACCATTTTTTAAACTTTGAGAATAGAAAGTTATTTGAGAACCTTTACTATTCATTAAATAAGCAATATCATCTTTGGTATTTATATTAAGTAAATAAGCAGCAATCATGATATCGGAAGTAACATTAAGTTCGTAACCTTCTTTTTTTAGTAAAACAAAGTTTTTCTTTTGATCATAAGTTGTAATTTTTTTACTGGATAAGATGTTAATAACTTCGTCTAAGATAACATTACTAATAAAATAATTGTTTTTTTGATCACAAACAGCTAAACCAATGATATTACCATTGTGATAGTTTTCAGCATCACATTCAATGTATAAAGCAATATCATCATCTAAATCTTTTAAATCATCTTTACTAATAACATTTTTAAACTTTATTTCATTTTCGACTGGTTTAGAATCTTCAACATTCTTTTTAATTAAAGAAAAGAATTCTAAGTCTTCATAAATATTATTTAATCTGACAAAGTCTGGGCCATTATAGATTATTTCGTCTAGTTTAACATTAAGTGGAACATCACGGTAGATAGTAGCTATTTCTTTACTTATAAAGGCACTTTCTTTATCATCTAGTAATTTTTCTTTCATCTTACCTTTTATATCGTCAATATGGTCATAAATATCTTCGATAGTATCATAGGTCTTTAATAAGTTAATAGCAGTTTTATCACCTATACCTTTAACACCTGGTATATTATCGGATGAGTCACCAGCTAAAGCTTTGTAATCGATAATTCTAATTGGTTCAAAGCCCCAATCTTCTTTAAAAGTTTGAGGGTTATATCTAATATAGTCTTTTTGTTTTAATAATTTGACATCGACAACATTACTAATTAGTTGTAATAAGTCTTTGTCTGAAGAAATAATGGTCGCATCATATTCAGGATCTTCTTCGCACATTTTAGCAAAAGTACCAATGATATCATCGGCTTCATATGGTTCTAATTCAAAGTATGGAATACCCATAGCTTTTAGGATGTCTCTTGCAATCGGCATTTGCATTTTTAGTTCATCAGGAGTTGCTGCTCGGCCATCTTTATAAGTCTCATATTTTTGTTTACGAAAGTTTTTACCAATATCAAAAGCAACAGCAATATATTCTGGTTTTTCTTCATGAATTATTTTATTCATCATTTGGCAAAAGCCAAATAAGGCGTTAGTTGGGAAGCCTTTACTATTTTTCATAACATTACCAGTATATGCTGTAGCATAATAACTTCTAAACATTAAGTTATTACCATCGACTAAGATTACTTTCTTCATTAATATCACCTGTTTATTATTATACCAAAAATCTCTTATCTTTTCGTAAAATAATTGATTTTTTAATTAAAAAAACTATCTTTAAAAAAGATAATTTTTCATTTTTGACAATTTCTAATAAATTCTTTAAATAAATTATTATATTGAGGTAAGATTTCGGGATGAAATTGAACTCCGACAATAAAGTTATCATCACCGGTATACTCTATTCCTTCGATTAAACCATCACTTGATTTAATACTAACTTTAAACATTTTACCTACTTCAGTAATAGTATGATGGTGAACGCTATTTACTTCAATTTCTTCTTGGTTAAATATTTGATATAACTTGGAATCTTTAGCAATATAATCTTTATGGGCTAACGAAGTATTGTTATCACGTAATAGTTCAATGGGCCAATGATCTTGGTTAGTATCAATTTTTTTAATAATGCGTTTTTCTTTATCTAAATTAACTGAATACATAGCTAAAGTTTGCATACCTAGACAAATACCTAAAATTGGTTTTTTATGTTTGACAAAGTAATCAATTACTTCAAAGTTAGTTTTAAGAACTCTATCGCCACCTGGTAAGATTAAACCATCACACATATCTAGAGACTCAGTTATTACTTTGTCATCATAGTAAGGTATTAGTAAAGGAATCGCCCCATTATCATAAATCTTTTTAATATAGTTATTTCCATAACGGTAAGTATCTTTAAAGGTATCATTTGTTAGCATATAATTACTTGTAGCTAAAATACCAATAATTGGTTTTGTCTTTTTCATATTTAGCACTCCTAAATTAAGTATAGCATAAAAAAGATAGATTATTTTTTTATTATATGATATTATTTATAGTAGGAAAGAGGTTAAAAAGTAATGAAAAAATTTGACGTAAAAAAATTATTAGTTTTTATTTTGATTATCGCGGTATTAGTTGTTATTGCTGTATTAGCTATTAAAACTGTTAAAAAAGACAAAGTTAAACCAGAAGAACAAAAAGCAGCTGAAGAAATAGTAACAACATACTTCCAAAATATTTCAAGAGGTTATTCAACAATATATGGTGGACTTGATGTTTTATATTCACATGATAAAGTTACTTCTGAAGATTTAAATGAACAAGAAATTGTTTTAACTGCTACTTCTTATTTAGATGATCACGATGTTATTTATACAATTGGTGCTGAAGCAATGGAAGGTCTTGAAAAATCAAAGTTATATGGTAACTTAAATCTATATAGTATTTATAGTGGTTCTAGTGTTAGACAAACAATTAAAGATTTATTTGGCATAGAACAAATAAATGCTGTTCCTTCTTCAAGTAATTATTTATATGATATTTACTATGATAATACATATGATTGTTATTTAATTAAGAGAAATGATGCAGAAGATTTAAGAGACGATAATGCTAGTATGGATTATTCAATTATTAGTACAGAAAGTAAAGATGGTAAACTTGAAGTTGTTGTAGCTGTTGCTTATGTATATAATGATGAAGGCAATATAACATATATGAAAGATCCTAATGGTAAACAAGTTGTTGTTGATAAATTAGAAAAGAAAGAATTCCCTAAAGATAAGATTGATGAATTCGATAAGTATAAATTTACGTTAAAAGTAACAGAAGATAATAAATACACATTTGAAAGTATGGAAAAATTAAAATAAGGCTTAGCCTTATTTTTTTTGGCAATAAAAAAGAATCAGTTAAAATAAACTTAACTGATTACTTTCAGATAGATTATCTAAACAACCTAAGGCTTTTAGTTTTTCCATAGAACTAGTATTTACTTTACCTCTATCTCTTAAATCTTCCATAGAGATAAATGGTCCCCCTTCTCTGGCTTTAACAATGGCATCTGCGACGTTATCACCAAGGCCATCTAAGGCTCTAAATGGAATTATTAAACCTTTTTCATCTTCAGTGATGACAAATTTTTTACCATCACTTTTATCAACATCGATGTTTTTAAAGTAGAAACCTCTTAAGCACATTTCTAAGCAGATACATAATGTTTCTCTAGTATCTATTTCTTTGTTACTAGCACTATTACCTTTGGCATCAATTTCATCGATTTTATTTCTAATGGCATCAGCACCTTTAATCATTGATTCAATATCAAATTGATCACGTCTTATAGAAAGATAAGCACAGTAATACCATAATGGATGATGAACTTTAAACCAAGCGATTCTAAAGGCCGAGGTTACGTAAGCTGTTGCATGGGCTTTAGGGAACATGTATTTAATTTTACGACATGATTCGATATACCATTCAGGTATGTTAGCTTCACGCATAGCTGCAGCATGTTCAGCCCAAGTAGTTGGATCTTTAGAAGCTTTACCTTTACGTACGAATTCCATTATTTTAAAGGCTTTAGCTGGTTTCATTCCCCATGCAATTAAGTTAACCATAATATCGTCACGACAACCGATGACGTTTTTAAATGGAACTTCGATAATACCTTCAGCATTAGGTGTACATAAATCACGAGCGTTACCTAACCATACGTCAGTACCATGAGATAAACCAGATATTTTTATCAGTTCGGCAAATGTTGTCGGTTTAGTTTCTTCAAGCATTCCTAGTAAGAATGAAGTACCAAACTCAGGAACACCTAAGGTACCAGTTGGACAATATTTACGACCATCTTTATCAACTAAACCTCTTAATTGGTATCTGTCAACGCCAAGAATTTCAGGGCCAGTAAAGATTTTCATTGTATCTAAGTCACCTAAATCAATTTTAGTAACATCAATACCAGATATATCTTGAAGCATTCTTAATACGGTTGGATCATCGTGACCTAGTATATCTAGTTTTAATAGGTCGGCATCAATAGCATGGTAATCAAAGTGAGTTGTACGCCATGCACTATTTGGATCATCAGCAGGATATTGGAAAGGCGTAAAATCCCATACATCTTTATAACCAGGAACAACAACGATACCACCTGGATGTTGGCCAGTTGTTCTTTTAACACCGGTACAACCAACACTTATACGTTCTACTTCTGGTGTTCTAACAAAGGATTTGATAATACCCTTTTTCTTTAATTCATCTTTACTAGTAATTGGCATATTATAACTATCAGCTTCTATTTTTAAAGTATTATATAAACTTTCTTCAAAGAAACCTTGAACATAACCATAAGCTGTCTTATCAGCAACAGTGCCAATTGTTCCAGCACGATAAACGTTATCAGTACCAAATAGAACTTTAGTATATTCATGAGCTGAGGCTTGGTTATCACCAGAGAAGTTTAAGTCGATATCTGGTACTTTATCAGCATTAAATCCTAGGAATGTAGCAAATGGCATGTCATTACCTTCATGGATCATATCAGCGCCACATTCAGGACATTTTTTAGCTGGTAAGTCAAAACCTGATGGATAATCATCAACATAAGCTTTACCATTTTCATCTTTAAATTCAGAATGACAACACTTTGGACAGTAGTAATGAGCTGGAAGCCCATTACATTCAGTAATACCCATCATACTAGCAACGAATGAGGAACCAACTGAACCACGGGAACCAACTAAGTACCCATCATCATTTGAGTGTTTAACTAATTTTTGCGCGATTAAGTAAATAACGTCGAAACCACCACCGATGATACCACCTAAGGAAGCTTTAGCATTTTCGGTAGCTTCTTCATCAGTTAATTCAGTTTCAGCTTCTCTTTTTAATTTATCACTCATTAATTTAACGACCCCATCGTATCCACTCATAATAACATTATGAACTTCAGATGAGAAAATATTATCTTTTTCTTCATCACTCATCTCTGGGTGCTCTAAAGCAATCTTTTCCGTTACTAAGCCCATTATTTTATCACCATAAAATTCTTGGGCGATACGTTCTTCAATGTTTCTTGGCAATGGATCACCATACATACTATGAGCTTTTGCAAAAACCATATCACGACATGTTTCTTGAGAATGTTCAATAATTGGAGAATATGGTTTATCAGGATATACGACTACTTCAATTTCTTCTAACATATCAATTATTTTATTAGGATTAGTAATAACAATTTCTTTAATAAGGGCAGGATCATCTAAGAAAGCAAATTCATCTAACATTTCTTTAGTAGTTCTAAAGTATTGATTAGGTATATGACCACTTAAAGCTGTTTCAGAATCATTATAATTATATTTTAAATCGTATACTTCATCTTTTTCTTTAATAATACCAGCTACCATTAATTTTCTTAAAGCAGCTGAAACAGCTTTTAATTTTTCTGTTTCACTATCACGACCTTTGAAGGCATCTTCTTCAGGAATATTTTTAGAAGGAGAATAGATAGCGGCAAGATTAAGAGCAGTAATAGGAATTTTATTAATTTTCTTTAAGATATAAATGTATTTTAATACTTTTTCTTCTACTGAATTTAGTTCAACGCCTTGTTCACGACATTTGGTAATCGCATTTTTTAGATTATCATCATTATTATTTCGTTTAGCACTACCAGATAAGTAACGAGCTAAAGGATGTCTTCCTTTACCAGGAACATTTTGGTTAACAATTATTTCACGATATAAACGATCTTCTTTATTAATGTTATGAACATCACCAGTAGCCACAATTAATTTACCAGCTTCTTTAGCACATTTAATTATTTTCTTAAGACACTTATGTAAGTGTTCCATATTGTTGATATCATGACCTCTTAGTAAGTGAGTATAATTCTCAGGTGGTTGAACTTCGATGTAATCATAGAATTGCATAGCGGCAATTAAGTCTTCTTCACTTCTTGTTTCAGCGAGATAAAATATTTCACCATTTAAGCAGGCACTACCAAGTAGTAAACCTTCCCTATTTTCTTCGATTAGTTTACGTGGTATACGGGCATTTCGTTGTAAGAAGTTAGTATTAGCATAACTAACAATTTTAAATAAGTTTTTAAGACCTACTTTATTCTTGGCTATAAAGGTAATATGTTTAATATTATCATACATATTAGCAATATGTTCAGTATAGGTTTTACCAGGAATATTTTCATACATTTGTACCCAATCTTCATGACACCATGGGAATTTCCAACGATATTCTTTGTTACCATATTTTTCAAAAGGATAACCTAAGTTTTCATCAACTTTTTCATCTTCTTCTGGTTTAAAGACATAGTTTTTTAAGGTTGATAAATCACCTATATGTTCTAATAATTTTGGATTGTTTTTAAAAGCTATTTCTTCTAGTAAACCAAGATTATTTAAATCATTTAAAGTTTTAACTCCTTTAATTTGACTTAACATTTTATTAAAGATATAAGCAGTATTTTCGGAGTCGACATCGGCGCCATGGTGTTGACCAACATAAACAACAATGGTTAAACTCTTTTCGCCAAAGTCATCGGTATATTTTATCTCAATATCATTTTCTGCAGGATGTAATTTTATATGTGGTTCAAAGTCGACTAAGTTAACGTTGGGAGCAACTTCAACTTCGATATTTATTTCATCGGTTTTGGCAGCTTTATGTAAGGTCTCTAAGTGATAGATATTACGATATTTTTTTACTCTTTCTTCCGTTGTAACATCGATATCATAATATTCTTGTTTTTCGATTTTTAAAATATCTTCACCATCAACTAAGATTTTGGTAAACGAAGCACCAATTTCTGGATCAATAATTGAACCACTGATACCTGTTTCATTAACCGTTTCATCATCTTCGTCATCAGACTCACCAGTATCAATACCATAGTATTTACCTAAAGCTTTTAAACTATGTTTTTTTAAGTCACGATTAATTACTCTTGATAGCATTAAGGTATCAATGATAGGATTTTCTAACTTACCTAAATCATATTTATAGTAAGCCATGTCAATCATGTTTTTATCGAATCTAGCATTATGAGCTACTAAAGGAAGATTACCTATCCACTCTTTAAAGCGTTTAACAACGTTTTCTTCATTATCAGCATCTTTAACATCATCATCGGAGATATCAGTAACTCTAGTTATTTGTTCATCAATGTGGTGGCCGGGATTAATAAGTTCGTCGAAACGATCAACTACTTCACCATTATGGATTTTAACACCACCAACTTCAATTAGAGAGTCACCTAAACCAGGATTAAAGCCTGTTGTTTCTGTATCGAATACAACATAGGTATTACCTTCAACTTTTTCATCATTAGAATTAAAGCAAACGTTTAGGTATGACTCACACATTTCAAGTTCAGTGCCATAGCCGGCTTTGAAGAATTGTAAGTTCTTCTTTTCTTCTTCAGCCTGAGCAATCATTTTTTCCATTTCGGCAATGCCCTCTTCGTTGCCACTATTTTTAATTTCTTCTAAACTAGCTTTTAGTTCATCTATTTTAGCTTGGGCTTTTTTCTTTAAACCTTTATTAAAGGATGTTACTTCGCCAAAGACATGAGGAAATGACTGACAACAATCGTGATCAGTTATTGCAATACCACGATGGCCCCATTCCATGGCTTGTTTAACAAGTTTTACTTCATCGCAAACACCATCCATTTGACTCATCATAGTATGGGCATGTAGTTCAACACGTTTTTCCTCTTCATTATCTAAACGTTTATATGATGGAATATTTTCTAATTTTTCATAACTTCTAAAATTAAAGACTAGGTCATTAGCAAAAGTATCATATCTTACTTGGCCTTTAAAAGTCCACCAAGTTCCATCTTTTAATTCTTTGGATTTAGCTAAAAAATCTTCTTCATCTTTAGCAAAGCATTTAGCTAAAATACTAGAGGTATTATCACTTATTTTTAAAGTAATTAAATATAAATCTCGACCATCTTTGGTTTTTAATTGGTTAAATTCTGAACCAAAGATATAAGCTTCTAAATGAACATTGTTTTCTTCTTGGTCAATACTTTCAATGGAAACAATACCTTCTCTAGAATAGTTAACTTTTTTCTTTGGCGTCCATTTACCATTACTATAGTTACTGACTGGTTCATCATAGAAATCAATTTCAATTTTTTTATTACGATCAGCTTCAATTTCATCTTGAATCTTCTTTTCATTTTCCTTATTAATGGCAGTTGTTATTTCCATTTCATAAAAACCTAGGTCAACTAAGCCATCAACTAAACCTTTAATCTCTTTTTGCAGCATATCATATTCTTCACTTTTACTATCAAGTTCGATAATAATAAATTCATCATCAATAGAGATATTTTTATTTTCTAAAGAGACTAAAGATGGTCTTTTACTTATTAAATCACCAAGTAAAACCTTAAAAGCTTCTAAGATATCTTCATCTTGCATATCATCATAAATAAAGTTTATATGACAAGGATTTTTACCTTTAATACCTTTTTTAGCACATTTAGTAAGTTCTAATGTTGCAACAGGATTAATTGGTTTATCATTTTGAATAAAGACTTCAAAAGATTCTTTCTTTTTATTTAAAATAACACGGGAAATATTTGCAGTAGCAAAATCATCATTGACATCTTCAAAGCCAATACTATCAAAAAATTTTTTCATTTTATCTTGCATATACTTCACCTACAATTTTTCTATATTACTAACAACAATTTGATATTTATCGATTCTTCTAGTTACTTGTCCACGAACACGAACTAAATCATCTTTTTTAATTAAGTTTAAGAACTTATTATTTTTAGGGAAGATGATAAAGTCAGCACTACCAGTTTCATCACTACCAAGGATAAAACCCATATCTTCCCCATTCTTGGTTTTAATTTTTTTAATACTTCCTATTATAACAACTAAATCGACATATTTATCAAAAAATGCACGCATATCTTTAATTTTCATAATACCTTCTTGATATTTACTAGCTGGATGATTGGTAACATAAAAACCAAAGGTATTTAGTTCACTAGCCATTAATTCATTTTCACTATACTCTTCAGCAGATTCATAATTTGGTTTCATAACTAGTGATTCATCTAAATCACTACATAAAGTTGCATAGTCTAAAGCACTATCAATACTTGCATATAAAGTATGATGATTAATATTAAAATCTCTAAATGTATCTGCATCGATTAAAGATTCAAGGGTTTTACGATTAACACTTTTACCATAAGTTCTAGCAACAAAGTTAAAGAAATCAGTAAAACGACCATTAGTTGTTCGTTCGTTAATTATTTCACTGACAGCTGAGCCACCAACATTATGAATAGCATTTAGTGGTAATAACAAAGCATTATTTTTAATAACATAATAATCCATACTAATATTAATATTTGGTTTAAACACTAAAACATTTTTCTTTTTAGCTTCATCTATATATTCTTTAGTTTTAATATCACTACCAATACTCATATTAAGTAAGTTAGCAATAAAGAAAACAGGATAATTAGCTTTTAAGTAAGCCATTTGGTAACCGATTAAAGCATAAGCTACAGAGTGAGCTTTATTAAAACCATAATCAGCGAATTTAATAATTAAATCATATATTTCATTAGCTTTTTCTTTAGAATAGCCATTACTTATAGAACGATTAACAAAGACTTCTCTTTCTTTTTCCATAACGCTATGTTTCTTTTTACTCATAGCTCTTCTAATATTATCAGCTTCAGCAAAGGTATAATTACCCATTTTAACTAAGACTTGCATTATTTGTTCTTGATAAATCATAATTCCATAAGTTGGCGCCAAAATATCTTTTAATGAATCATCAGAATATATAATTTTTTCTTTGCCATTCCTTCTTTTGATATAACTATCAATGTTGTGCATTGGTCCAGGACGGAATAAAGCTAAGGCAGCTACGATATCATCAAAGGTCGTAGCTTTTAATTTAGTTAGAAAGTTTTTCATTCCTGAACTTTCAAATTGAAAGATACCTTCGGTATCAACCGTATTAAAGATTTTAATTGTCGCTTTATCATCTAAAGGAATTTCGGCTAGATTAATGTCTTTACCAGTTTCATTTTTAATTAATTCTAAAACATTTTGAATAATAGTTAAGTTTCTTAAAGCTAAGAAATCCATTTTTAATAAGCCTAAATCTTCTAAGTATTCCATAGTAACTCCCGTAAGTAAGTCACCACCATTTAAGCAGATGGGAATAACATCATCTAAGCTAACAGAAGAAATAACAACACCGGCAGCATGTGTACTAATATGTCTTTTTAAACCTTCTAATTTAAAACTAACTTGATAAACTTTTTTAATATCGGAATTATTGTTAACAAATTCTTTAACATATTTATTATTTAAATTATCTTTTAAACTTGCTTTAGGATCTAATAAGTTACTTAAACGATCAATTAATTTAGGTTCGACTTCTAAGCATTTACCAACATCTCTTATTACTTGACGAGAACCAAGAGTACCAAAGGTCATAATATTAGCAACTTTATCGTGACCATAACGTTCTTTGACATAGTTAATAACTTGGTCTCTTTTTGTATATTCAAAGTCAATGTCGATATCAGGCATGGTAATACGTTCAGGATTTAAAAATCTTTCGAATAATAAATCGTATTTTAAAGGATCAACATTAGTAATACCAATTGAATAACTAACTAAAGAGCCAGCAGCTGAACCTCTACCAGGACCAACTAAGATATTATTTTTTTTAGCAAATTTAACATAGTCATAAACAATTAAGAAGTAATCCACAAAACCCATTTTATTGATAACATTAAGTTCCATTAATAAACGATCACTATATTCTTTAGTAATATGACCATTTAATCTTTTTTCTAAGCCTTTTTTACATAAAGAACATAGATAAGCATATGAATCTTTGATATTTAAATCATAATGAGGAATATAGTTGCCATCTTTAGGAATAACTAAGTCGATTAAGTTACTAAATTCTGCAGTTGTTTTAGCATCATCATTAGCTATTTCTTTAGCTAAATAAGCATCACTATATTTAGTTATATCTTCTTTTTCGCCAGTTTCAATTTCTCTTAAAATGCCAATATATTTAATATCTTCCCAAGCAAAAGCACAAATTTCATTTAGGTATAAAACATTATTACTTAAGATTAAAGCATTACTTTTTTCGTAGTCATTACTATAGCCAAGATATAGTTCTTTAGCTATCTTTTTTATTTCATCATATATTTCAATACTTTGATATGGAAGTACACATAAAATATCTTTGATATAACTTTTTAAGTCGATATAATTAAGGTCTCTACCCTGCACAATTGTATTTATTTTAAGTAAATTTTGATAACCAGAATAATTCTTAGCATATAAATAAACAGTATTGTTTCCTATTTTAATTATTAAACCAATTATAGGTTTAATTTTGTTATTTAGGCATTCGTTATAAAAACACATGCTACCAAATAAGTTTTCATCAAGTAAGCCACAGGCAGGTATATTATGTTCAACTAAGTATTTAATTAAATCTGGTATTTTAATTAAACTTTTAAGTAGTGAATAATCACTTTTTATACCTAAAGGAATAAACATAATATTACCACCCTTCATGTTAATAATTATATCAAATTAATAGGATAAATAAAACATATATTCGGATAGTTTTTAAAAATAAAAAGAAACTGTTAATAACTTGGCTTGGTTTTATAAATTAGATGTTGTTAAATGAAGATTTTTTATATAATCTTTGATGGTGAAAATAATAATTTCGAAGAAAAAGCCAAAAGATAGTTATTTTTTTCTTTAGATGTTTTTAGGCTTTAGGAATTAATTCCTTTATAAAAAGGAAAAATAAACGAAAAATGGCCATAAAAAAAGTTCTTGTGACAAGAACTATTCATTTTTATAATAGTACATTGGATACATTTGAAATATATCAGATGTTTGCCCTTTCAATTATCAAAAGATAAAAGAAAGGGGTGATATTATGACAAGAAGAGAAGCTTCTCTATATTTCATTATATTACTATTATTCTTTATAGTAATCACCTTACTATTTGGATAATAAAAACATCCGATCTCAACATAAGTTGATTTCAGATGACATCCAAAGGGAATACATCTGATTCGAGCAATCAAATGTATCCTTTTTATTTTATGAAGTTTCCTTCATCTATAGATATTATAACATAAAATGATAATTATAATAATTATTTCTTTAGTGTTTGTTCATTAATTTTCTTTTCATAAACGTTTTTTAAGACTCTAGCTAGTTTAACTCGAGACATATCAAGATCTAAGGAATTAGCTGCAAAGAAATCACTAACTAAGTTATGGGCTTGATCTTGATCCACTGTAAGACATACACCAAAGATGGCATTATATAGTTGTAGTAGTTCATTTTGAGTATCTAATAACTTAGAGTTAATTAGAATATTAGTAAGAGAATCCATATCAAAGGCAAAGCGATGAGGTTGTTCATAATACTCATTTTTGCGAACATTATATAAGGCTTCTAAGAAGGAATGAACGTCAATTGGCTGATTAGCTAAATCTGCTACCTCATACATATTTTCGATAACTTCTTCCATATTTAAATTAGTTGAGGAAAAAGCCATAAATTCTTTACCAGCAAAGCGTAGCAGCCAATTAATATGATCATTTACTATCCTAGTGGCAATTTTATAATGAGGTGGATGATTATTAAGCATTTCATCTTCAAATCTCATTATTTGGTCAGTATCAAAATATTTATAGGTTATGTAAGTAAATTTATCTTTTTCATTAGGAATTAATTGATTATAAGTTTTAGCAAAATACAAATAAGAATTTAAGAAACTAAGACTATTTTCATTTCTTTTAGAATCAAAAGTTGGATCAAAAAAGTATAAACCATTAATATTGTATTTATCATCTTTTAAATAAACTAAGCTACGAGCATGAGATTCATCTGATTGATTAACATCTAAAATAAAATCAATACATTTAAAACCAAGTTGTTCTAAAATGGTGTTAAATAATCTGACGTATCCTAAGCAAACAATCTTATCACCTAATAAGACGGAGGTTAAATCTCTTGATTCATAGTATTTTTGATTATCATCTTCCTTAACATATACTCTATCTCTAATTAAATCATAAACATGAATTAAAATTTCTAAAGGACTATAGTTATAACATTTGATTTTGGTAACTATTTCATTAACAATAGCAATTGTTTTTTCATACTCCGTTATAGTGATTGGATGACTATTACCTTGAATCTTAATTAAAACATTATACTTTTGAAGGTCAATATTCTTTTTTAAAGCAGCTAACTGATTTAAATCGATATCTAATACATTACCGATAACTATCTTTTTATTAGCTAACTCAGGATTAGTTGCTAAATAAGTAGAAATTTCAGCAAATTCACCATATATCTCTATTGAATCAGTAAGTAAATAATCACGTAAAACAGAATTCTTACTTAAATGTTTTAATAATTTTTTATCTTCTTTATCACCTAAAATACTATATTTTATAAAATCGTTTGCACTCTTTTGAAGATTAGAAGAGTTAATAATGTTACTTAATGGTTCATTTACATCAGTATAAACGTCTAAATTATACTCATTTTCAGAACAACCAACAGTTATTTGTAATTTATCATTTTCTTCAATTGGATTAGTTGTAAAATAAATATTAACTAAAGCCTTCATATAATAACCCCATTTACAAGCTGGTATTTTAACATATTATAAATACTATTTCAAATTATAAAAACCACTTACTTTATATAAAGTTAGTGGTTTTATATTAAATCATAGATTTTTTATTTATTTGGAAATATACTAAAGTTCCTAGTGAAATTATACCGATTATTAAACCAATTACAAATACATCTGATGTATTAGGTAATATATCATTACGCATATTTACAAATTTGGCTACCATTTCTTTGCCTGCTTCAATTGTTCCTTTTTCATTTTCTGCATCAACATCAAATTTTTTGACACTTTCTTCAGTTATTTCATATGTTATTCCAGCAGGAAGATTAACTGCTGTTTTTGATTCATCATGTTTTAATGTAAATGTTGCAATACCATCTTTAAATGTCATTTCGCCATATTCGCCATTAATACTTTTATCACTTAAGGTAACTGTAAAATTAAAATCAGTTTGTTTATCTTTATCTTTACCAGAAACAATCTTTCTAACTGTTAAATCACCAGTTTTTAATTCTGGATTTTGTTCGGAATTTGTTTTAGGAGCGTTTTTGATGGTAATAACAATTTCTTTACCATTAGCATTTTCTATCGTACCAGAATACTTATTACCTTCTTGGATTAAACCTTCAGCATTAGATGAGAATTCAGCCTTATAGTCTTCGCCATCTTCCTCGATGATTTCAACATAGATTTTGTTATCGTCACCATAATAGTTTTCATAGCAAGCTGACCAACTATCAGAATCGTTTAACTCGATAATATTACCTTTAGTTTCTTTAGATAATGTTACTTCTTGATACGTATCAAAGCCACTTTTGTCTTCTTTTAGAGTTCCTGCTTTATTATTTCCTAAGATATTGACACCAACTTTTAAATGAACTTCCCAATTGTCTAAAGTATCTGGTTCAAATTCCTTTTTGATTTTTAAAGAAGTATTGGTTCCCGTTGTGACAACAACATCACCGGATACACTTCTACTAACAATACAATTATTAGTTGAAGGATTAGTATAATCGCCTTCTGTATGAGTAATATTGATAGTTACTGGATCTGTTCCTTCACCAACTGTAATAGTATTTTGCTTACTATAATCATTACTGTTAATAGTAACTATAAGTTTCCCATCATTATTTCTAATATATATAGATATAGGTTGAATAAAGGAAACATTTTCTGCGGATAATTGAGATTCATAGAGAAAATAATAACCTTCTGGAAGATTGTTGATATTTAAAATACCTTCGCTATTAGTATTCATCTGGGTAGCTTGTGCTTCCTTTTCAGTTATTTTACTAGAAAAAGTATAGGTTCCATTACTGCCATTAAGTAGTAGAAATTCACTTATATTGCCACTACCTTCTGGTTGCTTAGCAACTTTAAAACCGACATTAGCTAGCGGTGCTTTGTCACCTTCATCATTGTTTTGAGATTCTACTTTAAGTTGTAGATTAACACTTTCTGCTCCAGTAATTTCGATAGGATTTGTTCCTGCTGCTTTTGACCTAGTAGCGGTGGTTAAGATAATTAAGCAAGTAAGAAAAAATAAAATACCACCAATTATGATTTTACGGTTATTATATAAATATTTTTCTTCTTTCATAGTATACTCCTAATTCTATATATAATAAGTATACCCCCCCCCGCCGCACATATGTCAATTAACTTACAATATAACATTTGACTTTATACCAATATTATGGTAAAGTCTTTAATGAAATGATTTTTAAGGAGGCGTAATTATGGCAAAAAAAGTTAGTACTAAGAAACCTTTAACTGGTAATAGAAGAAGCCATGCTTTAAATGCAACTAAACATGCTCAAAAACCAAACTTCCAAAAAGTAACTATTAATGGTGAAAAAGTTGTTTTAACGGCACGTGAAGCTAGAACAATGAAAAAAGAAGAAAGAAATTCATAAGGTTCTTTGTCAAATAGTGTTGGTAAACAATAAATTTGATAAATGAATTGCTTTGTTAAGGGTGATGTAAGTCATCC
>CANQQV010000021.1 GCA_947626095.1 uncultured Bacilli bacterium
TTAGCACCAACTACATTTTTACATTCTTCTGGAATTTCAGCTGCACTAACAGTAACTACTGATAGTAATATTGCACATAGTGCAAATACAAATAATTTTAAATTTTTCATATTTATCCTCTCCCTTTCTTAAAATTGTTTGCTTTTAAACAAATTAATCTCCTTTCTTACTATTAAGTATACTCATCTGACTTTTATTTGTCAACATTTATATTCGTTAAAAATTCAATTTTTTTACATTTACACAAAAATATAAAAAAACTATTATTCCCATAATTAGGAGTATAATTTGCTTTTATAACAATATTATAACCAAAAATAGGAAAATATAAACTTTATTTTAATTATATTTATTCGACAAAATAATAAATATAAAAAAGATTATATACTAATTATGATCTAAAACTACCACACCCTCTTTTCCTAAATAATATATTATATATTAAAAAGGATGAAATATCTAATATATTTATATAATATGATAAAACTCAAATATTATGTCTTCACAAAAAGGAACAACCTCTCAAATAAATATATTAGATATTTCTTTTTTATTTTATGTACCGTACATTTGTATGCATATAAACATATATATTATAATATTGTACATCATACATATTAATATATACTTCTATACAAGACCAGCATCATATGTGTTTGGAGCTTGTTCTTCTGGTTTAGCAGCTGGTTTCTTATCATCTTCTGCTTTTGTTGAAACTACTACTTTGTAGTCGCCTTCTTCTTTAACAGTATAACCTTCTGCTACTAATTGATTAGATACATCATAGTTTATACCTGCAATAGTAACTGTAGCAATAATATTATTTAAATATTTACCACCCGTTAAAATTCCTTGATAAGCTTTAGCAACTATTACCTTATCATCAACTTTAGTTGCAGCATTAATAAACATAGCGGCACGGTTAGTTGCTTTACTATTAAATTCACCACCACTAATTGCGTATGTAGCATTTGGATTAGTTAAAGATAAAGCATAACCACCTGTTGTAGATTCAAGTGTACCACCTGTTATTGTTAATGTTGCTTCAGCAGTACCACTAACTTCAACAGCATCTTTACTAGAAGATACAATTTTTCCACCATTAATTGTTAGAGAACCTTCATATAAATGGAATGCATCACCAGTACTAACAGTAAATGTACTATTATCAAAAGTTACTACAGATTTTCCTCTAATAGCGTTTCCAGAAACAGCAGCTACTTTACTATCTTTAACCGAAATGTTAGCTGCTGTTGTAGTTGCAGAACTAGCACTACTTGGTGTTGCAAATAAAGCACCAACATCATATGCTCCACCATTAATAATAGTAGTAGTATTATGAGAAGCTACATTAGCCATTGTTGCTTTAGCAGTTACTGTTAAACCATTTAATGTAAGACTTCCATTATTTACAAATAATGCTGCAGTACCAGTTGCAGTAAATGTTCCACCAGTTACCGCTGTTGTTCCTGAGTTATTTACTAAAGTACCACCAGTTGTAGAAGTAACATTATTTAATGCTAAATTTCCACCTTTGTTTACAATGATTGTACGACCAGCAGTCAATTTAGCACCAGTAATAGTTAAACTACCTTTATCTGCTACTGTAATAGTAATTGTCGAAGCAAAGTTTACGTCGTTATCGTTAGCTAAAATAGTAACATTTTTAGAAATTGTATATGAGCTGGCTTGAACATTTAAGTTTTTACCTTCACCTAAAATTTCAACTGTTCCACCATTTTTTACTGCTTCTACAAAAGCTTCTTCTGCAGTATCAGCTTTTTGACCATTATATAAAGCTTCACAAACACTTTGACCAGCAACTGGATCATCAGTTGGTAGGTAACAAGCTGCACTAACAGTAACTACTGATAGTAATATTGCACATCCATATCTACTTAATGCTAATCCCATATATACAAGACCTGCATCATATGTGTTTGGAGCTTGTTCTTCTGGTTTAGCAGCAGGCTTCTTATCATCTTCTGCTTTTGATGGATTAACTGTTACTACTCCATTTTCAGTTGTAGTTGTTGCATTTCCAGTTAAGATTGCAGCAGCTGCAGCAGCATAAGTCTTACGACCATTTTCTTCTACATCTCCTACAATAGATCCAGTAAATTCACCTTTTTTAATCATTCCGTTATGATTAGTTAGGAATTTTTCATTACGAATATGTAATGCTGGCATTTGTTTTCCATCTTTATCTTTACCAGAAGTAACTTTACCACCTTCAAAGCTATAAGTTCCATTTGATCCATCGAACCAAATAGCTTCTTCAACTGAACTTGATGTAGATATTTCTCCACCTTTAACAGCTAAAACGTTTGTGTATTTAGCATCTGGTTCTTTTACCCATATAGCTGTTCTAGTTCCTGTAGCTTTAATAGTACCACCATTAATATTTAATGTACCATTTTTAAGTTCAAACACTCTTTTTGATGATGTATAAGAACCACCATTTACATTAACTATTGTAGTACCAGCATCTAGTGATACTAGTGCATCTGTTTTTAAATCATCAGTTGTTACTTTAGCATTTAAGTTAATAGTTAAATTTTTGTTTTTACCTGGATCACAATCAACTAACTCATTAGAAACTGTCCAATCTCCATTAATATTAACTACTGTAGCTTTTGTAGCATCTTCAACTTTAACAACAGCACCTTCATTATGAGGAGCTCCAGAATTACTTACAACTGTTACATCGTCAGCAAATGTTAATGTAGAAGCACTTTTTTCAGAATTAACTTTTAAACTAGAAGTATAACCAGTTTTAATTGTACCATTTTTGATAGTAACATTGGCACCTTTAACTGTCCAAGAACCACCAGCAAATGTATGAGTTCCTTCGTTTAAGTTAAGTGTAACATTTTTATCGATTTCTACAACTCCACCAGTTGAAGCCCATGTATCAGTATCTTTTAAGAATACAATTTCAGCTGTTTCGTCTTCTTTAATATCAGTTAAAGCACTTCCTAAAGATGTAAAACATTGATATTGTCTATCTGAATACTTAACAAAATATTTAGCACCAACTACATTTTTACATTCTTCTGGAATTTCAGCTGCACTAACAGTAACTACTGATAGTAATATTGCACAAACCATATATTAATATATACCTCTATACAAGACCTGCATCATATGTGTTTGGAGCTTGTTCTTCTGGCTTAGCAGCTGGTTTCTTATCGTCTTCTGCTTTTGTTGAAACTACTACTTTGTAAGTATCTTTTCCAACAACTTCATCTTTTACAGTATAACCTTCAGCAACTAATTCATCAGATATATTGATTGTTGCACCATTTACAGCTTCACGATCTGCTGTAATATTTAATAAATATTTACCACCAGTTAAGATACCTTTTAATGCTTCAACAACATGTGTTTTACCATCTTTATCAGTTTCTAACATTGCTGGAGTTAATCCGATAGCAGCTTTAACATCAGTACCACCATTTAAAGTGCCATTAGTTATTGCATATGTTGCTTTTGGATTTCCAAGACTCAATGCAAATGATTTTTTTGCAGTTATTGTTCCACCATTTATAGTTAAACTTGCATCTTCACTAGTTCCAGTTGTTGTAATTGCATATGCATTTTTAGCAACAAATTCACCATTTTTGATAGTAGCTTCGCCATCACTTAAATATAGTACACTATCATTTGCAGTTACTTTTGTTACATTATTAACTACTAATTGAGTACCATGTTCAATAACAAATGCATTACCTGATGTTGTATAAGTTCCACCATCAACAGTAACTTTAGATGGAGTTTCATCATCTGGAGCTGCAGATTGACCTGAAGTAACTACAGCAAGAGCATTAGTAACAGTAGCATTTAAGTTAACATTTGCTCCATGAGCAGTTAAATTTACAAGTTTTCTATTTCCAACATTAACTTCACCAGTAATTCCAACTTCACCAGCACCAGCAACTGTTATAAATGCTGAGCCTGAATTACCAGCTGTAGTTTTAGTTGAATGAAGTAATAATTTTCCACCTGCATTAACAACAAATGCACCACCTGTTGTGTTAACATTTAATTCAGTACCTTCAATAGTAAGTGTTCCACCATTAGCAACTGTAAAGCTACCATTAGAACCTAAAACTACTTTATGATCACCTGATTTAATTGTTACATTTTTATCAATTGTTTCAGCAGCAGAAATGTTTAAATTAGCGTATAAAACCATTGTTCCGCCTTTTTTAGCTTCAGTCCATGCTTGACCAATTGCAGCAAATCTGTCACCATTTACAGTAGCTACACATTCACCAGGTTGAGCATTCTTTCCATCAGCTGGTAGGTTGCAAGTAGCTGCACTAACAGTAACTACTGATAGTAATATTGCACATAGTGCAAATTAAGAATTAAAAAAAGAAGTATTAAACTTCTATAATATTGGCATACTAAGTCGTTTTGATAATTCTTCATTTGACATACCTGAATTAATAAGCTTTAATAAATTAGCTCTTTCTTCTTGACGGCCTTCTTTAATACCGGCTTGTCTTCCGGTTATAATGCCTTCTTTAATACCATCTTCTTTGGCTTCTTTTAAGTCGGCTTCTAATACATCTTTTAAATACTTCTCTTCTTCGTATTCTCTTTGCATAGCTTTATATTGGTTTACGATTTTCTCTATGTCTTTCATAACACTCTCCCTTTCTTTATTTCCTTTAGCATATATCGCCATCTCTTTAAAACTAGTTGCATCAAACATTACATAATCTAATTGTTTTTCCATGTCTTGATTATAGCATAAGTTAGACAATATTGGTATATAAATATTAATTATCTTAATACTATTTAAATCTAAATTATTATCTTTATCTTTTAATGTATAGATAGATGTTCCTATCTCTTTTCTATCTTTAGAATAAAAGTTATTTAAGTTTACTTGAATAACTTTTATTTTATCTATATAACTAGTTTTATTATCTTTAGCATAGTATTCTCCGGCTATCTTATAGAGATATGATTCATTACGATTACTTAGTCCTTTATTATACTTAGGATTTAATTCAATATTAATCTTAATCTTTTTATCAGGTGATTCTAATAAGATATCGACTATATTACCTTTACTATCTTTTCTTTTAATAGGTAGTTCATTAGGGATTAAGATAAAGTTACTAATATCAAAGTTAACGATATTACTAATAAGACGATTAAAATAGTTTCTTGTTTCTTTACTACCTATTAACCATAAAGATTTAAATAATTTATCATAAGTTAAAGGAACAAATGGGTTTTCTATTTCCATAAGGTATATACCTCCTTTCACTATAATTATTCGCGATTAAAGGTCTATTTCCTTTTTTTTTAAGAGAAAAAAAATAAAGATCTAGCTTAAAACTAGAACTTTATTTAATTATTCCATGTCTTTATATTAACTGATTCGTTTTCACAATCATCAGATCTATCAATAACATTTCTTTGTTTATAAACACATAAAGTTATTATATTATCAGTCTCTCTACTTATCTTAAACGCTGGATTAGTTATTGTCGAATGATACATTTGTGAGAATTTTAATTGTAATTGATATCTTTCAGTTTTACCATAATCTATAAAATGTAAAATACTATCATTACTTGTTAAATAAGCAACATAAGATCCTCTTTCAATTATTTGATTAACTCTTTCAATATTTAAGAATTCTCTTCCATCTTCCATTCTATAAATTTTATAATCTGTAAATTCTTCACTACCAACTACTCGATCTTTACCTGTCTTAATATAATAAGTTAAATTGTTATTACGCCATACATCATATATTGGATCTTTACTATCAATAGATACTTTCTTATTCTTATATAAATCATAAACATACCATACATCATCTTTACATAAAATATAGTACTTCGTATCTTCATCATAATTTACAGATTTATATTCAAATGGTAATACTTCTTTTATATCGCCATCTTCTTCAATATGTATAACGCCCCATTTAGCATTATCCATACTCTTAACGATAAAGTTATTATTCTCCCCATTTGATTTTTCTAAATCAGCATTATATGTACTATCTTTAACATCAGCATATTTAGCTAATATCTTACGATCATCTAATAAGAACTGATATAAATAAACTGTTCTTGAATAACCAGCATCACCATATTTTTTATCTTGTTTTTCTGAATCATCAACAAAAGCAAATTTATCATATATATTACCCATTACATGTTGTTCTTCTAAAGCAGTTAAAGGATCTTTATTTATAATATTATAATCATCATAACCACCAAAGGCCTTATTACAATCACTAGCTGTATTTAAACATTTATAAGCTCCCACAAATTCGTATTTACTATCATAATAATATAATAAGCCACGATGTTTATCAGCCATTGAATAATTATCATCTGGTATTTCATAATCTTTTGGTACCACAGGCAAATCAGGTCTTGCCTCTGGTTCTTCTCTTGCTTTCCAAAAAGGTACTAATTCTTCACCTTTTTTTGCATTTCTACTATATTGACGATATATATATCCAAATGATATATATTCATCAACCGTTCCATCATCATAATCTATTGTTGTATGTATAGCCAATATTAAAGGTTGACTATGAGTATATCTAACATAATTAATAATAAATAATATGCCCCATAAAATAGCTAATATTAATAATAGTATTTCTATTTTTTTCTTTTTCGATAATTTAACTGGTTCCTGATACATAACAATTCACCTCTTCTTTACCTTTCATCAGATATAATACTTTCTTCTAAGTAAAAACTATTATCTTTTCTTTTAAAGGTATGTTCATATAAAACGCCATCTCTTTTTATTATTTCATCATCTATATGATAATGTATATTACTTGCATCCTTACTATCACATATTCCTTGATTAAAATAACTTAAACATCTTTGATTATTCGCTAGTTGTATATTCAAGTAATATTCTCTTATTACTACTTTATCTTTAGTTTCATAAGCATCTTTTATACTTGAATAAGCGACATAATCTTGCTGATAATCTTCTTTTAAACAATAGTATTTTTTTCCATCATTTTTACAAGTATAACCTTCATATTCTATTTTTGGATAACTTATATCTCTTTGAATATTAAAGTATTTATCAATATACTCATTTATTTTACTATTCTCAAAAACTATTATATTACACATTCCATTCGATGTAAAAAATATTTCTTTATTTACTTGACAAGTTATTTTAACTGGTTTAACATGTAACGTTTGATAATCATTTTCTTCTAAGTTATCTAAAGTAAAGGTAATTAACTCTTCATCACTTAATTCACTAGGTATTAATTGCGCTTTTCTAAGTTTATTACCTTCTATTCTTGATTTTAAGATTAACACTGTTGGATCATTTAAAGCTAATTCATTACGTGAAAACATTTTAAAGACATTATATTTTACTTTACTAAAGATTACAAAACTAAGAATAAAAATAATAATTATTATTCCTGTCAAACAAATTGTCTTTAAAATATCTTTCACGTATCTCACCTTCTTTTACATATCGGTATCAATAATTATCGTACAAGGGCCATCATTATTGATCGTTACTTTCATATCCGCCCCAAATATTCCTTCCTCAGTTGGCACTACTTCTCTAAGTAATTTATTAAATTCTTCATACATTGGTTTAGCTTTATCACCACCTAAAGCTTTAATATAACTAGGTCGATTTCCTTTTCTAACATCGCCATACAAAGTGAATTGTGATATTGAAAGAATTTCTCCCTTTACATCAATAACACTTCTATTCATAACCCCATTTTCATCATCAAAAACTCTTAAATTAGTAATTTTTTTAACACAATATTCTATTTCTTTAATTGTATCACTTTCCGTAAATCCAACTAATACATTTAAACCATTACCAATCTCACCAACGACGTTACCATCTACTTGGACTTTACTTCCTGTTACTCTTTGTACTACGCATCTCATAAATTATGTCCTCTTCCTACTTCAATTACAAAAGATAATGATTTTAAATCACTAATAAAGTTATCTAACTCTTGATTACTATTAGTTTTTATTGTTAAAGCATACTTAGTTGCGACATCTTCTTCTATTGTTTTAATCGCTTCAATATAAACATCTTTTTGTGAAGCTTTAGTTATAATATCTAATAATTGATTCTTACCTTTAACTACTTTAACATATATATCAGTTAAATAAGTAGCTTCACTAGCCATATTCCAAGCTACATCTATTAAACGATTACTATTTCTAATATTTATGCAATCAGCTTTATGGACTGTAATCCCTTCACCCTTTGTAATATAACCAACTATCTTATCTCCTTTAACTGGTTTACAACAATTAGCTATCGTAACTAAGATATCATCAGTACCAGCTACAATAATATCTCCTTTAATTGCTTTATTACTATTTATTGTTCGATTAGCTACCTTACCTAAATAGATATCAACGACATCTTTCTTATCCCCATATATTAAATCAATAATATAACTAGGTGTAAATCTTAATGAACCTAAAGATAAATATAAATCATCTAAATCTGTCATATGAGTATCTTTAAGTACTTTATTTAAATTTTCTTCACTAAATACTTCGTTAAAAGATAATTTTCTCTTTCTTATCTCTTTATCTAACATTTCTTTACCAGTATTAATATAATTTACACGATCTTGTTTACTAAAGAATGACTTAATCTTTCCTTTAGCTTGACTCGTCTTAACAAAGTTTAACCAGTCTTTATTAGGATTAGCATCTTTACCAGTATTTATCTTAACGATATCCCCATCTTGTAACTCATAATCAAGTGGTACTATCTGATCATTAACAATCGCCCCAATTGTTCTATCGCCAACCCCACTATGAATACGATAAGCAAAGTCAATTGGTGTTGCTCCTTTAGGTAACTCTAAAACATCCCCTTTAGGCGTATAACAATATATTAAATCAGAAAGTAATTCTTCACTTAAATTATTCGCAAACTCTGTATCTGATGAAACATCATTATTAGCTTCAATAATATTTCTAAACATTTCTAGTTTATGTTCCATCATACTTTGTATTTTAACTGATCCTTTTTCTTTATAAGACCAGTGTGAAGCAATACCTTTTTCCGCTATTTCATCCATTTCATAAGTTCTAACCTGTACTTCAAATAAATGACCATCGGGACCAAATACTGTTGTATGTAAACTTTGATACATATTTTCCTTTGGATTAGCTATATAATCTTTAAATCTTTTAGGCATTGGTCTAAATTTACTATGAATTAAACCAATTGTTAAATAACAATCAGCCTCCGTATCTACAAATACTCTTAACGCTAAGATATCATATATATCATTCCATCTTTTACCATTATCCATTTTATTATATAAACTATGAACTGATTTAACTCTTCCTTTAATTTTAAAGTTAATTCCATTCTGCGTTAAGATATCCGAAATACTTTCTTTCATCTCAGTAAGTAAATCATTTAATTCTTCTCTGGAACTATCTAACTTTTCTAAAATATCATTATATACATCTGGTTTCGTATATTTTAAACATAAATCTTCTAGTTCACTTTTAATACTATTAATTCCTAAACGATGCGCAATTGGTATTAATACTCTCGTTGTTTCATTTGCTTTTTGTTTTTGTTCTTCGGCAGATAATGCATATATCGTTCTCATATTATGTAATCTATCAGCTAACTTAATAAACAGAACTCTAACATCCTCTGATAAACCAACTAATACTTTTCTTAAATAAGCAGCTGAAGAATCTTTTTCATCAGATAACTCTAATTTATTTATTTTACTAATACTTGTAACAATATCTGCTATTTCACTACCAAATTCTTCTTTAATTTCATTAATTGTTGCATCACTATGATTAACAGTTTCATGTAATAACGCACAAGCTATTGTCACATAATCAACATTTAAATCACATAAAATATTAGCTACTTCTAAAGGATGAGTAATATATGCATCTCCATTACGTCTTACCTTTCCCTCATGTTTAGCTAAAGCAAAACCATAAGCTTTATTTATAACCTCTAATTCACTATCTTTTTTAATGAACTTTTTAACCTTTTCATATAATTCATCATAAGTAATCGGTTTTTCATGCAGATTTTCATTCATTTTGTCTTTTCCTCCTCCGATATATCTTTTAATTTAGGTAATTCTATTTCTTCTATTTTATAATTCTCTGGCATATGTATTTTATGATAGTACTTCATAATTTCTATATTAGGAATATTTAAAATATCATGAACCATATCACATAGTTCTAACCCTACACTCTTATTCCATCTATTTAGTCTCATATAATCCCAAATATCGATCTCTTTAATACTTTTATAACCATCTTTATGTATTCTTTTCATCTTACTACGTAAAGCTGGCAATATACGTTTATATAGTTCTTCCTGACTATTAAATACTATCTCTTCCATATAATCACCTAAATAAACCCCTTACTAAACTTATTATATAACAAAACAAATAACTAATAAAGGAGAAAAGACTACGAAAAATATTTTTTGGAAATCAACTTTTATTCTATTAATCGGTGGTTGTCTTACCAAAATAATCGGTTTAATCATTAAAATAATTTACACTCGTTATCTCGGTATTGAAGGTATTAGTTTATACTCATTAATCTCTCCTACGTATTCTCTTTTAATGAGTTTAGCTTCATTTAATATGTTATTATCGGTAAGTAAAAGAATAAGTTCTAATATTAATAGTAAAAAAGTAATTATTAATTCCTGTTATATTATGTTTATTTTAAATATTATCTTAATTACTATTATGTTTCTAAGTACTAAGTATATTAGTCATAACTTATTAAAAAATAATAATACTTACTACCCACTCCTAGCTTGTACCTTAACTCTTCCTTTCATTTCCTTAGGTTACATCATCAAAGGATATTTTTACGGCAAACAAAATATGACTCCCCACATGGTAAGTAACGTCTTAGAACAACTATTTCGTTTATTTATTATTACTCTAATCTTACCTAAAATCTTAAAATACGGCATAATTGTATCTGTTACTGTCTTTATATTATTTAATATTTTAAGCGAATCATTCTCTATCTTAGTCTTTGTCTTCTTTTTACCTAAACACATCCATTTAACTAAAAAAGACTTTAACTTTGATTTTCACGAAACTAAAGAAATTCTAAATATTTCCATTCCCTCTATATCTGGTCGTTTACTAGGTAATATCGGTTTCTTCTTAGAGCCTATCTTACTAACTAATATCTTATTATTTAAAGGTAGTTCTCTATCATATATTACTAACGAATATGGTATATATAATGCCTATGCTATTAGTACCTTGCTATTTCCTTCTTTTTTTATAACCGCTATTAGTAACGCTTTATTACCAGAAATATCTAAAGAATATAGTCAAAATAATATTTATATGGTTAAAAAAAGAATAAAAGAATCTTTATTTATTTCTCTTATAATTGGTCTACTATGTACTACCTTCGTCTTTATCTTTCGTAATCCTATTTTAAAACTTCTATATAATACTACCCAAGGCAGTAATTACATCGCCTTATTAAGTCCTGTCTTTATTCTCTTTTACTTAGAATCACCCTTAAATAGTATTTTAGTTGGTTTAAACAAAGTTAAAAGTTGTATGTTAATTAGTGTTACGGGCATGATTATTAAACTTCTAACTATTATTATCTTTGGTCTTTTAAATTTTAAAATATATGCTCTTATTATTTCTGAAATAATTAATATTATCTATGTAACTATTTTAAATTATCACGTCTTAAAAAAGAGTATTTAAAAAATACTAGTTTCCTAGTATTTTACTAACTTTATTAAAATATAAATTATTAAGATCTATTTTAAATTCAAATTGATATACGGGGTACTTATCCCAAGCTATTTCTTCATCACTATAAATTTTATCTTGAACTTTATCTCCCTTAGCTTCTAAATTATCATAGCCTATCATATAAAACGTTTCTTTATCTTCATCAAATGTATCAATACTTTGATGTAAATAAGCCATTCTAACATTTACTAATAACTTCGTATCACTCTTTTTAGCACTATCTAATTTTATTTTATACATCGAAGTAGGCCCCTCAGCTCCATAACAGCCATTTGTTTCTATCAAATAACCATCATTATACTTAATACTAAAATATCCAACTTCATTTGTACTTTTATATCGGTCTAAAAACGTTGCATCTTCAAAATACAATTTTTCTAAATCTTTATCTTTTACAACATAATTATCACTACACATATAATAATCATGTATATTTGTATAATAATTTAAAACTAAAAACATCTTTTGCTCATCACTTAAATCACTAACTTTTACTTCATTACCACTATAAAGCAAGTCTATAACATTAATATTAATATTTTCAAAATAGTCAATATTAATCATATTAAAACCTCTTTGGACTATTTCATCATTAATATCAACGTCTTTTAATTCTTGGCTAACTTCATAATGTTCAATTTTACTATTATTTTTAAGAACTACTATTCCTATTATCCCGACAATCATAATTCCTACTATGCCAATTACTAAATATATTACATTATTTACTTTCATCTTCATCACTTCTATTATAAAGTTATAACAAACTTCACTAAAAAGCAAGATTATTTTTTCTTAATGATATATAAATGTTTTTTATTATATATACCATAAAATATATCTTTTAACACTAAATTATTATTAAGTAATATCTTATCTAACCATTCTTCTGTCTTATCAATAAATTTTAAATTATCTTTTTGCATAACTCCTTCAACAATCACCGGTAATGGTAATGAAGACTTTATTTTCAAAGGTTTATAAGGAAACAAAGATAAATTACCATTAGGTTCTAAGAAAGCGTATTCAACATCTTCTAAAGATGTAAGTCCTTTCTTTCTGAGTTCAATTAATAAATCATCTAACGAATATCTTTGTGATACTAAGTTCTTATATATTACTTTACCATCTTTAATAATAATACTTGGTTTACCGCCAAATAAACGATTAAAAGTACGTGATTTCAAAGTAATAAACCCCAAAGTTAATTCTAAGATAACTAAAACTGCTATTGGTAATACTGTATATAAAATACTTTGATCTAACTTTTCAATACTCATTGCTACTAATTCTGCAATCAAAATTGAAACGATTAAATCAATAATTCCTAACTGTCCAACTTCTCTTTTACCCATCACTCGATAACAAAACGTTACAAAAAAATAAAAGAATAATGTTCTAAGTACTGTATTAATCACTTTTATCACCTATTTATATTATGGTAATATCTTCTATCTTTTAATCATATTATTAAATAGGTGATAAAATGAAACTCTTAAAAAAATATGATTATATTTATAAATTTATAATTTTTATTATCTTACTCTCTTTTATTTTAACTATCTTTAATTTAATCTTTAGTTTTAATAATCAAATTAATCGCTTACTAATTATTATAAGTATGATAATTTATTCTTTTATCTGTGGCTTTAAAAGTGGTACTAAAGCTTTAAATAAAGGTTACAAAGAAGGGTTTAAAACTGGTCTAATTAATATTATCATTCTCTTTATTTTAAGTCTTTTAACTTTTAAATTTAGTTTTACTATTCGTAAAGTAATCTATTATCTCATTATACTTATTAGTACTATTTTTGGTAGTATTATCGGCATAAATAAAAAGAATTCTAATTAGTTAGATTAGAATTCACTTGATTATCTCCTGGTTCCGGTATTTTATATATAACTGGTCCAACATTTTCTACCACTGTTTGTAATTGATTATTACCTATTGCGGTAAATACAGTTCCATCATCTAATGTTAATGTATTTCCAGCAACCGTAAATTTATGATTTTCTCCTTTATATATTAAACCATCTAAAGCATTAAGAACTAAATTATCCGTTGTTGACTCTATATTTCCATCAGTTGAACTATATATATTACCTAAATATATACCAAATTCTAACGTATAATTATTTACCTTTAACAGAGTTGCTGATGATATATCAATATTATTATCACTAATATATTTAAGACGATCTTCTTTTAACGTCCTAATTGCTTCATCTTCGTTATTTCTATCATCTTCATATCTTTTTACTTTTGTTAAATAATCATCTTTAAAAGTACCTTTTTCTATTTCATAGAATACTAATTCATATTTAGAATGAACATAATCTTTATTATATTGACTAACTTCATCTTCATTAGTTGCTTTAATCGTTGCATCTAAAGCTGTCCCATCAATTAATTGTGAAGCTATTGTATATTTCCCAAAACGATTATCACCAATATATAAATACCATTCAACTTGTTCAAGAGTTACTGGTGTTATCAAATAAAATTTAGCATTACTGTATTGTCTTGTCTTAAATACTTCGTTATTTTTTAAATATAATATATCGCTCATTTCTACATCTCGGTCAGTATACCTAACAATTAATTCTGGACCACTAGTATTACTATTCAACTCTGCAAAAGCAATATCTATTTTATCGAAATTTTCAAAATAATCATTTAAATACTCACCATATTTATTCGCCCAATCGTAATCAGTATCAAAGGTAATTTTTTCATCTTGCTTTTCTTCTTTTTTCGTTGGTCCACTACTACTATTACCATTTAAAAAGAAATAACCACCTATAAAACCTATTACAACTACTAAAGCTATAACTACAACTATCGGATTAAATTTCTTTTTTGGCTTATTAGTATTAACATTATTTTCTTGCTTAACTTCTTCTCCATTAACATTAATACTAGGCTTAATAACATTATTATTTTGATTATCCATTATCTCATCTCCTATTTTAAGCTAAGTGACTTTCCCAATCTGTTATTAAATAACTCTTTGTATTAGCTTGATATTCAACTGTAATTGTTACAGATTCATATAATTGATTTGTTAAATAATTATAAATATTTAATTTAACTTTTGAAATTCCATCTATAGATGATAACAAAGTATAATCTTTAAGATAAGGTCCATCACCAACTCCTAAAGTAGACCAATAAACTTTACCATTATATTCTGTAAAACCATAAGCTACATCATTATGAGCAAATAAATTAAATCTATCTTTAGAAACATATAGTGCTAATTTATCTTTTAACTCATCTATACTGTTAAGTCCTTCTACTTCATAAACCATTTCATCTTGATTACCATTAGGTAATTTAATATCTACTTGCTTATAACTATATATACTTGGCCATCCATAAGTTGCCCCTAAGAAAGCAGCATTAAACCACTTAATATGATCTCCTATTTTTTCTTTGAAATTATCTTGCGTTAAGGTAGAAGTCTTTATATCTTCTTTTTCTTCATTTAATTTTTCTAACTTATTATCTAATTCATTATCTGAAATTAATTCATAGTTTTTCTTATCATCATATGTATCTTCGATATTCTCTAAATCATTTTTAAGTTCTTTACTTCTTAATTTTTGATAATTAATATGAGCTTCCATATCAACATAACTATTATTAACTTCACTATCATCAATTGTATCTAATTTATTTTTTATAATACCATCTGCTTTAGTATATGTGCTACCTTTTTCTTTAATATACCAAGTCATATCTTTAGTATTAATATTATATAAATTAACTAAATGTGCTCTATCAAATAATTTAGATTCATATACTTTTTTATTATCTATATATAAAACATTTAATTGCTCTTTATTAGCATCACAATTTATACAATATACTACTTCTTTTTTAATAACCAATTCTGGCACATTATCTTTATTAAAATCAATCAGTACGCCTTTATAATCACCATCTAATTCATCTTTAAGATATTTATAGTAATAATCTTCCCACTTTGTTTCAGTTTTTTTAGTATTTTCTTTTTCTTCTGTTCTGACAAATCTATACTTTGCAAAATAATCATATGACACTTTACCAGTTATAAATAAGAAAGCTAACGCTCCATCTATTACCAAACAAATCATTAATGGTACTAAAACTCCTAATACTGGATTATATGGTTTTTTACTAATTCCTCTTTTATTCGTATGTTTTACTTCCCATTTTAAAGCTGATATTGGAATCCAGAAAGCATATATACCTAAAGTAATAATCGTAAAGAATAACCATTTAAAACATAATCCCCATATACCTATTGCTTTACCATCAAATTCTAACTCATCACCATCTATAATCATATGTTTAATACGCCAACTAATAGCATAGGCATATGCACATGGTGCAAGTAAACCTAAACTTAATACACTAATTAAAAATGAACATATTGAAACCCCGATAATTTGTAATGTTGTTCCTGTAAAGAATGATTGACCACCTACATTACCTTCATAATGAACATGTTTAGTAACCCATTTATTCCAAGCTACTGGTATAAAGAATGTATATATTCCTAAGGTAATTACTGATAGTAAAATCCATAACAATACATGACCTAATAATGAGAAATAACCACCATCAAAGACTAATCTTTTACCATTAATCACTGTATGTTTATATTCCCATTTTAATATTAGTATCTCCGCTAACGGATATAATATACCTAATGAAATAACGGTTAATAAAACTCCTAATAAATGCCAACCAAGATAACCTAATACTCCGCCATCAAAGAAACTACTAGGATGTCCATTCTCATACTCAAAAGTAGGTATATTAGGTTTCACTTCATTATCAACTACTGCTACCTGTTCTTTCACTTCTTCACTAGGTTCTTTAACTTCCTCTTTTACTTCAGGAACTACTTCTTTACTTACTAATTCCTTTACTTCTTCCTGTGAAGCTTTAATTTCATCTTTTATATCATTTATCTCTTCAACTTGTTTTTTAGAAACTTCTTTTACTTCTTTAATTGCATCTTTCGTTTCACTTTTTATTTCGCCAATAACTTCTTTAGTTAATTCTTTTTTAAGTTCTTCTTTAATCGCCTTTAAATTAGTTTCTTGAACTCCTTTAACTGCTACTGTTGCCACATCTTTTTTAACTACTTTATTAGAATTACTTTTAGCTACTGGTTTAATCGTTTCCTTCTTCGTTGTTTTCTTCACTGGTGCTTTCTTTGTACTTGCTTTTTTCGTTGCTTTAGCTTTTGGATTGTTCTGTGATCTTTTTGTAACTTTACTTTTTTTCTCTTTTTTTTCTTCAGCCATCTCTAACGCCTCCACTACTATCTATCTATTATCTATATCATAACACAAAATAAAAATAGATTAAATAAAAATGAAACTACTTATTTATAGTTTCATTATATTCTCCATAAGCTTTTTCATAGCTACCATAATAATCTTTAATAAATTGCTCTTTATATTCAGTTATATTATCATTTTTAATTGCTTCTCTTAATTCTTCCGTCAAATGAATTAAAAACCTAATATTATGAATTGATAATAATCTAGCTCCTAATGTTTCATTTGCTACTATTAAATGTCTAATATATGCTTTACTATACCCCATCTTACATGTATAGCAATCACAAGTATCTGTTAAAGGACTAAAATCTTCTTTATACTTTGAATTTTTAATATTTATTTTACCATACTTCGTTAAAGCATGACCATGACGGGCTAATCTGGTTGGTGAAACACAATCAAAAATATCTATTCCACGCATTACTCCTTCAATGATATCTATTGGTTCCCCAACGCCCATTAAATATCTTAATTTATCTTTAGGTAAATAAGGTATTGAAAAGTCAATGGCATCGTACATCATCTTTTTATTTTCCCCATCATTAGCTACTCCACCAACAGAATATCCATCAAAGTCCATGGCCACTGTTTCCGTCGCTGATAACTTTCTTAAATCTTCATAAGCACCACCTTGAACAATCCCAAATAAACATTGATTAGGATTATTATGTACTTCTTTGCCTCTCTTCGCCCATCTAATTGTTCTCTTAACACTTTTTTCCATATAATCATGATCAGCTGAAGCAGGTGGACATTCATCAAAACTCATTGCAATATCACTATCTAATTTATTTTGAATTTCAATTGATTTTTCTGGTGTTAAAAATAAAGTATCTCCATTTAAATGGTTCTTAAATTTAACTCCTTCTTCCGTAATATCTTTTGGTTTAGCTAAACTAAATACTTGGTAACCACCACTATCGGTTAAGATTGGTCCATTCCATTTCATAAATTCATGTAAACCACCAGCTTTATTTACAACATCTTCACCTGGTCTTAACCATAAATGATATGTATTACTTAAAATAATGCCTGAATTAATCGCTTTTAACTCTTCAACTGATAAAGTTTTAACTGTTGCTTCTGTCCCAACTGGCATAAACATCGGTGTTTCAAATTCCCCATACTTCGTAATTATTTTACCTAATCTAGCTTTACTATTTTTTTCTTCCTTTAATAATTCATATTTTATTTTCATAAGTATCTCTCCAAAACACTAAGATTATACCAAATAATAAATTAGATAACAATACTTGCAATAAAAAGATAAATAAGTATAATAAATACGACACAAAGGGGGGATTATTATGTATATACCTGACAACATACAAATATTACGTAATAAATTATTTGAACGTCAAAACAATTTTAAATCTTTTACTGAAATAACCACTGAAGATTTAGAAAAAATTAAAAATGAAGCTCAAGAATTTATTTCCCGTTTCAATCAAAACGAATCATTAATTCCCTACTCTAAATCAGCTTTATACGAAAAAGTTCTTAGTCGTATTACTTATTATCCGCATAATCAATATTATCGTGATTTCGATAAACAAATCATTTTTGTTATCTATGCTATGGATCCTAACTTATTAATGTACAAACTTTATTTAGCAACTGATATTCCTAAAGTTCAAAGTAAAGATCCAGAAATACGTACTAACGAAAGAAAGAAACATAACGAAGCAGTCAGTACATATCACAACCAATTATTAAAACTAATCGGTATTACTGAACAAGACTTATTAAAATATGAAGAAATCCTTTTTAATAAATTTTATAAAGATAAAGAACTAGTTAAAGGAGTTAATAAAAATAAAATAGATAATCTCATGTTTTATAC
This sequence comes from uncultured Bacilli bacterium, assembly GCA_947626095.1. GTDB lineage: Bacteria > Bacillota_I > Bacilli_A > RF39 > UBA660 > Coprovivens. The sequence continues at coordinate 19,005 of CANQQV010000021.1, forward strand.
ACCATTTTTAAAATCTTTTAATAGTATAACTCCTGAAAGATATCAAGAACTTAAAGAAATAGCCAACCAATGGCTTACTGATAATCAATATGATGATCATAAAACAACTACAGCTACTGCCGTTTATAATATTTTATCGCAAAATAAAGTATTAGGTCTTAAATCATTAGCTGAACAATTCTGTTTTTTTATCATGCTAATCGACCCCGAACTAGATATACTAAAAATATACGAAGAAGAATCGAGAATACCTAATATTACTAATCGTATCAAAGAAAGATTTAACTTCTATTATCCCGATTTTATTAGAATTGAAAAACTATATCATCAAACCTTCTGTCCCGAATTAGAAGTCAATCCTTGGAAAAAATAGGTGATTTTATGGAAAAACAAGAACTTGATAAAATAAGAAAAGATTTAAATGAAACTAAAAGATTAATGCTTCGTAATGCCGAATTTGAATCAATTGATCCCTTTATGCAAAATTTATTAGGTATCAATAATTTTAATAATGACACTCAATATGATTCACTATATACCAATGCTACTGAAGATATGCGTACTTACTATCAAATATATAATAAACCAAAATCTTTTTTATCTATTGGTGCATCAGGTGATCAAGTTGCTAACGCAATTAATAGTGGCGCTACTACTATCGATGTCTATGATTCTAATCTTTTATGCCGTTATGCGGTGTCTCTCCGTCTCGCTGCTATTAAAGCCTTAACTAAAAAAGAACTATTAGCTTTTTACGAAACATTTAATGAACGATTATTTGCTAAATTAGCTTATAACTTAGATGAACTAGCATTAAACTATTGGGGCAACTTATATATGATGTTTGAAGGTAATGCTCCTATGATTATTCGTAATACTTTGTTTACTTATAAAAGACTAGATACTTCACTTATCTTTAAGATGAACTCTTATTTAGATGACTCTAACTATAAACAAATGAAAGATAAAATAAATAATAGCCAAATAACTTTCTTTGATAGTGATTTATATAGTTTACCAAACGTTATTGGTAATAAAACATATGATGCTATGACTTTATCTAATATTTACGAATATCTAAATTATGGCCGTAACGTCTCACTTGCTAAAGCCAAAGAATATCGTAACTTCGTTATTAACAGTTTACTACCCCATTTAAATCCTAATGGAGCTATAATGGTTTCTTATCTATATGCATATAGCCAAGAAATAAATGAAGACTTTGCTAAAATGTATCAAAAAGAACCAGATAAAGTTGTTCCATCTGGGGCGATGAGTTTAGACGAATATCCCTATTATATAGCTGGTTTAACAACCCAAAATCTATCTTATTATCTACTTTTAAAAGCTTTTAAAAATGATCCAATTACCCTTTTACCAACTGAACATATCGAATTTGGCCAAAGTAAAGATATGTCTCACGACTTAGCTCTTTGTTTAAAAAAATGACACTAAATGTGTCATTTGGTTGTATTATAAATAGTGTTGGTGAGAAATCTCTTCACTATTTTTTATTTCATCAAAAAGACATAAGTTTGTTAC
>CANQQV010000022.1 GCA_947626095.1 uncultured Bacilli bacterium
CTTGGTAAATAATTTAACATAAAAAAATAAGATATAAATATTAAATTATTTACATCTTAAAGTATACTTGTAATTTGCATCTAAAACTTAATTTATACGTCCTAAAAATAAAAGTATATCAAAAAATATTACTAAAGCTAAACTGAAATAGAACATTATATATTTTAATTTACTATTTAAATTAAAATCTGTAAAAAATAAATTTCTAATCTTATCAATTAATTTAAATCTAGTTATTAAAAATGTAAAAATTAACGTTCCCAAATAATTTAAAATAATATCATCAATATCAAAAGTACCAGTATGTGTAAATGCTTGTATAACTTCAATACATATAATAATAGGTATTGTAATAAGTGATTGTTTAAAAATGTTTTTATATTTTAAATTTTTTAACATTAGTAAAAATGAAAGAGGTATTATCATAACACTATTACCTATTATATTTTTTAAAATAGAATTGGTACTACCATATTTAAATTGATTAATTATTGTAGCAAAAGGAGTAGACTGACCAGAATACCACCAATTATAAAATTTAATACTATCTCTACCTATATAAAAAGTAACGCTAATCAATAATAATAAATATAAGATTATATATATAACGATGTTTATTTTATATTCTTTTTCTTTTTTTAATAAAAGACCAGATGTATAAACAAATGCACTAATTAGTAACATAAATAAAATACATTTAAAATAAGAAACATGATAAATAAAACGATTTACACCAATAAAAAGTAAATAAATATAAATTAAAATATTAATTATTAAAATACTATATTTAATTAATGTTATTCTTTTATTCATAATTTCTCCACTCCTACAAAATACTATTTATCTTATTAACACAAATTCGAATTATTTTTTATTTGGTAAATTCTTGCAAGTATCAATAACTATTTCTTTTAAAGATTCTTGATTATCTATATCATCTACTAAATACATAGGTTTAGCACCATCATAAGGAATAGATTCTTGCATATTGTATTTTTTATTACTATCTACTATCTTAACAAGTAATCTATCATCATATATTCCACCGAATAATATTCCATTATAATAAAGTAAATATTCTCCCATCATTGGTTTACAAGTAATGTTATCTAATAAATTTAACTGTTCCAATACAAAATCTTTATATTCTTTTGTTGTAGCCATTATATCAACTCACTTTCAAATTATTATTTTTATTGAAATAATTTTCTTTATCTAATAAAATTTGTAAATGTTATTGTTTCTAGTTCTGGTGGATTGATACCTTTTTCTTTGCCTGCTTCTATGCATTTTAAATAATAAGCCATATTTTTACCAAGGATTCTCATTATTTGCATACCTTCTTCATCTTTTCTTACTTCATCAGGTGTAGAACCATGTACCATATTCCAATATCTAGAAGAAATTACGGGCATTTGATTCATTGTATAATATTTATTTAATTGGTCAAAAGTAGCAGTTGTTCCTGCTCTTCTTGCTGAAACTATTGTTGCAGCTGGTTTTAATCTAAATATATCTTGATTTGAAAAAGTTGAATAAAAAAGGCGATCCATAAAAGAAGTTATGGCTCCGGATGCTGAGGCATAATGAACTGGTGTACCAAAAACAAAACCATCAGCTTTTTTAGCTTTTTCCGCAAACTCATTTACAACATCATTAAATACACATTTGCCAAGTTCAGAACATTTATGGCAAGCAATACATCCAGATATCGGTTTAATACCTATCCAAAATATTTCAGTTTCTATTCCTTCATTATTTAATTCTTTAGCTACTTCACTAAGAGCAGTATAAACACACCCTTCTTTATGTGGGCTTCCATTTACTAGTAATACTTTCATAACAATTATCTCCATTCTTAAATTAATCTTTTCTTAATGAAAATTATATCATGAAAAATAGCAAACTTTGTATATATCGTTTGCTATTTATTTTATCTAATTACTTACTTTGATATCGCCACAATCATTTTCGATTTTTAGAGTAATATCAGATTTATTATAATTGTTATTTATTTTTACTTTACCTAAATCAGTTGCAGCATAAATAAATAATTCATTGGTCTTTCCTATTTCGATGTCACCATAGTCATCTTTAATATAAGAATCTTTTTGTAAATTAATATTCTTAACTTTGATATTACCACAATCGTTTTCAAGATTAAGATAATTATTAACTGCATTAATTTTAATATCACCATAATTATTTATGACTGTTACATCATTGACATTAGAAATAGAAACATCACCACAGTCTTCATTTATGTTTATTATATTAGATTCTCCTATTTCAACATCGCCATAATTATTATCTACTTTGATATTATTACCACCAAGGATTTTTACATCACCGCAATCTTCTTCAATGTCAATATTAGCATTTAATAATTCATCGATATAAATATCGCCATAATTATTCTTAATATTAATATCGCCATTAAAATCTTCTGGTAGATAAATTTCTACTTTAGATGATTTTTGATTAAAACAAAAACCAACACATTTTTCTTCACTAATTTTTATGTTTAAAGTATCATTATTAGTTGCAACATCTGTATGATCTTTTTCACCATATATTATGGCTTTAATATTATCGTCATTTGATTTTTTTATATTTATTTCACTAATCGAAGAATCAATTATAATTTTATTAAATTTTTCTTCATAAGTTTGATCAAGAATTAATTCATTACTACTTTGTAAACCAAATTTAAAACCACTAAATTTAAAATCGCTTTGTAAAAGTTTTACAAAAAATATAGAAAGACCTACCATTAAAATTGTTAAGATAACAATTAAAGTTATAATCAAATATTTATTTTTCATCTTTAAGACTCCATAACATAAATATTAGTTTTAAGATTTCTTCAAATAAACCAAAGATAACCCATATTATCCAGGTTAAATTCCAAGCCATAGTTTTAAAACTTATAATAAGATAGATAATAGTTACAATGATTGCTACAACATTAGATATTTGATTTTTTATTTTATCTAGTTCAGTTTCTTCTTTCTTTTTTTCTTTTTTATACACAATACAAACATAAACAATCATACCTGTTGCTATTCCACAAATTAGTAAGAAGATTGCAGACGCTACTATAGGATTCAAATTCATAACTGGGATAGAAATCATTACCCATATAACCGATAGAAAATATAAGATAACACTAACGGCTATTCCTTTAACTTTTTTATTTAATTTGATTTTTTCTTCTTCAGGATTAATTAAATTTTCATTATTATTTGAATTTTCTTTTCTTTCTAATTTAATAAATAATTCATTTGGACTTATACCATATAACTCACATAAAGGAACAATTTTATCAAAATCAGGCATACTTTGATCTGTCTCCCATTTTGAGATTGTTTGTCTAGTAACATTTAGTTTATCTGCTACTTCTTCTTGGGATAATTTTTTGTCTTTTCTTAATTCATATAATCTTTCACCTAGATTATTCATTTTCCTCACCTCACAAGCAAAATTATACATTTCATTTTTGTTGCAATCTACCAATTTGAGTTGGAAATTTGTCAACTGATATTAACATTGTAATAAATATAACATGAAAAAAGCAAACTATTTTAGCTTGCTAATATTGTTTATAATTTATATTATATCAGAAATATTATTTATAAGTAGTTTACTGACTTCTTTATCACTCATTAAAGTTATAGAAAAAGTTTTATAACCTATCCTATTAATACTAGCTCCACAATGGTATACTTTTTTGTTATCTATGATAAAATAACGATCGTGAAAAGTATCATCATATTTAATAACCAAATTATTATATTGCTTATTATATTTTAAAATATCCTGATCAGTAATTAAGTTATTTTTTTTAGTAATAATAGTTACATTAATACTTAATCTTTTTATAATATCTAACAATGTATTATCAGCATAAGCATCAACTATTATTAAACTAGATTTAGCTTTTTTAAATATTTCTAAAATTTTAGAGTATGCATCCCATATTTGACCATTAAAATATATTTCTGTGTTTTTTCTATTTTTATCAAACTTCTTAAATGATTCTTGAAGTAACTTTATATTTTCAGTATTTTGCATAACTTGATTATTGATATATCTCTGTTCTAATAAATTAGTTGAAATATATTTACGCATCATAACAAAAGCATCCATTATTTTTATACTTACTTCAGTCGCAACTTTTGATTTTAAAATAGTTGCTAACATAGCTACTCCTTGCTCTGTAAAAACACGAGGCATATATTTTCTATGAGCACCTCTACCTGATGTTTTAATTTTTAAGGTCGAAATTTTCGACCTTAAAAAAGTCCAATCATCATTTGATAGTACCCAAGAAAATCTTTCAGGAAATTTTTCAAAATTATTTTTAACGGCTTCATTTATTCTTTTTGTTTCCACCTGATATAGTTCAGCTAAATCAGAATCTAACATTACTTGTTTTCCTCTTACTTCATAAATCATATTCTCAACTACAATTTTACTTTCTGTAATTAATTCTTCCATTTTAATACTCCTCCTACTATTGTTTTATTTTTTGTGGTCGAAATTTTCGACCTCAAGTTTTCATATTCATTATTTGTTAATATCCAAGAAAACCTTTTTAATCACTCTATTGTTGTTTTAATTTTTTTGGTCGCAATTTTCGACCAAAAAAATTTACTTCCTTTAATTAATTCTTCCGTTTTACCATCCCCTAAAATAAAAAAGACACACTCATAAATGAGTATGTCCGCATCTTGTTAATTATTTCTTGCCTAAATAAATAACGCTATCGTTTAAATTGTCATATTAACACTTGGCAAGTAATTAATATGTTTATATTATATCATTTTTGATACTATAAATAAAGTTTATTTTATTAGAAGAAACCTCTTCCTTCAATATACCAATTATTATTTTTATCTTTAACTAATAACCATTTATAATGTTCTAATGAATTAGCACTAAAGCCAGAATCTTTAGGAATATAAAGTTCTTTATATGTTTCAAAATGAGTAGATAAAATTAATACTTTATCGACATTATATTCTTTTAAATAACTTTGGTATTCATCTTCACTTAGTTCTACATATGTTAAATCAGTTGTTGTAGCTGGATATTCTTTTAATTTATTTAAGACAAGCAATACAGCTTCTACCATTTCTTCATTAGTATATCTATCATTATCAGAAATATTAATTTCAACATTAGATATATCACCATCTTTATGAATATGATTAGGAATAAGTCCTAGAAAAGAGGTTACATATAATACTAAACATAAAATAGAAATATATATTAAAGGCTTTTTTAATTTATCTGATACTGAACAAATTATATTACCAACAATAAAACCAATAAAGATAAAGACTAAATAAACACCAATTAAAGACAAAGTATCTATTTGTTTATAGAAAAATAAACTAGTAATTAAAAATGATATTATAGAAATAATTGGATAGATAAATTTATTCTTATTAACAATAGTAAAGAAGGTAGAAAAGATTAAAGTAATTAAATAAATAATCCATATTACACTACTATCTTCCTTGATAAATAATGGCAAAACAAATAAAAGTAAGATATTTAAAGCTAGTAAAGCTGGTACAATATATTCACTAAAACGACTTTCCTTCTTTTCTTTTAAAGTAGTTACCTCTTTATTCATATCATCACCTAATAACTCATCGCAAGAAATATCCAAAGTCTTAGCAAGTTTTGGAACTAATTTAGTATCAGGTAAACGATCATTATGTTCCCATGCTAAAATTGTTTCTTTACTAACTCCCATTATTTCACTAAGTTCTTTTTGACTTAATTTCATCTTCTTACGATTTTCTGTAATTATTTTACCTACATCATTTTTATTCATATTCAAATATCTCCTCTGTTAATTAGTTATTATACATCAAAATATAACTAATTCATCAAAAACATTGGCATAAATTCTTCAATCGTATAAGTTTTATTATCACCAGGTAGAGTTACATATGAATAAGCATTATTCTTTTCAGCTACTTGGAATACATCATCTGTCCAACTAACTGTTCCCCTACCAGTTACTTTTGTATTCCATTCATCACTACCATAAGATTTAGTAGTCTTGGTAACATTAATATAACTAAAGCCATAATTAGCTCGATTATTATCTATTTTATAAATATAAGTTTCATAAACTATTTCACCTGCTCCACCATGGAAGACAGCCATATAATTATCAGGTATTTCATTCTTATCAATTGCTTCTTTATGATAAACAATTTCATAATCATCTAAGTCCTTAATAGTAATTCTTTTATTCTTTAAGGCTTCCTCAACAGTTTCTTCATAACCATGAGTATATCTAACTAAAATATATTTACTTTTTATACAACCATAATAATAGACATAATCATCATCACGATAGAATTCTTCTAAAGCTTCAGCACAAACAAAATCCTTTATATCTTTAGTTGTATCAACTATTTCTTTTACTTCATATTCTGCTGGACAAGCATATTTAACAGTCTTAAATAAAGTTTTTTCTTCTTTATTATTACAATAATAATGATTTACTAATAATCCTTTATCAATATAAGATGTTTCACCACCATTATAATGTTCACGTATTTTTAGTAATGGACTATTATTTAGTAATTTAGCTTGTAATGTATCCACTACAATAAGAGCAAATAAAACTACTATAACAATTAAAAATATCTTTAAAGCCTTTTTCATATAAACACCTCCTTTATAGATTTATTATATCATGAATTATTTTATCTATTAAAAAAAAACAAATCATTTAATTTTGATTTGTTTTTTAATTATTACTTATCAAGTTCTTTAATATATTTACAAATTATTTCGGCTGTTTTATCAACACCTAATTTATCAACATTTAAAGCTAAATCATAGTTATCATAAGAATTCCAATTTCGATTAGTAAAATAATTATAATGTTTAGCGCGTTGTTTATTTATTTTGTTAATTTCTTTTTCTGCTGTTTCTTTAGATAAACCATAATATTTTACTACTCTATTTATTTTAGATGGCATATCAGAATATAAGAATATACTTATGACATTTTTATTATTTCTTAATATATAATCAGCACATCTACCTACAATAACACATGATTCTTTTTTAGCAAGAGCTGTAATTACTTTAGCTTCATTAGTAAATAAATTATCATCATTAGTATAAAACATACTTGATTTAATATTTTGTTCTTCATTATCTTGAATATATTTTTTAGTATAGCCATATTTTTCAGCTGTTAAGTTAATTATTTCTTTATCATAAAAATTAATACCTAAAGATGAAGCAACTAACTGACCAACAAAATGACCACCAGAACCATATTCACGAGAGATAGTTAAAACAACTTTGTTCTTTAAGATAGTTGGATCAATAGCTATCTTTTCATCTTGAAGATTTAGTTCTTCTTTAGAACTTTCTAATTTTTTAAATTCATTTAAAAGAAGTAGTATTCCTAAAATAAAAGCTAAAATATCGGCAATGATAGCACTCCATAACATCGTTACAATACTATGACTTAAAGTCGCAATAATTATAATAGCTGGAACAAAGAAGATAACATCTCTAGCTAAAGCTAAAATAGTTGATTTAACACTAGAACCCATTGATTGTAATAAAATAGAAATTGATTTAATTAAACAAGTAAAGATAATTCCACCTAAGAAGATTCTTAAACAATATTTAGCATATTCTAAGTATTCAATTCCATTACCTTTACCAAAAATATTAATGATAAAAGTTGGAAAAAATTCAAAGATAACAAATGCTAAACAACCAATAATTAAATTAATTACTAAGATATATTTAATTGTTTCTTTAACCCTTTTAGTCTTATCAGCACCCATATTATAACCAATAATTGGCATACCACCTAAAGAAACACCAATCACGATGGAAACAACAATACCGAAGACTTTCATACAGATACCAATAACAGCTAATGGTGTAACAACCCCATATGTTAAACCAGTCGATGCCATTGTCATATAACCATATTTACCTACAACATTGTTAGCAACTGCGATAATAATAACAATTGCTAATTGAGTTATTAAAGAAGCTAAACCTAAAGAAAGAGTTTTAGTCCAAATGCCTTTATCTAGTTTTAACGATTCTTTATTAATTTTAAATGATTTCGCTTTGGCTAAATAAACTATACTAACAATAAAAGTTAATACTTGACCTATTACAGTAGCTATAGCAGCACCTTTAACACTTAGCTTAAAAACAAAGATAAAGATAGGATCTAAAATAATATTAGAAATCGCCCCAATCAAAGTAGCAAACATCGCAAAATTAGGACTACCATCATTTCTAATTGATGCATTAAGACCTTGACCAATAATATAAAATGGTAAACCACAACAAATTATTTTTAAATAATCTTTAGCATATTGGTAACACTCTACTTCATTGGGATTAGCCCCAAATATTCTTAAAATTTGTTTACTAAAAATAAAACCAATAATAGTTAAAATAATAGCTATAAATACTAAAAGAATTAAACCATTACCTATTGATTTATTTGCTTTTTCTTTATCTTTAGCCCCTAACGATAAACTAAATAAAGCCGCCATCCCATCACCTACTAATAAAGCAAAAGCTAAAGAGATGACTGTAAAAGGATAAACGATATTGGTAGCAGCATTACCAAATGCCCCAGCACTACTCCAACCAATAAATATTTGATCAACAATATTGTATAAAGCAGCTACTATCATACTAATAACACAGGGAATGGCAAACTTTTTTATTAACTTAGGAATGCTATCTTTTCCTAAATCTAATTCTTTCATAAAATTCCTCCTTATATTTTCGAGCATAAAAAATACGTAAGCCATTGTACAATTGGACTTACGCATTTGAGCTACTCATTGAATATAAATGAACTTAATAAATTTTTTCTCGACCTGAAAAATCATATCACATTTTTAAATTTTATGTAAGTTTTTCTTAAATTATTTATTTTTTTTTGACGTTATTTTTTTTCTTTTTAGGAAATGCTAATCTCATAAAAGGGATAATGGCGATAGTAAAGATAGCAACGACAATAAATAGTGAATATGTTTTATTAACAATCGCATAGTAAACAGTATATACTAAAAAACCAATCGCATAGATAAAGAAAGTAATACGAAATAGATATTTAAAGATATTAGATAACTTTTCTTTATTTAAAAGATAAAATAGTCTTTCAAAAAAGATAGCAAAAGAACATATTAGAAAAGGACTAATAATTATTCTAGCAAATAATTTATTTTGAAAGAAAGCCCATAATAAAAAGATAAAAGCAAAGACAGCAGTTATCATTTGACGAATATAATAAATATTTTTCATAACGTCCTCCCTAAATTACTCAATATTATAACATAAAAAAAGTAAAGCTAATACACTTTACTCTTTACAATAATTCATTAATTCAGTATCAGTTTTCTTACTATTCTTTTCTACTACCCAATATTCATTATCTTGATCAAAATTACAACGATAGACATCATAGAATAAAGTATCATAATAAAGTACATTACCAATATATTTAGTATTTGTTCTAAACATCGGCGCTTCTTCGTTATATTTAACGTTTATATAATCTGTAACTAGTAAGATACTCATTGATAAAGTAAAGATAAGAATCATAAGTAATAATCTTATATGCCATTTTATAAAATTTAAAATTCTTGTAATACCTATCATAAAGATAATAATACCAAAGACTGAATAAATAGAACCCCAACTACTCTCACTTGGAAATATCGTAATAGCTGAAATAGCAATAAATAAACCAAAGATAATGATAATTATTGAAATAACTTGATTATATTTAGTTATTCTTTTTGTTGAATAATCAATAGTATTAACAATGTTTTCTTCAAACTTATCTTGGTATTCATCTTTATTTAATTTTTCACCACTTAATAATTCATTAATCGTAATATCTAATTTAGCACATAGTGGTTTAAATAAAGATAAGTCTGGCATGTTTTTGCCATTCTCCCAATTACTTACTGAACGATCAGTTACACCTAGACTTTCAGCTAATTCACTTTGAGTTAATTTTTTCTTCTTACGACATTCCGCAATGAATTTACCTATTTTTTCTTGATTCATATTTTTTCTCCTTTCACATTAAATATAAAATGTAAAAGTCTTTTTGAACACGAAGTAAAACTTGAGTTTCATATTAATTGTAACACTATTTTAATTTTTTATTAGCTCTAACTATCATATATATCGACATAATTGTATTTATTAAGCAAACTACAAATCCCATAATACTAGTCATTATCATTTTAAATTCACTATCATTTGTTCCAAACTCACTAACCATAGCGACTTCTAAAGAAATCATTGAAATCATTGCCACAGTTAAGTTAATACATTTACTGGATGCTAAAAGCGGACTATGATCTTTACGATATTTAATAACATTTATAATTGCACTTATGATTAAATAAAAATCATACATAGCTACAATATAAATAATAAAGCCAGCATAAGTTATTCTTTGATCTTGTTTAATAATTAAAATAATCATACCAGTTAAAACTAAATTAAGAAATAAAAGAATAATACCTGTTAATCTTAACTTTTTATATTCTTCTTTTAATTTAATTCCAACTTCATTTTTAATATCTTTAACTATCGATAACTTCATTACGCATAATATTAAATAATAAATGGCAAAAGTGATAAACCACCAAGACATATAATATATACCAGTTCCTAATTTAAAAATACCATAAATAAAATTTATAATTAAGGAAATAGCGAGAAATATTTTAGTTACTTTTAATTCGTACCTTTTATATAAATGATATATTTTAGATTCTTTTACGATATTGTTACTAAATTTGCATACTTTACAAAACCAAATAATGAAAATAATTAAAGCATAGGTAGATAAAAGATAACTTATATAAGCAATAGGTGTATCTTCTAAATGACAACTAAAGACATAGATAAGTAAAATGAAAGCTAAATTAAAAAGAATAAATCCAATTATCTTATTTGGGAGAAATATATTCTTTAATATTTTTTTCATAGTACACCTCTAACTTATATAATTATATCATTAAAAGAAAAAAGGAAGAATATTCTTCCAAGTAAATAACTAATCTTTGTTACTTTTTATATATGAATATATTGGGTAGTTGAATACACAAATTAGTAAACCAACAATCCCTGTTACAATACCAATTAGTAAATCAGTTTTAGATGGATCTCCAACCATAACTTTACTCATACCAAAGCCCATTACTAAAGCCCCAACTATACCAATAACCCAAGTAATAACTATTCCCCAATTTATTGGAGCATGTTCTTTTTTAGGATGGCTTTTACGATACACAGGAATAATGCAAAGTAGAATAATAAAACCTAAAATTGCTACAACAACACCTACTTTAAATAAGTCCCATTCAGGTATTAAACACATACACATACCTATGGCAAATACTAAACCACCAATAGTTCCTAAAATAATTTCTAATAAAGTTTCTTTTTTCATAATCTTTCCTCCATATGACTTTATTTACTTAATTTTTCTTTAATTTCAGCTTGTATTTCTTCAGTTGTTTTAGAATATTTATGTTGCTCTTGTTGTCTTTTTTCTTGTTCTTTTTTTAATCTTGCTTTAGCTTCTTCTACTGTTTCACTATCTTGTTTTAAGAAAGTATCGACAAATTTATCTTCAACCTTCTTATATCCACCTACAACTGTGTTTTCAACTTTCTTGTAACCACCAACAACAGCATTTTCAATTTTCTTATTAGCATCTACTATTTTTGACATCATTATCACTCTCTTCCAATAATTAGACACTTGTCTTTTTATTACATTTTTAATATAATCTAAATATCGAAGGAATACAATCAACAATTTATAGACATTTGTCCAATTAAAGGAAGTGAAGATATGAATACTCCAAATAACAAAAGAAGAAAAGAAACTAAAGATAAAATAAATAAAGTATTTATAACTTTATTACAAACAAAAGAAATATCTGAAATATCTGTTACTGATATATGTAAACTTGCTAAAATAAATCGTTCTACTTTTTATATTAATTATCTTGATATTTATGATTTAGCAGACAAAATCGGACAAGATTTAGAGCAAGATGTTTTTTCTTTATATCAAGAAGAAAGAGATACTAATCATAATTCCAACAACTTTTTAAAACTATTTAAACATATAAAAGATAACCAACTATTTTATAAAACTTATTTTAAATTAAAGATGGATCAAAACTTTATCACTCAAGAATACGATTATCATTTATCAAAAGAATTATATGATGATAAATACATAGATTATCACATGGAATTTTTTAAAGCTGGTCTTAATGCCATTATCAAAAAATGGCTTGAAAATGGTTGCAAAGAATCTCCAGAAGAAATAGAAAGTATCTTAAAAAGCGAATATGCAAATAAAAATAATACCAAGAACTAAACTTGATATTATTTTTTGTTACATTAATATAAAAGCAATAGTATTAAAAATAACAGCAATAAAAAATAATACTCCAGTAATTAAATCTGTTTTATCTTTGCCTATTTTATAACGACTTAAAAAAGTAACACAGTTATAAGCACATAGTAAACTAACAATAGAAGACATATGTTTATCTTTAAAAAAGGAAATTAACATTAAAATAACGGAAAATAAAGACATACCGATAATACCATATTTCATCGATTTTAAATTTACTAATTCTGTCAATTTAATGATATTCTCTTCACTCTTTTTTTCAATATCTTTTTCTTCAATCTTTTCACCAGCTAGTATTTCATTTATACTTACAACTAATATTTCACTAAGAGGTTTTAATAAGGACATATCCATTAAACATAAACCTCTTTCCCATTTACTGACTGCATTTTTCGTAATACCTAACTTTTCAGCTAATTCCTCTTGTGTTAAATTTTTTTCTTTTCTAGCATTAGCAATGAATTTGCCAATTTTTTCTTGATTCATATATTTTTCTCCTTTCAAGAAGAAATATAATATTTTTTAATTACTTTTTAAACATACTAGAGGTTTACTTTATCTACATTTATTATATTTACTTGATTACCATGATCTTTAATAATATTAATTAGATCTCGAGCTTTTAACCAAATAGTTGCAGTATTATCATTTGGATGAACACCGATTATCCCATTATCTTCTAAGAACGTTTCATCCAAATAGAAAATTACTTTTAAATCTTTATCATTTAATAAACCTAATGGTGTTACAGAACCTGGTTTTAAATTTAATATATTCATTAAATCATTTTCACTGGCAAAACTTAAACGACGAGTATGAAATTCATCACTAAAAGATTTTAAGTCTAACTTTTTATCTCCTTTAAGTGTAATTAAATAATAATTTCTTTTTTTATCATCTCTAACGAAAAGATTTTTACCATCAGCTTCTTTATATGGTAAATCAACATCATTTAATTCTTGCATATTATAAACTGCTTTATGTTCTGTAATTTCATACCATATATTTTTACTTTTTATAAAGTCATATATTTCTTCTTTATTCATAGTACATGCCTTCTAATTATAATTTTTCTTACTAATTATTATACCATGAAAAAAGCAAACTTTTTTATATAGTCTGCTCCTCTATCGGTTCGTGATATATTATTTCTTTATTATTCTTTTTAGCATATTCTATTTCCTTTTTAGTACTACTACCAATATAGCCATCAATATTAACAACATATATGGCATCACTAATATCAATCTTCTTACGATGAATTCTATCTAAAGTACTAGCATCAAGCCCTTCATATTTTTTACCATCAACATTATAAACACATTGAATAACCGCATAACCTTTTTCTAATTCTAATTCTTCAGCTATTTTCATCATTTCTTTAGCATATCTCATACTACCACAAATAGTTATTACTTTAATATCCATAATTATTTATCCTTCTTTTTCTCTTTATCATCTTCAATACTAACACTATATAAAGAGATTCCTTTTTTCGTAAATAGATTGATTCCATAAAAAGCCGTTTGTATAAAAGCAATTAGTGTCCATAATAAGAAAAATATAAAAATCATATTATTTCTAAAACCTATCAGTAACCCAATTCCTATAACACTAAATACTAAGCTACCTATAAATCCTATTGTTGATTGAAACTTAGATGGTCTTACTCTCATTCTTCTTCCCATATTTTTTTCTCCTCTATACTTATTTAATCCATTCATCTTTCAATAAACCTGTAATATATTCATCTTCTAGTTTACCAGTCGCTTTAGATAAGAATCTTTGTCTTCTAATACCTTCATCTTTATAACCAAATCTTAATTGCATCTTATGCGATTTTTCATTATCTTTAAAATAACCATTTTCTAATCTTCTAAGACCTAATACTTCAAAAGCATATTTAATTCTAGCTCCAAAAGCTTCTGTTCCATAACCTAAACCTTGATACTTTTCATTCAGCCATATTCCCCCACCAGCAGTACCATTATTCATATCAATATTTGTTAACTGAGTACCACCAATAACTTTATTTTCCCTTTTTAAAACAATTGCCATATTATATAAATTATTATCTATCGTATTTCGAATAAAATTAATGGCATCTTGTTCAGTATACGGAAATGGTGCTCCTGCTAACCATTTAGTAACATTAATGTTATTTAAACCTTCAACCATATCTAAAACATCATTCATTTGCCATTGTCTTAATATTAATCTTTCTGTTTCAATTATTACATCTTTATTCATCTTTTATTTTCTTTTACCCTTCTTCTTACCACTCTTTTTCTTAGATGGACATAAACAAGAAAATATAATACAAAATAAACATGGTACTACCGCATAACCAGCATTTACTTGTCCTTTATTAATAAGAACATAACCAGCTCCTATAAAAGTCAAAATTGCAAAAACTAAAGTTAAAAATTTAAATAATCTCTCTTTACTCATTTTACTCACCATTTCTTTCAAGAATATTATACCACGAAAAAAGCAATCTTTATATGATTGCTTACTAATTACATTCATCATCAACTGGACATGTTGAATCTGAAGGATATACTTTACTAAAAGTATTATAGAATTCTTCGTATAAAGTATTATATTGTTTATCAGTCATTTCTGAATACTTATCCTGTCCTTCTTCTAATGTTCTACTTATTCCTTTAGCTTCAACAATCCCACCATTTTTAATTGTAATAAAGAATGGAATATATATTCTTTTTTCACCTGTACTATAAGTTTTACCTTCATCATCAGTTAATTCATAATCTCTTAAATAATCTTTTAATTCATCTAATAACTTATAATAACTATCAGATCCATTATTAACCTTTTTTAATTCTCCATCTTTAACTTCATAATTAGATTTATCATCATCTAATTCTAGATAATAAATAGTATCTATTTCCAATTCTTTAGCTACATCAAACATTGGAGCAAGCATATTACGGCACCATGGGCACCAGTTAGCTCCTACATAAATAATTGTTTTCTTACTATCAAGTAAATCAATAGCTTCATCAACAGAAATATATTTAATTGGATTATCTTCTGGAACACTAACATTATTATAATTAGCACCATCAGATTGTCTAACTGTATTATTTAATTTTTCATATTCTTCTTTAAATCTTAAAGCATCTTCATTTTTATTTTCTGGTTTATCTGGTTTGTTAAAAAATATAAAATAACCTCCTACTATTAAAACTAATAATAAAATGACAACTGAAACAATTATTAAAACTTTCTTTTTCATCTAATTTACTCCTTTCAAAACTAATTATAATATATTTTAAAAAAATAAAAATAAATAAAAGGTTGAATTTACTCAACTAAAAGTTGAATTTATTATTTACATTCACTTTTAAGTGATAATGGTATTTTATAAGTTGTTATTGCATCATTTTCTTCTTTTGCTTCTATTTCTAAATATAAACTATCTTTCGTATAACTCTTACATACTTTTTGATAATTGTCTATCGTAAATGATACCTCTTGTAAGAAGTCTTCCAAAGTTATTTTTGTATCTTCATCATAATTATAAGTATCAATAACTTTATTAGAATCATTATTATTTTCATATAAAGTACATTTTATTTCTTTATATTCCTTATTATCATCGCCACCACAATAGCTAACATTACTTATATAAATCGAAGATTTTGAATCATTATAAGCAATACTACCACTTATATTAAAATTAGAACAATTAGCTGATAAAGTTTTAAATACAAAACTATCATTATCGTTGTGATGAATAACTAATAATACAGCAACTAAAATAATTACAATAATAATGATTATTAAAGAAATAAGATAAATATTTTTCTTCTTAATATTTTTCTTACTATATTCTCCCTCAAACAAATCATCTATACTAATATTAAAATCTTTACTCATTTGTTTTATCAAAGATTTATCCGGTAAGTTTTTACCATTCTCCCACTTACTCACTGCTTGATAAGTTACGTTGTATTTATCTGCTAATTCTTTTTGCGTAAGATTATTCTTTTTTCTTAGTTCTTTAATAAATTTACCAATACGCTCTTGATCCATAATTCACTTCCTAACTTACTAAGCAACATTTATGCCTTTATTATACCATGAATACCTTAAGTTAATTGTGAAAATTTGAAAAAAATACTACCCCATGCTACTATACTATTGGTGATTCGTATGTATTATCATGGTGTAATAAATGGTTTAGTAACCAAAAAGGTCTTAGAAATAATAAGAGATGGTGAAATTAAATCAGCTACTAAACGAAATGTTATTAATAATACTGGTTTTAATGAAAATGATTATATAAGTATTTGTGAATATTTAGGTGAAGACATTTATGAAAAATATCCTAATAACGCCTTTCATAAATATATTTTAAATAATTTTTGCTTTGTAATATCTCCTAATATAGAAGTTGAAACACCTATCTTTATACATTCTACTGAAACTCAAGATCGTTTTAATTTAATAAGATTAAGACGTGAAAATAAAGATAAAAGATATAGTGATATTATTGATGAACGTCAAGTAAAAGATTCAATTCCTTTTAGTCAAATTGAAGCTATAGGAATTCCTTATGACTTAAAAGAAGTAGATGGTTTTATTAAGTTATCTACTTTTACCTTTTTAACAAGGGAAGAATTTCAAGAATTTATCGCCACAATTGAAAGTTATGCTACAATACTTGGTATCAAAATAGTTAACAGTTCTGATCCTAACTTTCCTTTAACTTTTAAAAAAGATGAACCAAAAAAAATAAAGTGAAAAACTTTATTTTTTATATGCTATAAAATAACTATGTTTGTCTTATTTTCTTCCTCTATATTTTGTGGAACAAAACTAATAATTCGATTATTATTTTTATTTACTTCCTCTTTATAAAACTTTATAAATCTTTTAGGAATCGTCCAAATTATTTTGGTTCTTTTCTTAAAGACTTCATCATAATCACTAATACCTAAAACAACTAATTCTTCATCTTTTGGAATACTATGATGTCGTTGCCCATAACATCCCCCGAAATTACGTCGATCATAATAAAACTCATGAAGCATTACGCCTTTCATTTCATTATCATCGCTTAAAGTTCTTAAATAAGGTAAATTGCAAATTAAACATCTTATTTCAAAAGGTGTACCATTACCAGAACTATATCCTTGATAATGATCTGGACCATAATCTTCTAATTCACGATAAATATCTCTTTCCGTTACAACACTCATTAATTTCGTTAAATGAATAGATGTTTTACTAAAAGGTTCTTCTTGCCATCTTTCTGTATTAGTTCGATGCGCAAAATAAGTCCATCCTTCAGGTATTACTACAGCTTGATTATTATCCATCATAAAATACTCCAATTATTTTTTTAATTCAAAACCATCTTTAAAAGCATTACCAACTCTTTTAGTTACTTCATAATAACCATGTGTATATGGATCAAATGCTATTGCTTCAACTTTAGTAATATCAACATTATCCCCGTTCATTACTTCTTCATTAGCTGAAACATTTACTACTTTACCTACTACACCAATACCATATGTATTATTTTGATATTCAATAAATTCACATTCCATACATATTGGAAATTCATTAATAATTGGGGCATCTACCTTACTTGATTTAGTTGCTGTTAAACCACTATTTTCTAATTTATTAGGTGTATTATTCCCTGATACTACACCAAAGTAATCAGCTTCTTTAACATGTTTAGCATCAGCAATACTAACAGTAAAGGCCTTTCTTGCTTTAATATTTTGTACAGTTTTATGTGATTCAGTTAGATTTAAACCAACTACATCACGATCAATCATTGTTCCCCAAGCCGCATTCATCACATTAACACTACCATCTTCATTATATGTTGCAATCATTAGGACGGGCATAGGAAATATTGCTTCTGTAACTTTTATATTCTTTTTCAATTTTATCACTCTTTCTATTAATATTATATCAAAGATTTTTCTTAACAAAAGACACTAATTCATCAGCTGCCTTTTTATTAATTATCTTTTTTTGATTATCAACTAATTCTTTTTGTAACTTCTTATTATTTAATAATAAATTAGTATTAGCAATTATTTCATCTATCGTCATAGATACCAAACTTAAATGATTGTTTTTAAAAAAGTTAGCATTATAGTTTTCTACTCCAGGTATCGGCATGATATGAATCATTGGTTTATTTAAAACCGCTACCTCAGTACTTGTAAGTCCCCCAGGTTTAGTTAAAACTATATCACACTCTTTAATATAAGCATTCATATTATTAACATAACCATTAACTATTAATTTATCATTTTTTATCTTTAATAATTGTTGATATAACTTTTCATTATTACCACATATTACTATTATATAAGCATCAATATTTTCTAATAACTTTTTAACAATATCTTTTAGTTTACCAAAGCCCATACTACCAGAGGTAACTAAAATATTAGGTTTATCTTTTTTTAACTTTAAATTACTATTTACCTTTTGAAAAGTAGAAGAAACAGGAATACCTAATGGCAATAAAACTTTTTCATCTATTCCCTTACTCGTAAATTCATTTATTAAAGATTTAGCAGGTATAATAAAGTAATCTGGTTTAGTTTCATTCCAAAAAGGAATATTAGTATAATCTGTTGCTACATTAATAAGTTTAATATCATAACCATTTTTCTTTAAAGCCGTAACTGCCATAGATGGAAATAAATGAGGACAAATAACTAAGTCATACCCACCATCTTCAAGATATTCTTGTAATTTGTGTTTAGCCAATTTATTTAATTCATAAACCGGACTAGGTAAACCCGTTTTATTATAATTTTCACCTAGTTTATACACATTTTTAAATATACGCCCTTCTCCTTTAGTCGATTTCAAATATAACTTTTCTACTTCTTTTGACAACTTATTACCTAAAATACTAAAATAATCTATAAAATCACATTCAATATTATTTAATTGAAACTCACTTTGAATATAGCGACCACATGAATTATGGCCGCCACCTGTATTACACGATAAAATTAATATTTTCATTTAATCACTCCAATTGTTGTTAAACATATTATATAGATAATCTCGATTAAAAGTTTTATCTAAGAATCTTTCATAAGCATTATGTGGTGGAATAC
>CANQQV010000023.1 GCA_947626095.1 uncultured Bacilli bacterium
GGATGACTTACATCACCCTTAACAAAGCAATTCATTTATCAAATTTATTGTTTACCAACACTATTTGACAAAGAACCCTTTTTAATCGATTGGTTCACCACAACTTGGACAAATACTAGAATCTCCTGTTAATATAGTACCACAATTATCACAGAACTTAGTTGGTACAGGTTCTTCAACATAAGAAGCAGCTTGTCTTAGTAACTCTTCAGAATTATCTTCTGTTTGTTCAAAAGTTGGTGTAAATGTTGGTTCACTAAATAATGTAGTTGGTGCTTCTGGAGCAGTTGGTTGCTCAACTGTAAACTGAATATCATCCGGATTAATTTCCGTTAATTCATTTATCTGATCAACATTATTTTGAACATCATCTGTATTTTCAATAATTGGCATTACTGGTATATTTTCTTCAGTATGCTCTTCAGGTTCCGGTATTTCTTCAATCTTCACTTCAACTGGTAAATCCTCTGAAGTTTCAGTCTCATCAATTACTGGCAATACCACATTTTCATTTGTTTCTTCTATTACTGGTTCTACAACTTCCTCAGTTTTAACATCAGAAATAATTTCCTCTATAGATTCCTCTATAACTGGTAAGATTTGTTCTTCAGTTTCTTCAATAATTGGTGCAATTCCTTCTGATTCAGTTACTTCCTTACCATTTTCTTCTTCACTACTAGATATTTCAACAACTGGTTCTTCTTTAACTTCTGGTACTTCTTCTGATGTTTCCTCTATAACTGGTAATACTTCTTCCTCTGTTGGTGCTATATCTACTACTTCTTTAACTTCTTCTATAACAGGTTTTTCTTCTGTTTCTTCACTTACTACTTCTTCTATATTATCTTCTTTTTCCTCAATTATTGGTGATATTTCAATATTTTGAATAGAAGCATTTTCTTCTTCCTGATCATCAATAACTTTTATATCATTATCAGTTTCTTCAACAATAATTGGTACTGGTTTTTCTTCTACAACTGGTTCAACAATTGGTTCTACTTCACTAATTACTGGTTCAACAACTTCTTCTTGCTTAACCTCAGTTTCTACCATAGGCTCTACTTGAACTTGTTTATCTTCTACATCCTGTTTTTCTTCTACATTAGGACTTAATTGAACTACTTCATTAGTATCTTCTTTTTCACTTGTTTCTTTATTTGAATCTAACTCAACAATATTTTGTTGATTAGCAGCTATTTCCTCTGGAATAAACTGTTCTTGCTCAGTTATATCAAGAATTTCTTGTGATTGTTCTTCTTCATTTTCAATTATTGGAACATCAGAAACATTAGCAACTGGAATCGCATCGGTTTCATGTTCTTCTGTAATATCTTCAGGAACATTACCTTCACTAATTTCTATATCAACGATGGGTGTTGCTGGAGCAGGTTTTATTTCTTCAGAAGTAGAATCATCTTTACTATCTTCTTCAACAGATTCCGATTGTAAAACAACAACATCAGAATCTTTTTGTTCTTCTACAACTGGTTCTGTTGGTTGAACTTCTTCAACTACTGGTGATTCACTTATCGCTTCAGGAACTGATTCATCAACTAGTTGTTCAGTTTCAACTGATTCTGCCGATTGTACTTCTTCTACCACTGGCGTTTCACTTACTACTTCAGGTGCAGGTTCTTCAACTGGTTGCTCAACTACTATCTCCTCAGTTGGTTGTACCTCTTCTACTACTGGTGCTTCACTTACTGCCTCAGGTGCAGGTCCTTCAACTGGTTGTTCAGCTACTACCTCTTCAGTTGGTTGTACCTCTTCTACTACTGGTGCTTCACTTACTACTTCAGGTGCAGTTTCTTCAACTGGTTGTTCAGCTACTACCTCTTCAGTTGGTTGTACCTCTTCTACTACTGGCGTTTCACTTACTACTTCAGGTGCAATTTCTTCAACTGGTTGTTCTGCTACAACTGGTTCTGTTGGTTGTACTTCCTGTACCACTGGTGTTTCACTTACAACTTCAGGAGCTACTTCACCTTCTATAACAACATCATTTTTAGTTTCGGTAACAACATTACCATTTGCATCTAAATCTGTTGCTTCAACAAACTCATCCTTATTAGTTAAGTCAACTACAGTTGATGATGAATCATTACTAACTGTTTCTTCTTTTACTGGAACAGCTGTATCTTTTACAGGTTCAGAATCTTGAGCGTCTTTTGCTTCTTCAGCTTTTTCTTCTTGAACAACTGCATCATATATCATTTGCGTTATTGTATCTTCTTTATTTTCTTCATCATTTATAATCGTGCTAGGATCCACTTGTAAATTGTTTTCTAAAGCAGCTGGCGCTGGATTTGGATTATCAACAACTGCCGCTGTTTCTTGAACGTTACCTAGTGGTGCCTCCGTATCATTAACATTTTGAATCTGCATATCCACTGGCGCTGGCTCTTCTGGTGCTGGATTTGGATTATCAGGCATTATTAAATTACCTGGACTTGCATTAAAAATGTTATCAAAACTTGGTATTTCTGGAGCAGGTGCAGATGTTTCGGATACTGATTCTTGACTAGTAGCCTCTGCTACAGCAGCCGCTTGCGCTGCTTGCTCAATCGCCGCCCCTTGTTCTATACTATTTTGCGGTTCTGCTACTACCTTTTCTTCATCTTTCTTTTTAAGTTTGTCTAATAAACCCATCTAGAATCACATCCAATCTAACCTTTACTACCCCTATCATACTATTTTTATTATATCATACTTTTTTTATTATTAAAGTTATTTTTTTACACTTTAACTTTTATTTAAAAATCAAGAAAAAAATAGTGCTTAAACACTATTTATTTGGTACTATTTTTTCTTTACCACCCATATATGGTTGTAATACTTTAGGAATTAAAATACTGCCATCTTTTTGGTAATTATTTTCTACTAAAGCTATTAAACCACGAGGTGATGCTACAACAGTATTATTTAAAGTATGTAAATAATATGTTCCTTTTTCTCCTTTAGCACGAATACCTAATCTTCTAGCCTGGGCATCAGTTAAATTAGAACAACTTCCTACTTCAAAGTATTTTTGTTGTCTAGGTGACCAAGCTTCAATATCACAAGATTTATATTTAAGATCAGCTAAGTCTCCACTACAACATTCTAATTGTCTAACAGGAATATCCATACTTCTAAAGAACTCAACTGTTAATTGCCACATCTTTTCATACCATTCTTTAGAATCTTCTGGTTCACAAATAACAATCATTTCTTGTTTTTCAAATTGATGAACACGATATACTCCTCTTTCTTCTAAGCCATGTGCTCCACCTTCTTTTCTAAAGCATGGAGAATAACTAGTTAAAGTATATGGTAAATTCTCAGGTTTTAATACTTGATCTTTAAAACGACCAATCATTGAATGTTCTGAAGTACCGATTAAATATAGATCTTCGCCTTCAATTTTATACATCATCGCATCCATTTCGGCAAATGACATAACACCTGTTACAACATCACTTCTTATCATAAATGGTGGTAAGCAGTAAGTAAACCCATGATCAATCATGAAATCTCTAGCATAAGTAAGCATTGCTGAATGTAATCTTGCAATATCACCTGTTAAATAGTAGAAACCTTCGCCACTAGTACGACCACTAGCTTCTTTATCTAATCCCATAACTCCTTCTAAAATATCAGCATGGTATGGAATTTCATAATCAGGTACAACAGGCTCGCCAAATCTTTTTAATTCAACATTCTTCGTATCATCTTCTCCAATAGGTACATCATCAGCAATAATATTTGGTATAACCATCATTTTTTCTTTAATCGTTGTTGCTAATTCCTCTTCTTTTTTCGTTAAAGTATCAATTTCTTCACCCATTTTAGCTACTTTATCTTTAACTTTATTAGCTTCATCAACTTTTTTCTCACGCATTAAGCTACCAATTTCAGCGCTTAACTTATTCTTTTCAGCACGCGCTTCATCCATTTTTTGTTTTGTATTACGATACTCAACATCTAAATCATAGATTTCATCGACTAAAGGTAACTTCGCATCTTGAAATTTCTTTTTAATATTTTCTTTTACTAAATCTTTATTTTCTCTTATTAAATTAATATCTATCATATTTATCTCCTCCTAATATTGTTTTCCAAAATAGATTTTCGTTTTAGCTTCTTTACCACAACAGATACATTTTCCATCTGGTTCATGATTATCAAAAGGTATACAACGCGACTTTAAACCTAAATCATCTTTAATTTTATTTTCACAAGCCACATCGCCACACCAATTAACATAAGCAAATCCACCTTGCTTTTTACTCATTTCTTCAAGTTCCTCATAAGTCTTTAAATTATATATCATACTATCTCTTCTCTTTAACGCACGATTATATAAATTTTCTTGAATTAAATCGAGTAATTTAATTATTTCCCTAACAATATCTTCCGTTTTAACTTTAATCTTTTCTAAAGTATCACGTCTCACAATTGTTACTTCATTATTTTCTAAATCACGAGGACCTATTTCAATACGTAATGGATAACCTTTTACTTCAGCATTCGCAAATTTAAATCCCGGTGATTTATCACTATTATCAACAATATACGATATTCCCGACTCCTCTAATTTCAATTTTAATTCATTTATTAAGTCATTTACTTTATCATTCTCTTTAATCGGAATTAAATCAACTTTAATTGGCGCAATCTTTGGTGGTAGAACTAAACCAGCATCATCACTATGTGTCATAATAAGGCCACCAATCATTCTCGTTGTACAACCCCACGATGTTTGATATGGTGTTTCTAGTTTGTTATCTTTATTTAAAAACTTAATATCAAAAGCTTTCGCAAATCCTTGACCAAAGTAATGACTGGTACCATTTTGTAAAGCTACGCCATCATACATCATTGCTTCAATAGTATAAGTTTCTTCAGCACCTGCAAATTTTTCTTTATCAGTTTTCTTACCAACAATAACTGGCATTGCTAAATAGTTTCTTTGAAAGTCTTCATAAACTTTTAACATCGTTAAAGTTTCCTTTAAAGCCTCTTCTTTAGTCGCATGCATTGTATGACCTTCTTGCCATAGTATTTCACGACTTCTTAAGAAAGGTCTTGTGGTACGTTCCCATCTTACAATTGTACACCATTGATTATATAAAAGTGGTAAATCACGATACGATTTAATAATCTTTTTAAAATGATCACAGAATAGTGTTTCACTAGTAGGTCTCACACACATACGCTCTTCTAACTTTTCTTCTCCCCCATGAGTTACCCAAGCAACCTCAGGTGCAAAACCAGCTACATGATCTTTTTCTACTTGTAATAAACTTTCAGGAATAAACATTGGCATTTGCACATTTTGGTGACCTAATTTTTTAAATTCCTTATCTAATACATCAACCATATTCTCCCATATTGCATATCCATAAGGACGAATAATCATACTACCTTTAACACTTGAATAATCAACTAAATCAGCTACACGAATAACATCCGTATACCATTTAGCAAAATCTTCATCTCTTTTAGTTATTTGTTCATTATTCATAATATCCTCCTATAAAAATAAAAAGGATGGTCCCTAAGGAGTGCAAAGCACGGTACCATCCTTTATTTAACTTAATATTATAACGGCATTACCGGCAGTGATTAACTGCTCTCGAAAGTAGATTCATTTATTTCTTTTAATCTGTTTTCACCATCCACAGACTCTCTACGTAAAAGTCATAAACTACTAATCTTTCTTTAAAACGATTTATGAACCTATTTTATAATCTTTTAATGATTATGTCAATTATATATCTAACTTACTTACGGCAATAATCGCTAAAATAATAATGACAATAGTTATAAATAAGATTCCTGCTACTATTGCTAATAGGATAGTTCCGCCTTTATCTTCTTTAACATCATCAGCTTCGACATAATTTTCAATAAAAGGAGCAATACGATTATAATATAACGCATTATTATCTTCATATAACTCTTTATCATCATTAGATTCTTTAATATTTTCTTTATACTTAGTTACTAATTCTTCTATCATCGCTATATTATTTTTAATATTATCATAATATCGATTATATTCTTTATAATCTAAATGTTCTGTAATAACCTGATTAATAATTGGAACTAATGTATCTTTATTATCAATTATTAAATTAAGTAATTCCTTAATATCTTCATAGTAACTATTTATTAGATAAGATAATAACTCTTTTTTATCAACAATAAAGAAATTAAAGATTGTTTCATTATCTTTTAACGAATCAATACTCGTTATATATTTATTATATGAAGGCGATAATTCATAAGTATACTTTAATGACGATTTATCAATTACTATTCCACTATTACTCAAATTATTATTTAAACTATTAATTAGTATTTCAAATACTTTCATATTTAAATAATCTTTTTTTAATTTATTAATATTTTTCTTTGTAATATCTGGTAATGAAGTAAATAGTTTAAAGACATAATCTATACTACTTTGATAATCTTCGACTGATTTAGCATTCTTTAAACCACGTTTAATATTTTTATCATGATAAGTTTCTAACTCCGTTCTTAGAGTAAAATTAGATGATTCTTCTTTAATAAATCTCAATGTTTCTTCTAAAGTTAAATATCTTTCATTTTTATTTTCAAAAGAAATATTTAAAATACCTTGTGGTTCCATCTTTTCATCAAATACACGATAAGTCTTAGCATAATTTATTTTTAAAAGATAAGCAATATCACTCATTATTAATTCATAATCATTTATCACACTATTATCTTTTTTATAACCAACATAATTTTTATTAACTATTACTTGTTTTAAATAAGGATTTATCTCTTTATCTTCCTTTAGATGAGCTTGTTCTAGTACTTTAACGCCCTCTTCATAAGAAAGTAAATAACAGTTATTGCCTTTTCTTAACTTATCAATACTTGATAGATAATACTCTTTTAAAGTCGCTAAATGATTATTATGATTAATCTTTCTTACTTCATTAGAAAATTTATTATCTATTAATTGTTTTATTTCGTCTAAAGATTTATTAGATGAAAGAAGTTTTAAAGCTAATTCATTAATTTTTTCTTCTGAATAAACTTTTCCTAGTTCTTCTAACGTTGCTAAACGTTCCTTAATATGTTCAATAATCGCTAATCTTTTTTCTTCCATCTTTATACCTCTATCCTACTTTGATTATTATATCATAAATATTATGTTTATAAAACAAAGAAAAAATAATGTATTTAAAGACATTATTTTAACTATTTAATTCATCTAATTTAGTTTGTAAATCTTTTTGTTTTTGCTTAATCTTACTTGTTTCAGCTTCTTCTAATGTATACCAACCAAAATTCCAAGCTAATTCATAAGTTTCAGCTTGTATATCTTTAACAGTATCAAAGAAATCTAATATTTCATTATGTAATTTATCATTACTAGCTTCTGTTAAAGCAATTGCTGTATTCGATGTAATTGCTTTTTCTGAGGATAGAAAATCAACTACTAAATCACGATCATTCATCTCTTTAATTGCTTCTACAGAAACTTTATCACAAGCTACTTTTGTTGCCATTACATCGCCTCCTCTAGAATCTTAAGTATTTTATCACAAACTTTTTCATGTTTTTTAGCTACTTCCCAAAAGTATTTACTAATTGTTTCATCTTGAACTAAATGGCTATATGTATTAGCTTTTTTTACTAAGGTAAAATGCCAATTAAATTGATCTTCTAAATAAGTTAAATCTTTAGTCGATATCATTTCTGGTACTTTTTTCATTTTATCTTCCTTTCTAATTTTATTATGTCTATAAATAATTATTTTTATTCATTTTATTGCACCAAACCATAAAATGTTTTATTCTAAAATAAATAAGGTGATAAAATGAACAATGATTTTACTAAAAACGACGAAGAGTTATCATATGAAAAAGAACATAATTGTTTGATTCTTGAAAAACATGAACAATTTTATACTATCAAAAATAATAATAGTGGCGATATCTATACTCTTGATAAAAAAGAAATTATTAAACCTAAAAGTCCTAAACAAATTATGAGTTCAATATTTGGTCTTATCTTTTTAATTTGGTTTTTCGTTTCCCTAGGTTTAATTTTCTATTTTAGCAAAATTAACCAATACTATATGGTTATTTGTTTTGGCCAATATTTCTTAGTCTTTGGTTTAGTTGCTGTCTTTAATAAACTATGGCCCGGAATAATTTTTATCCTCGTAGGTTTAGCTTTAATCATTATTCCTCTTTTAATGATGAAACCTACTATAAATATTAATTGGGAAAAAGTTATCCCCCTATTAGTTCTTAGTGTTTTTATGATTATCGGTCTTTGTTTAATGTTTGTTCCCACAATCTTAAAAAAAGTTAAATTAAAAAAGACTACTTTAAATCTAACTGCTAAAGTAATTGGGTTAAACGAATCATATAGTGATAATACTAAAGTTTTTGCACCTGTTTATGAATATTCTTTTAATAATAAAACTTATCAAAAAAAAGCTGACATTTATACCAATATCGATATTCCTAATATTGGTGACATTGTCAATATCATGATTAATCCTCATAATCCAGAAGAAATATACGTCAAAGAAGCTAGTAAAACCACTACTATTATTTTATCTGTAATGGGTCTTCTATTCGTTTTCATGAGTGGTCTTAGCATATACTTATTCTTATTTGCAAAATAAAAGACAGAATTACTGTCTTTTTTCATATTCTTCTAAAGCTTTTACGATTCCACGATAAGGAATTGTTGCACATCCAACCCTATTTTGTTGTTTATAAATTTCTTCATAACAACAAGCTTCTTCAAGTAAATCTTCATTATACTCTTTGCCTTCAACCATCTGATTATAATTATTAATTATTTCTTTAGCTTCACTAATTGTTTTACCTCTTAATAACTTAATCATAATCGATGTTGCTGAAGTTGATATTGCACATGCTTCTCCATTAAAATAAATATCTTTAATTACATCTTTATCAAATAATACATATAAATCAATATTATCAATACAAGTTTCACTATTGGTATTTACTTTAATATAGTTAGAATCCTCAATCGTCTTACGATTTAAAGGATTTAAATAATGTTCCATTATTATTTCTTTTCTTAGATTAGGATCTAACATTCTATCACTTCCTATAACATTTCATTTAGTATCTTATTTTTATCTTTTAATAACATCACTAACTTATCTAACTCTTCTTTAGTATTATAAAAATAGATACTAATACGAACCGTATTCTTAACTCCTACTTCATTTTTTAATATTTTAGCACAATGATTACCTGCTCTTACACAAATATTATATTTATCTAAATAAACTGCTACATCTTGAGCAAATATCCCATCAACGTTAAAAGCAACTATTCCACTATCGCTTTCTTCATTAATTATTTTTATATGAGGTATTTCTTTTAACTTATCCACTAAATATTTTCTTAAACTTCTTTCATGCTCCGTTATTTTATTCATACCTATTGCTGCAAGATACTCAATAGCTGCTCCTAAACCAATTGCTCCAGCAATATTAGGTGTTCCAGCTTCTAATCTCGTTGGTAATGGTTTTAAATAAACATCATCTATTGTATCAAATGATTCATTCATTCCGCCACCTAAGTTCTTAGGTTCAATATCATCTAATAATTCATACTTACCATATAAAACACCAATTCCTGTTGGACCACATAACTTATGTCCAGAGAAAGCTAAAAAGTCACAATCTAAATCTTGAACATCCGTTTTTATATGCGGAACACTTTGCGCACCATCTACGACAACAAAGATATTATGTTCATGCGCAAACTTACAAATTTCTTTAATCGGTCTTAAATCCCCAATAACATTTGTTATCATTGCTAAACTAATTACTTTCGTCTTCGCTGTCACAACTTTTTTTAAATTACTTAATGTTACATAATGATTATCATCTAAAGGACAGTATTTAACCTTCGCCCCTACTTCTTTAGCTAATCTAAACCAAGGTAAAACATTTGAAGCGTGCTCTGCTTCGGTAATAATTATTTCATCGTCTGCTTCAATATTATCTCTAAAGAATCCATCAACAACTAAATTAAGCGAATCAGTCGCTCCACTTGTAAAAATAACTTCTTGTCTTGTTTTTGCATTAATAAACTCTTTAACTATATCACGAGCATTTTCATATTCATTATCTACTTTTAAAGATATATTATAATCACCCCTATGGGCATTAGCTGTAAACTTTGTATAATAATCATTTATCTTATCAATAACTACTTGCGGTTTCCATGTGGTCGCACCATTATCTAAATAGATATAACCAGTACTCACCATTGGAAAATCTTCACGATTCATTTATTATTCACCTCCTATAAACTCTTTTATTTGATCACTTAATTCTTTATTACTTGCTAAATTACTTAAAAGATAACCATTCTTAACTAATTTCGTAGCATTCTCATTACTTATTCCTTTACTATTTAAATAAAACATATAATCTTTAGGAATTGAACTAATTGTTGCAGCATGATTAACTTCTATTTCATTAGAAGCAACTAATAAATTAGGTATACATCTACTTTCTTCATTATTTAAAACTAATACTTTAATACTTTCAATTAAGTTATTTTCTTTTATCTTTGGTTTAGTATCAGCAGTTGACTCAATAATAGCTGCGCCCTTATCTTCCGTTACTGCAGCTACTTTAATCTCCGTTTCATTATTATCTCCCGTTAAATTACAATCAAACTTCAAATTACATTCATCATGCGCTATAAATGAATAATTAAAATTTACTTTACTATCTTGATGTTGATTAATAATTATATGATTATTCATCATCTTATGTATCATAAAACGATTATATATTAAAGAACTATGTGGTAAAACATTAATTGTCAAATGAAAATTTTCATCTTCATTCTTTTGCACTTCTTGTAACAATACTTTTCCCTGACAATTAATTGTTAAATTAGATGTTTTAATATCTAAAATTAAAGCGTTATCTTTTATATCTATATTATTTTCTTTATCTATTACTAGTTTATTCATTTTTTTAATTTCTTTCTATATCATTTTCATCAAGAAACTCTTTAAAACCGTACTTTTCAATTTCACTTGCTAAACTAGCATCACCCGTTTTAACTATTTTCTTATCAGCTAAAATATGTATATAAGTTGGTTTTAATATTTCTAATAATTTTGGATTATGCGTAATTAATAATATAGAACAATTAGTTTCTTCTTGATATTCTTTAATTGAATTAGCAACTAATTTTAAAGCATCAACATCTAATCCTGAATCAACTTCATCTAAAATCAAGAAACTAGGTTTTAACATCCAAATGTGTAATAACTCATTTTTCTTTCTTTCGCCACCAGACATTCCACTATTAATATCACGATGTAAAAAACTTTCAGGTATTGATAACTTTTCACATATCTCTCTAGCTTGTTTAGAAAACTTAAAGATATCAATATGTTCTCCTGTTTTTTCTGATAAAGCCATACGTAACATTTCTGCATTAGTAACCCCTTCAATCGCAATTGGACTTTGACTAATCATCATCATTCCTAAGCGACTTATTTCTGTCGTTGTTAAATCTTTTAAATTATGATCATTATAATTTATTTCTCCAGCTGTTACTGTATAATTAGGATCTTTTAAAATAGCACGACAAATCGTACTTTTACCAGCCCCATTAGTTCCCATTAAAACATGAGTTTCCCCATCTTTAATTTCTAAAGAAAAATCTTTTAATATTTCTTTATTATCAGCATAAACAGTTAATTTATCGATTTTTAACATTTGGCATCACCTTTAGTTATTTTAGCATTTTTTTTATTATTAGTCTATAAAAGTCCAAATTAAAAAGGAGCTTACTCCTTTACAATATTAGACCACTTTATTTTATCTAATGGTTCATTATTCATATACATCTTAACTAACAATAAATAATTTAAATATAAATGATCATCTTCTATATAAGCTTTAATAAAATCGTCTTCTCCAAATTCTTTAATACCATCTTTAGTTAATCCTTTAATTATCGTTGGCTTTTTAACAAAATTAATTAATTCGTCAATATCAAATTGGACAAAATATAATACTTCATCATCAACACTTTTTAATTCTTCTAAATTAAATTTACTATCATAAATAAAAAGATGGGAAAACTCTCTTATCTGATAATTATCATTAATATATTTATCTATTCTACGTATTCCTACGTATACAAGTTTATCAAAAGGAACATCTAAAGAAGCCTCTTCTTTAATCTCACGTACTCCATCTTCTACTTTTTCTCCTTTAAGTAAATGTCCCCCAACAGAGATATCTATTTTATTCTTATGCGCTACATCATTATGTGAAGCATTTTTATATTGTAAATAAACTTTATTTTCTTCCGTATCAACTAATAAACACGAAAAAACTTGGTGCCATAATCCTTTTTCATGAACTTCTTTTTTTGTTGCCTTTCCTATTAAATGATAATCTTCATCAAAAACATCAACATATTCCATATTATTTACCTATACTCTTTTTAATAAAGTTAGTTGCATCATCATACATCGTATCAAACTCACTTAAAATATTTAAATTATATTTATCAGCGATATTAGATACTATAATAAACATTTTTATTATACGATCAGTAATAAACTCTTTATGAGTTGCAAATCCCGGACGAGCTTTAGCAAAACGATATTCGTAATCTTCTAGAAATACTTCTGTTAATTGACCAAATAAAATACTTAAACCTTCTAATCTATCATATGTATAATCTTGATAATTATCTAAAGAAGAAAAATCAATTTTCTCTAAATAAGAAAGATATGATAATTGTAATAAGACATCACTTATCTCATCGCCTAAATTATCTATTACACGACCTTCTTCATTAATCGCCTCATTACTTGTAAAAACATTATATAGATGATTTAACTGAATATTAAGTTCTAATAAAACAGTTAAACTATTCCAGTCTTTCTTTTCTAAAACTTTAAATTGTTCTTTTAAAGATACAGCTTTTTCTAACTTCGTATCGATAAACTTTCTAATGTTTTTCATTTTTTCGCCCCTTTAAATAAAAAAGTTAGTATAAACATTATACTACTTTTTATTTTATTATCAAATATTTTGCACTAGTAAATGATGAATTAAAGACATTATCATCATCTCTCTTCTTATCAATCGTAACTTTTTTACCTAAAGCAAAAGTTAAATAAGAAGCATCTCCTGCTTTAATATCCGCATTTTTAATTAAAATACCATTATCTTCGATAATAACTTCCATACCATCTGTATCAATATTTAAACGAACTAATAAATTATGTAATTTATCTTTTATATCACTATTACTATTTTTAAAACTAGCACATAACGCTCTTTGTTCTTTAGAACAGTGATTATACTTTTGGCATTCTATTGTTCCATAATAACCTGGACTAGGTCTTTTTAAAGTTTCTGCTAAAGCACATGTATTAGTTTGAAAATTATTTTGCGTATGTGTATAATTTTCAAACAAATAATTATAAGCTTGTTCTGGCCATAAACTAATAGCTTTTAAACATTCATCTTTTTTAGTCTTTGTTACATCCCAAAAATCTATTTTATCAATAAAATCTTTTCTTAAAGCTAAACCAGTTGTTACTGAAACATTTGTATATTGTGATACAAAATCTAAAATTTCTTTAATTTTTTTAGGATCAGAATTCTCTGGTAAAAATGGTCTAAAATAATGAACTATTGGAATATTATTTTCATGTAATCTCTTAAAATTACTTTTTATATCTTCATAATTAATATTCGGTTCATATTTTTTTCCTAAACCTGAATAACTTAAATAAATAACGAATTTCATTCCCTTATCGATTAAAGACTTAAGATAATCAATAAACTCATCGGAAATAAAACACTTCGTTATTAAAATTATTGGATTAAAAAACTTCTTACTAGCTAATTCACTAATTAATTCTTTCGTATAACTAATATTACTATTATTCAAAAAAGGATCAGTATTAGGTAATAAACATACTGGAATATTTTCATTATAATATTTAGATTTACTTAATTTATCAATTGCTTCAGAAGCCGGAACTAAAATTCTTGGTTTACTTAAATTATCACCAGTTGCTTGTAAAAAACAATACTTACAACCATTTGTACAACCAACTATGGAATTAACGGCAAGCCAAGTATCATGCATTTGAATTATATTGTCTTCCATTATTTATCACCTTTCTAAATCACTTCATAAATATATCATTTTCAAAATATAACTAAAAGAACAAATAAATTATATACCTATAATTTATAGTTATATCTAAAATTAATCAATATGAGTAATTAAATTAATAAATTCTTTAGATGAATTAGTTAATGTTGTTTCATTATAAACAATCGTAATTGGTTCACGTGGTAATTCCTCAACCAACTCAATTATTTGTAAAGAATCATCTGTTTTAGCTATACTCTCTAACATATAACCAATTCCCATTCCCTCTTTAACATAGTTTAACATCATTTCATTTGTTTCTAATTCCATAATGGGATCAGTTGTTAAACCTTTACGATTAAAGCATTCTTCAATTTGTTTTCTTTGTTCTGTCGTTTTAACTGGTAACAAAAGCGGCTTCGTCGATAATTCTTCTAAATTAGAAACTTTTGGATCTTCAAATTTATCTTTATTATAAACAAAGCAATACTTTTCATGCGCTATTTCTATTGCCTTTAAATCTTTAGCATTTTTTATATAATTAGTATATCCTGGAATAACTAATAAATCTAAAGTATGTTGATAAAATAAATCAAATAAAGTATCTGTATCACGATTAGTCATCTTTATAACAATATTAGGATGCTCTTGCATAAACTTTTTGACATAATCATTTAAATAATAAACACTAATATAAGTAGGAACGCCTATTGAGACTTTACCTTTCATTAACTCTTTTCCTTCTTGTAATTCTTTTTCGCCAAGCATTAAAAAATTATAAGCCTTTTCCACATAATTAAATAATGCTTTTGCTTCTGGTGTTAATTCTATTCCACGATTTGTACGATAGAATAACAATGTATTAAGTTCATATTCTAAATTCTGAATATGTTTAGAAATTGCTGGTTGCGATATATGTAATGTTCTAGATGATTCAGAAAAACTCTTTGTCTTTGCTACAACATAAAATACCCTGTACAAGTTAAGGTTTAGATTATTACATGGTAATGCCATAAATAAGCCCCCCTTTGGAATTGGTTTTTATTATAAGCATTTTATTTTGTTTGTCAAGATTTGCTATAACTAAAAATAAAAACAACTATAATTTTTCGTTATAGTTGTTTTTTCTCTCTTAAAGGGCTTTTAACCATTTATCTAAATCTTCTTTAGTTGTTGTTCTTGAAAGCTCAGCAGTTATATAACCATCTTTAATACTAAATATCGTTGGTGTATGTTGAACGTGATAATATGATGCCAATCTCTGTGCTTCATCATCGCTTAAAGTAGTAACATTTATACGATAAGCTACTTTATCATTTTCTGCGAATACTTCATCAACTATTGGTTCATAAGCCGCACTATAATAACAATTTGTACTAGCTATCAAAACAACCATATCTTCTTTATCAACAATTTTTTTTTCCAAATCAGCTAAAGAAATTGTTTCAATATGTTCATAATCTTCTTCCAAAGATTCTGGTTCTTGCTTTGAAGTTAATTCACCATCATTTTTTATTACTTTATTTACTTTCTGATATATATTTTCTTTTAAATTTTGCGTTGAAGAATTAATATTTTCATTATTTACTACATAACAAGTAGCTGCTATTAAAATAACAACAATTGCAATAATTAATAAGACAATAACTGCTCTTTTTGTTTTACTTCTTTTAATAACCTTATCTTCTAAAACAACATTATCCTCTTCTAACTTGTCAACGACATCATCAAGATTCTTATCTTGTACTCCATCAAAAATAATTGTTTTTTCTAATGCTTCATGCTTTTCAGCTGCAGAATCTACTACTTCTTTTTCTACTTCTTTAGGTGAAACTTCTTCAAGTAATGCTTTTTCTTCGACTTCTTTTTTAACCTCTGTTACTGATTTTTCTTCTTTTGGTGTTACTTTAGTTTGTGGTTTCTTTACTGCTGAAGTTTTCTTGTTTTGACTATAGTTTTTACCATTTCTATTCCCTGTATTTGTTCTTCGACGACTACTTTGTCCTTTACGATTAGTAGTTCTTTTAGCTTGTGTCTTACCTGTTGCTTTTGCCTTCGTATTTTTCTTTTTTTCTTCCGCCATTTTACTCACCTATCATTCTTTATATATTTTATCATCTTTTTTACAGAAAAAAAAGGTTTTTATGAAACCTTTTCTATTTCGATAAATCTAATTGATTTAATAACTGGTTTTTTAATTGGAGTTTGACCATCATCACCTACTTCTGTATTAGCTAACTTATCAACAACATCCATTCCCGCAAAAACTTTACCAAAAGCAGCATAATTACCATCTAAATACGTTGAATCTTGATGAACAATAAAGAATTGACTAGAAGCACTATTCATTGTTGCTTCAGTTTCTGGATTACCACCACGACGCGCCATTGATACGACACCTCTTGTATGAGACATCTTATTTTCAACACCATTAAGTTCAAATTCACCTTTAATTTCTTCATCAGATCCCCCAGTACCATTACCATTTGGATCTCCTGTTTGAATCATAAAGTCTTTCATAATACGATGGAAAGTCAAACCATCATAAAAATGTTCATTAACTAGCTTTTGAAAATTAGCTATCGTAATTGGTGCATCAGCATTAGATAACACAATTAAAATAATATCGCCATTTTGCATTTGGATTTTAACACGACTAGTTATTTCATCAGTTTCCTTAAACTTATAACCTTCTATTTCGCCTTCCGTTATTTCTTCTGTCACAATTTTTTCCTCCTCTTGATTATCATTATTTTTAACTTCTTCCTTATCTTTACCACAACTACTTAGTAAAAAGGGACATAATAACAAAAATAATATTAATAATATTTTTCTCTTCATTTTAATCACCATTACTATAATAACAAATATTACTTTCTTTTTAAAGTATTTAAATACTCTTTCATTTCCTTAGTTACACGATAAGACTCTCTTATTTTACTTATTGCTTTATTATGTGTAAAAGTATTTAACCTATCCCTTTTTAAATAATTTATCGTTTCTTCTTCATAATTAATATATATTTCACATATTAACCAAGCCTCAGCCATATTAATATAATATTTATCTGTTTGAGTACCATCTAATAAACTAAAAATCTCCTCTAAATACTCTTTCTTAATAAAGAAATTTAAAATAATTATTAAACCAACACGTGCAACAAACTCTTTCTTAGAATTTGCTAATTTTAAAGCCATTTTAAAGTACTTATCTGGTTTACTACTCATAATCTTTAAACTATTACAAAACGAATCACATATCGCCCAATTATCAATCTTTTTAAGATAATTATTAAAATACTTACTAAATATCTTTTCATCTTTTATATTCGCAATAACTAAGCCTTCAATTAAAACTTCTTCATAATAAGTATCAGTAACTAAATTTAAAAATTCTTCATAATCACCTTTACTTATTTGTTTAGCAATATTCCTTAAAAGTGGAATCTTAATTCCTAGCATCAAATACTTCGTTTGACATAAACTACTTTGAAACTCTCTATACTTAGAATCAGCCAAAATATTTAAATATTTTAAATATTCTTGATATGTTTTCTGGTTCCAAACTTGTATCTCCATAACATCACCAAACTTAATATATCATAAATTCAATTATTTGGTATTTTTTTACATTGCATTATTAATAATTATTTTATATAATTAATTCAAGAACAATTGTTTGTGGTTGGTGATGCGTAATGAGCGATAACATTTATCTTAAAAGAAATATTTTAAGTATCGATTTAAAAAGCTTTTTTGCTTCTTGTGAATGTGTTGAACGTGGTTTAGATCCATTTACTACTCCTTTAGTTGTTGCTAATCCCAAACAAGGAGATGGAGCCATTACTTTAGCTGTTACACCTTACTTAAAAAAACAAGGCGTTAAATCCCGTAGTCGTTTATTTGAAATACCTAAAAATATTAAATACACAATTGTTCCACCTCGTATGAGTCTTTATATCCAAAAAAGTGAAGAAGTTATTAGTGTTTATTTAGATTACGTAGCTCAAGAAGATCTCCACGTCTACTCTATCGACGAATGTTTTTTAGATGTTACTGACTATTTAAAAATGTATAAAAAAACTGATTATGAATTAGCTAAAGAAATATTACATGAAATAACTAAGCGAACCGGTTTAACCGCTAACGCTGGTATTGGTCCTAATATCTTATTAGCTAAAGTTGCTATGGATACCGAAGCTAAAAAATTTAAAGATGGTATCGCCAAATGGACATATGAAGATGTTCAAAAAAAGTTATGGCTAATTACTCCACTATCTAAAATGTGGGGCATTGGACCTCGTATGGAAAAAAGACTAAATGCTTTAGGTATCAAATCCGTAGGTGAATTAGCCTTATATGATAAAAATAAATTAAAGGATAAATTCGGTGTAATGGGCTTAGAACTATGGGAACACGCTAATGGTATTGATTTATCTAAAATCAGTGATTTAGCTAATGCTAAACCTCTTGATAAATCATATTCTAATAGCCAAGTTCTATTCAAAGATTATAATGGTAATAACGTTAAAATTATCATTAGTGAAATGGTTGATGTCGTTTGTAAAAGATTACGTACTAATAATAAACAAGCAACCGTTATTGGCTTAGCAATCGGTTATTCTAAAACCTTTGGTGGTGGTTTTTATCATGTTATGAAACTCGATACTCCAACTGACAGCAGTAAAGTTATTCTTAACATTTGCCTTCTCTTATTCGATCGCTTTTATACTAATCTTCCAATTAGAAAAGTTGGCGTTAGTGCAGGTCGATTAACTGATAAAAATAGTATCCAACTAAATTTATTCGAAGATTTTAATGATGAACAAAAAGAAGAAGCTAAAGATAAAATTGTTGATGAAATAACAAGTAAATTTGGTAAAAATAGTTTACTTAAAGCCTCTGCTTTACTTAGTGATTCAACAATTAAAGAAAGAAATAAAAAGATTGGAGGTCATAGCGCATGACAGATCGTGGAATGATTAAATGGCAACCATTTAATGCTGTTGCTAGTGGTAGCTATATGATTAACAATGTCTTAAGAAAAAAAGAAAAAATCACAATGCCCACTCTCTCTGAAGACCAACAAAATGAATTACAAGAAAAAATTTTAAATACCTACCAAACTCAACAAGATATTACAATAAAATACTATAAAGGTGGTCGCATATACTCTAGTGAAGGAAAAATAGTAAAAATTGACCAAAACAACCATAATCTCACTATAAATAACGGTTTAAAAGTCTTTTTTGCGCAAATTATTGAAATTTCTTAAAAAAGTTCTTGCAAGCTCAAAGAATATATGATATTATTGATATGTTCTTGGGGGATTAGCTCAGCTGGCTAGAGCACCTGCCCTGCACGCAGGGGGTCGCGGG
>CANQQV010000024.1 GCA_947626095.1 uncultured Bacilli bacterium
GCAGAAGGTTACACAGTAAAAGAAGAAGGTAACTACAAAGTAGTAGTTTCAACAAAAGCAGAAAATGATAAGAAACCTGCTGCTAAACCAGAAGAACAAGCTCCAAACACATATGATGCAGGTCTTGTATATATGGGATTAGCATTAAGTGCAATCGGTGCAAGTGTTGTTTCTGTTAGAAAATTAAGAAATAACTAATTATTTATTAAAATATTCAAGAAAAAAAAGGAAATAAGCTTCGAGTAGCGAATAATTATAGTGAAAGGAGGAAATAATCATGAACCTAGAAAACACATTCGTTCCTTTAACCTATGATAAATTATTTAAATCTTTGTGGTTAATAGGTAGTAAAGAAACAAGAAACTATTTTAATCGCCTTATCAGTAATATCGTTAACTTTGATATTAGTAACTTTATCTTAATACCTAATGAGCTACCTATTAAAAGAAAAGATAGTAAAGGTAATATAGTCGATATCTTATTAGAATCACCAGATAAAAAGATTAAGATTAATATTGAATTAAATCCTAAGTATAATAAAGGACTTAGTAATCGTAATGAATCATATCTATATAAGATTGCCGGAGAATACTATGCTAAAGATAATAAAACTAGTTATATAGATAAAATAAAAGTTATTCAAGTAAACTTAAATAACTTTTATTCTAAAGATAGAAAAGAGATAGGAGTATCAGAGTATACTATGAAAGATAAATATAATAATTTAGATTTAAATAGTATTAAGATAATTAATATTTATATACCAATATTATCTAATTTATGCTATAATCAAGATATGGAAAAACAATTAGATTATGTAATGTTTGATGCAACTAGTTTTAAAGAAATGGCGATATATGCTAAAGGAAATAAAGAAAGGGAGAGTGTTATGAAAGACATGGAGAAAATCGTAAACCAATATAAAGCTATGCAAAGAGAATACGAAGAAGAGAAGTATTTAAAAGATGTATTAGAAGCTGACTTAAAAGAAGCCAAAGAAGAAGGCATTAAAGCTGGAAGACAAAAAGAAAGAAATAGTATCATCAATAAATTACTTTCAAGTGGTATGTCAAAAGAAGAATTATCCAAAAGACTTAGTATACCGATTTCATAAACAATAAGGCAATATTACTATCAGTAGTTACTGTTAGTGCAGCTTGTCATCTACCAGATACAACAGGAGCAGGTAGCGTATGTGAAGCTAAAATTGGTTCTACAGGATATGATACTGCTGAAGCTGCATGGGTTGATGCAGTTGAAAATGGTGGAACTGTTGAAATATTAGGTACAGGTAGTAATTTAATTGTTAACGCTAGCACATATACAATCACTAAAAATGTAACTGTTTTAGCTAATAATAATACTGTAACATTTAATAAAGCTATTACAGTAGATGATGAAGGTAGTTTAACTATTACTGGTGCTAATTTAACAGCTGCTTATACTATAGTAGTTAATAAAGGTGGTAATTTAGCATTAAATAATGTTACTTCTACAACATCAGGTACTTTAGTAAACAACTCAGGAACAACAGTAGTAACTGGTGGAACATTTACTGCAAATGGTACTGCAGCATTATTTGAAAATAAAGGCAGCCTTACTTTAAATAATGTAACTAAAATAACAACTACTAAAGCAGACGTTGTTAAAGTAGCATCTCATAATACTACTACTGCTCTTAATGGTGGAACATATGACGTTTATAGATTATTTGCTACACCATCTAGTGATCCAGTAGACGATGGATTAGAAGCTGAAAAAGTAGCAAGTATTACAGTTAAAGATGGTAAAATAGTTGCTGATTATGATACTGCTATTGAAGGTAAATCAGCAGTAACTTTTACAAATAGTACATTTACTGTTGGTAGTGGAGATGCATTCCATTTATATGAAGGTTCTTTAACAGTTAATAGTGGTAAAATTGTAGCTTCTAATAAAGATGCTATTGAAGTTAGTGGTACTGATGAAGCAACATTAACTATTACTGGTGGTACTGTAGAATCTACTAAAGGTGGTTATGCATTATCTTTAACTAATCCAAATGCTACATACACAGTTAGTGGTGGAGAATTTAATAGCAAAGTAGCTGGTCGTGCTGCTATATATATAACTTTACCAACTGCTAAAGTTGATGGTAAAGTAACTGTAGCAAAAGCATATCAAGGTATTTTAACTGGTGGAAAATATTTAAATAATATTATTGATAAAGCCGTAATTAATGGTGGTAATTATGATGTTACTGATCAATTAGTAGCAAAAGATTACACAGTAAAAGATGAAGTTGTTGGAAAAGATACTTACAAAGTAGTAGTTTCAACAAAAGCAGAGAATGATAAGAAACCAGCTGCTAAACCAGAAGAACAAGCTCCAAACACATATGATGCAGGTCTTGTATATATGGGATTAGCATTAAGTGCAATCGGTGCAAGTGTTGTTTCTGTTAGAAAATTAAGAAATAACATAAAAAAATTAGTTTATTTTCATAAACTAATTTTAATTTGTTTCATCTTCTGTATCTTCTATTTCGCTATTATCTTCCGAATTATCATCTTCATCAGGTGAATATACTGGCGGATAATATGGATAACCGGTACCACCCGTAATATTAGTTGATATAGCTAAGCCACTACTCATATTACTTTTAAATATACTATAAGCTGACTTAACAACAAATGTATAATTACCATCCATAGGAGCATGATAAACATAATAATTTTCTGTTGTAAAATCTAAAGGTACTAAGCCATCATCTGTTTCTAAGTAAATTTCATAACCTAAAGTACCAATTTTGGAATTATTATATTCTATTCTTTTATTAAAATACTGTGTGGCAAATTTACCATAATTTTCCGTAAATAGTTCTTGTAAAAAGCTATCATTTATGGCATCAGGCGTTTTAATTCCATTCCAACTAATATTTACTTGATAATTACTTACTTCAATTTGTCCATTAGTAGGATTCTTTAATGTATCAAATCTTTCAGAAACTTCACTGGGTTCTAAACCTCTTTTAAATAACTCTGTTGATATTAAACTTGATGGGGTATTGTCGGAGGGCAATTGAGTAGGGTAAGTTTCTAATTCATATTTTACTGATAACACTGTTGCTGGTTTAGTAAATTTAGAATTAGCTTTATAAATGTTATTACCTAAGGCAGCCATTAATAATTTTCTTTCAACTGCTGCACCATTAGAAGTCGTAAAGTTATTTTTATCAACTAATACATGGTCAACACCATACCACATTGCTATAACATAATCTGGTGAATAAGTTATATTCCAGTTATCTGCTGAAGCAGTTAGTGGAATACCATTAGCTTTTAAGTATGAATCAGGGAAGGTAGCAGTTCCAGTTTTGGAAGCAATTTCCGTATTTTTAACTTTAAAGTTACCACCAACACCTTGTTTTGTCGCTGTAACTAAAATATCGGTAATCATATAAGCCGTTTCTGCACTCATAGCTTGTTTTCTTTCACGGTCCGGTTCAATTACATCCCCAGATTGACGAAGAACAAATTTAGTAAATGTATAAGGTTCAATGTAGTAGCCACCTCTAGCAAACGTACCATAAGCTCCAGCCATATCCATCGGACTTTGTTCAAGTCCACCACCAATAGCATATGATTCATATAAGGTTGTATCAGTAACTTCACCAGTATTTTTATCATATACGTAATAATCAATACCACAGTTATTAACAAATTCAATTATTTTATTTTTATCAACAGCTTGGAAAGCTTGAATAGCTGGTATATTTCTTGAACGAGCAAGTGCTTGACGCATTGTAATAGCTCCTAAATATTTACCATCTGAGTTAGTAATTTTAACCCCATTTGAATAAGTATAAGGTTGATCGTAGAAGATTGTTCCTGGATTACCATTATTATATTCAATATATGGTCCATAAGCGAAGATTGGTTTTGCTGTTGAACCAGGTTGTTTATCTTTCATTATCGCTCTATTTTCAACTTTACGTCCTAATACCTTACGTCCACCATCAACCGCTCTTACAGAACCATCTTTAACATCAGTAATAACAATACCAATATCAACGTTTTTAGTTTTCTTACCAGCACGTTTTTCCCAATTGTA
Organism: uncultured Bacilli bacterium; assembly: GCA_947626095.1. Lineage (GTDB taxonomy): Bacteria > Bacillota_I > Bacilli_A > RF39 > UBA660 > Coprovivens. The sequence goes on from CANQQV010000024.1 coordinate 4,093, forward strand.
ACCTAATTCACTATTATTTAATTTAATTATATTATCTTGCATTGCTGGATCTAATGTTGTATAAATTTCCATTGGTGTACTATAAGGATCTAATCCATAGTCATTACTTATTTCACTACATACTACATCGATAAATTGTTGATATTTATTAAGTGAAGCTGCATCTTGATCAACTATTAATGATTCAATCGGAATATTATTCGCATCATCAGCTTGTTCTTGTGTAATATAACCATGTTTAACCATTAAACTTAATACCGTTGCACGTCTTTGGGTTGCTAATTCTGTACTATAAAATGGGTTATAGTAATATGGTGAATTAAAGATACCAGCTAATATTGCTGCTTCAGCTAAAGAAATATCATTTATCTTTTTACCAAAGTATGTTTGCGCAGCTGCTTCAACACCATAAGCTCCAGAACCAAAATTTTGTCTATTTACATAAAATTCAATAATTTGTTCTTTAGTATATTCTTTTTCAATTAAGAAAATTGAAATATAGATATCGTGGAATTTACGAACAATACCTTTAAAGTTAAGATCTGATTCAATAGCTCCATTTTCATCAACAGAGAAAGTATTTTTAGCAAGCTGCATGGTAATAGTTGAAGCACCACCAGCTCCATCTTGACCAGCAAATTGTCCTAAAGAAGCTTTAACGAATCTTATAACGTCAAAACCATTATGTTGGAAGAATCTTGAATCTTCTGTCGCTACTAAGGCATCAATAAACACATTAGGTAAATCATCATAAGTTCTATTTTCTCTTAATTCCAATCCTACACGGGCAAATTCATTACCATCACGATCATAAAAAATTGTTGCTTCTTTATTATAAAATTTATCAGTATCAAACTTAGGCGCTGTTATAACAATGTATGCACAGAATGTTATAACTGCTAACATACCTACAATACCAATAAACATAATTAAAGATAAAAAGCTATTAATCACAAAGCTTAATTTTTTATGTCCTTTTTTCTTTTTCGGCATATCCACCTTCATTGGAATAGCCTTTTTAATCCCAACAACTTTTTTATTACTTTTGTTAGTCGTGTTGGTCTTTTTAGTATCTTTCTTCTTTTTAGAAGTAACTTTTACTATTACCATTTTTATTCTCCTTTAAAATAAATATCATCAACTAGAGTTAAATAATCTAACTGTGGTTGATATCCTATCTTTATAACATATGCTTTTTCTTGAATATATTTATAACTAATTGATTTACGTTTATTATTATCGATATACGCAATATAATCTTCACCAGTTAGTAAATAAACTATTCCATTCATTTTTATAATTAGGAATACTATACCGCCATGTTTAATAACATTTCTTATTTGTACTGTTTGATGTTCATGTATATTTGATAGGGGGAAAGAAGTTTTACTTAAAGTTTCTTTAGCATCGAATTCAATGTATTTTCCCCGATATAATCCATTATAATCTAAGGTTGACTGTTCTTTAAAATAAGCTTTTTCAATAGTCTTATGTTGATTCTTGTAAGAAACATCAACAACTCCAATTGGCGTAGGCTTTTTAAATATTAGTGCTCTATCATTTTTCAAATAATAATTATTCGTTAAATTTAATACATGTTCTAAGTCCATTCCACGATTACTATGGGAAATACTTAAACGAGTGAAATTTTTCTTGATATTATTTGGGTACTGCACTAAAAATCACCTTAATTAATTATACTATAAAATTAAGAGAAAATATAGTAGTTTAGCATAGGAATTTACATAACAACTTTTTTCTATTTTTGTCTAAAATACTGATATGAAATATATATTTTGTTAAAATAAGCCTGAAAGGAGAATATTCGTGCGTGTTGATTTCTTTATCGAGGAAATGATTAGAATGATTAATGAGGTTGAAAGGGAACTAGCTATCCATAGCCATCACCTTGACAAGTAATGTTTAAACGATATATAATTTAAAGCATAAGAAGGGTGATTAGTATGGAAAAAATTTCATTAACACCACAAGAAATTTTAGACAAAGAATTTGAAATTGATGTTAGAGGTTATCGTCCTCAAGAAGTAGATAAATTCTTAGATTTAGTTATTAATGACTATAATGAATTTATTAAAGAAGTTAAAAGATTAGATAAAGAAGTAGCTTTTTTAAATGATGAAAATTCTAAATTAAAAAATGAATTACGTCGTCTTAAAGCTAATATCGAAGCTGCTGAAGGCTCAGCTCAAGCTAGCGGTTCAGTAAGTAATGTTGACATTCTAAGAAGACTTAGCCAACTTGAAAAAGTTGTCTACGGTAAAAACGAACAATAAAATAATATTTTTAGGCAAATGCTATGCTTCGGCATAGAGGAAAGTCCAGGCTCACACAATCTGTGATGATTGTAGTGTTTGTGCTAAGGGAATAAATAACCTTAGGTAGTAGTAATACTAACGGCTTCGAAATAGTCCTACGGGATTAAATTAGATATAAAAGTGCCAAAGAGACGAGTCTAGGAAGTAATTTCTAGAGTGGAACGTGGTAAACCCCGCAAGTGAGAAACCCAAATTTTGGTAGGGGAGTCTTTACTAGGAATCAAACGATGTAAAGGACCTTTATGGTAGATAAATATTTGCCACCCTTTAAGGGTACAGAACTTGGCTTATTAAGATGTTATTTTTAAATTTAAAATGCAAAGGAGTGAAAAATCTTGAATGAGATTGGCGAACTGTTAAGAACTACTCGTGAAAATTCAGGAGTTAGTTTAGAAGAAGCCAGTAGCGATTTAGAGATTAAAACCCTAATTTTAGAAAATATCGAAGATGGCAATATTGGGTGCTTTAAAGATATTTTTGTTCTTAAACAAAATATTTATGATTATGCAAAATATTTAGGGTTAGAACCTGATAAAATAATCGATGATTTTAATGAATATTTATTTGAATATACTTCAAAAATCCCATTAAATGATATCGAAAAAGCGATGAAAGAAAAACAAAAAGACGAAATAGTAAGTGATAAAATTGTATCACCATATACTAATTCAACTAAAAACGCAAATTCTAAGATAATTTTAGCAATAATCATTGCTTTAAGTATTTTAGTATTACTGGTTATTGTTTGGTCGGTTAGACAACTGGCTGATGACAATATGGCAACAAATATAATAAGCTACGTTGATAGTAGTAATAGATAAGGTGTAAATATGGCAAAAAAAGAAAAAAAGGGTATGAATTTACCCAATAAAATTACCTGTGTAAGATTAGTGATATCTATCTTAGTATTAGTTCTATTATGTGTTCCATGGAGCAATTTAGGCATTAACTTTAAGACTTATTCCGTTTATGGCGTTGAAAATGTTAATCTTAAATACATAATTTGCGGCGTATTATTCCTAATCGGATCTGTTTCTGATTTCTTAGATGGATATATTGCTCGTAAATATGATTTAGTAACTGACTTTGGTAAAGTAATGGACGCTATTGCTGATAAAGTTTTAGTTAATGGTGTTTTAATAGTTCTAGCTTATGATGGCTTTATTCCATTAGCTGTTCCTGTAATTATAATTACTAGAGATATAATTGTTGATTCAATTAAGATGGCTAGTGGTAATAAGGGTAAAGTAGTAGCAGCTAGTTGGCCAGGAAAAATTAAAACTATCTGCATGATGATTGGGGTTACATTAACCTTCTTCTATAATATGCCATTCGCCTTTATTGGTCATGGTATTCAAATCGATGCTCTATTTATTTATGTGGCTACTATTATGAGTATTATTTCTGGTTGTCAATATTATTTTGCAAATAAAGATTTTATCTTTTCAGAAGTATAACAAAAAAGAATTTTATTCTAAAAATGTAATAAAATTCTTTTTTTATGCTTAAAAAGTTAAGTAAAAACAATTGTTCGAAAAAATGTTGACAAACGAACAATAAATATTATAAAATTAAGATGTCAGTAACAGTGGGAGGAAAATATGAAAACAGAAAAAGATACAAAAGATAAAGCACTAGAACAAGTATTAGCTGACATCGAAAAACAATTTGGTAAAGGGTCTATTATGAAACTTGGTTCTGATGCTCATTTAAATATTGAAGCTACCTCATCTGGTTCCATTGCTTTAGATGTTGCCTTAGGTGTTGGTGGTTATCCAAAAGGAAGAATTGTTGAAATATATGGACCAGAATCTTCTGGTAAAACAACATTTGCTCTTCATGCCATAGCTGAAGTTCAAAAACGTGGTGGTAGAGCAGCATTTATTGATGCTGAACACGCTTTAGATCCAGTATATGCGCAAAATTTAGGTGTTAATTTAGACGAACTATTATTATCTCAACCAGATACCGGTGAACAAGCTCTAGATATATGTGAAGCTTTAGTTAGAAGTGAAATAATCGACTTAGTTGTCATCGACTCAGTTGCTGCTTTAGTTCCTCAAGCCGAAATCGAAGGTGAAATGGGTGATGCTCATGTTGGCTTACAAGCTCGTTTAATGAGCCAAGCTCTACGTAAATTATCTGGTACATTAAATAAAACTAAAACAACGGCAATTTTTATTAATCAATTACGTGAAAAAGTTGGTGTTATGTTTGGTAATCCAGAAACAACGCCAGGTGGTAGAGCTTTAAAATTCTACTCAACTATCAGATTAGAAGTAAGAAGAGCCGAACAAATTAAACAAGGCGATAAAGTAATTGGTAATAAAACAAATATTAAAGTTGTTAAAAATAAAGTAGCTCCACCATTTAGAACAGCTACAATTGATATCATGTATGGTGAAGGTGTTTCTAAAGAAGGCGAACTAGTTGATTTAGCTGCCGAAATAGATATCTTAGAAAAAAGTGGTGCATGGTATTCATACAATGGTGAAAAAGTTGGTCAAGGTAAAGAAAATGTTAAGGCTTTATTAAAAGAAAATCCTGAACTTTGTGCTGAAATTGAATACAAAGTGCGTGAACACTATGGTATCTTGACTGATGAACAAAAAGCGGAGAAGAAAAAAACAAGTAAAAAAGAAGAAAAAGAGGAGGAATAATTAATTTCTCCTCTTTTAAATAAATTTCTCCTAATTATTCACTAAATTATCCACAAGGCAATTTTCTTTTATCTTGAAAAACTAGATAATTTTTTTTATAATAGTTATATAGATGATTAGATTTAGGTATAATTTTTCTATAAAATAGATATGGAGGTCTTAAAATGGACAATGTTGTCGTTGTCATTTTAGCACTTCTTGTGGGGATTTTTTTAGGTGTTATTATATTTCTAGTTGTTAATTATTTCAGAGGAAAATCTGTCGAAAGTAAAGCAACTAAAATGATTGAACAAGCAAAAAAAGATGCTGAAAAACAAAAAAGAGATTCACTAGCCGAATTAAAAGAAGAATCTTATCGTTTAAAACAAGAAACCGACAAAGAAATTAAAGAGAAAAAAGCCGAATTAAAAGAATCAGAAGAAAGACTATTACAACGTGAAAAAAATCTTGAAAAACGTGAAGAAGTTCTTCAAAACAGAGATGCTTTGTTAGATCAAAAAGATAATAATTTACTTAGTAAACAAAAAGATTTACAAGAAAAAGAAGCTAAAATTGATGAACTATTAAAATCAGAAATGGAGCAATTAGAAACAATTGCTAAATTTTCTAAAGAAAAAGCTCATGATTTAATCATGAAAAGAGTCGAAGAAAATATGTCACTCGAAATAGCTGATTACATTAAAGAACAAGAAGCCGAAGCTAAATTAAAAGCTAACGAGATGGCTAAAAGTTTAATTGTTACAAGTATGCAAAAATATGCTAATGATGTAACAAATGAACAAACAGTTAGTACAATTTCATTACCTAATGATGAAATGAAAGGTCGTCTAATCGGCCGTGAAGGAAGAAACATTAGAACAATTGAATCTGTAACTGGTGTTGATTTAATTATTGATGATACACCTGAAGCAATTGTTATTTCTAGTTTTGATCCTTTAAGAAGAGAAATTGCTAAAATTACCATTGAAACTTTAATTAAAGATGGTCGTATCCATCCTGCTCGTATTGAAGAAGTTTACGATAAAGTTTCAAAAGATATGTCAGAAAAAATTACGGAAATTGGTAATGATGCTTGCTATGAATTAGGTTTAACTAAAGTTGATCCTAAATTAGTTAATCTAATTGGTAAATTAAATTTCCGTACTAGTTATGGTCAAAATGCCTTACAACATTCTAAAGAAGTAGGTCATTTATGTGGTCTTATGGCTGCCGAATTAGGTGAGAATGTTACTCTAGCTAAAAGAGCTGGTTTACTTCATGATATCGGTAAAGCTATTGACTTTGAAGTTGAAGGAAGCCATGTTGAACTAGGTGAAGAAGTAGCTAAAAAATACCATGAAGATCCAGTTGTTATTAATGCAATTAAATCTCATCATGGTGATGTTGAACCAACAAGTATTATTTCTACTTTAGTTCAAGTAGCTGATACTTTATCAGCCGCTAGACCTGGTGCTAGAAATGACTCACTTGAAAACTATATCAAACGTCTAGAACAACTAGAAGAAATTGGTAATAGTTTTGAAGGCGTTGAAAAAACATTTGCCATGCAAGCTGGTCGTGAAGTTAGAGTAATGGTTAAACCAGAAGAAATTGATGATACACAAAGTTATAAGATTGCTCGTGAAATGAAAGAGAAAATCGAAAAAGAAATGCAATATCCTGGTACTATTAAGATAACTGTAATCAGAGAAACTAGAGCAATGGAAGAAGCTAAATAGCTTCTTTTTTATGTCCATAAAAAAACATCTAATTACTAGATGTTTCTCTAACTTCCATTATAACTGGTAAAACAATTGGTCTACGACCAGTTAAATTACTAATATATGGATGTAATTCTAAGATAATTTGATTCTTTAAATCTGTATAACTATAAGGATTTTCACTTAAGAATTTATTAATAACGTCAGTTGTTTTCTTTTCAATTTGACTTATTAACTCGGCATTCTCATTAACAAGAACAAATCCTCTTGTTGTTATATTTGGTTTAATTAACAATTTTTTCGTTAATGGATTAATATTAATGATTGTTATTAAAATACCATCACGACTCATTAACTTACGATCTTTAATAACTATTGAACCAACTTCTCCAATACGTGAACCATCAACATATACATCACCAGCTGTTACACTAGGGCCTCTATGAACTCCTTCATCATCTAAAATTAGTGAATCACCATTTTGCATAATGAAAATATTTTCTGGTTTAACATCACAAGATACCGCTAATTCCGCATGACTCTTTAACATACGATATTCACCATGCATTGGCATAAAATATTCTGGTTTAATAAGTCTTAACATTAATTTAAGTTCATCTTGTTTAGCATGTCCAGAAGTATGAATATCACTAAATTCAGAGTTAGTTATAACTCTAACGCCTTTTAAATATAATTTATTGATTATACGATTAATACCAGCAGCATTACCTGGAATAGGGTTAGAAGAAAAGACAACTAAATCATCTGGAAGTAATGATATCTGTTTATGTGTTCCATTTGCAATACGTGATAATGCAGCCAAAGGCTCACCTTGTGAACCTGTACATAAAATACAAATTTCATTCTTCTTTAAACTCTTAGCTTGATTAGAATCAATAAATATTGATTTATCAGTTAATAAGCCATTATTTAAAGCTAGATTAGTAGCTGTTTCCATACTACGACCAAAAACAATTATCTTACGATTATTTTTACGACAAGTTTCAACTATATGTTTAACACGATAAATATTAGATGCGAATGTCGCAATAATAATACGACCATTATAACCATTAACAATATCAGATAAAGCTTCATCTACTGAGTTTTCACTCTTAGAAAAACCTTCAGATAATGCATTAGTACTATCACTCAATAACAAACGAACACCTTTCTTACCAACTTCAGCCATCTTATGTAAGTCAGCCATTGGTCCAATTGGTGTTAAATCGAACTTAAAGTCTCCTGTTGAAACGATTGTTCCGTTAGGAGTGTGAAGAACTATACCATAACTATCAGGTATTGAGTGTGTAGTTGCGATAAATTCGATATCAAAATATTTAGTTTTAATTTTAGTATCAGAATCAATAATTTCTAAATTGTTATAACCTATATTGCGATCTTCTAATTTATTTTTAATTAAACTAATTGAGGTACTCGCCCCATATATAACAGGAATATTAACACTTTGTAGTAAAAAAGGAATTCCTCCAATATGATCTTCATGACCATGTGTGATTAATAAACCTTTAATTTTATCTTCATTTTGTTTTAAATAGGTAACATCTTGGATAACATAATCAATACCAAGTAAGTCACTTTCAGGGAAAATGACACCAGCATCAATTATGAATATTTCGTCTTTATGAGTAACAACATACATGTTCTTACCGACTTCTCCTAAGCCACCTAAAGCAATGACGGATGTAAATCCATCCTTATTATTCATAATGTAATCTTTCCTTTCAAATTAATAAAAATAAAAGTATTAGTTCTTCGCTATAAGTAATTATATATCAAAGGTGATAAAAAGTCTAGTTTTATAATTGTTTCATGTCAATTAAATATTATGAATATTTCGTCTTTTTTATGGAAAATTGGCATAAGATAAGGTATACTATTTGTGGTGATATATATGGGATTATTTGATAAATTAAAAAATATCTTAAAGAAAAAAGAAAAAGTTGTTGAAGAAGTTAAAAAAGAATATAACGTTACTAATGACGATGAATTAAATGAAATAAGTGTCTTTGATAGTGATCCTACTGAAGAAGAAACTTTAGAAGATGATTATGTTCCTGATGAACCAGAGTTAGATGAAGAAATATTCGCCGATGAAGAAGACGAAGATGAAGAAGACGATGAAGAAGACGATGAGGACGAGGAAGAAAACGACGATGAGGACGAAGATTTAGACGAGGACGAAGAACTTGAAGATGAGGAAGACCTTGAAGACGAAAATGATGAAGAAAATGACGAAGATGAGTCTGAAGAAGAATCTGATGAGGAAGACCTAGACGAGGACGAGGAAGACAAAGAATGGGCTGAATTTGTTAAGGCTCATCAAAAAGTCGAAGAAGCGCAGGACATCGTTACTTATGATAAAGGCTTAGAAAAAACTCGAAAAGAATTCGTTTCTAAATTAAGTATGTTAGGTATTAAATATACTAAAATTAATGAAGAATACTTTGAAGAGCTAGAAGAATTATTAATTAATGCTGACGTTGGTGTTAATACCGTTATGAACTTTATGGATCGTTTAAGAGATCGTGTTAAAGAAGAAAAAATAACTGATGCTAATTATTTAAATGAAGTTATTGTTGATGAATTATTTATTATTTACGTTGATAACGATTCTTTATCTGATAAAATCAAAATGGCCGAAGATGGTCCAACTGTTATCTTAATGGTCGGCGTTAATGGTGTCGGTAAAACAACGACGATTGCTAAATTAGCTTATAAATATAAAAATGAAGGCAAAAGCGTTATGATGATTGCAGGCGATACCTTTAGAGCCGGTGCTGTAAAACAACTAGAAGAGTGGGCCGAAAGAACTGGTTCTTTATTCTATGGTAAAGAAAATACTGATCCTGCTGGTGTTGTTTACGATGGTTTAGTTAAAGCTAAAGAAGAAAATGTTGATATCGTCTTAATCGATACAGCTGGTCGTTTACAAAATAAAGTTAATTTAATGAAAGAACTAGAAAAAGTAAACAAAGTCATAGGTAAACACATTCCTAATGCTCCTCATGAAACACTACTTGTAATTGATGCTACAACTGGTCAAAATGGTATTAGTCAAGCTAAAGCCTTTAAAGAAATAACCGATATTACTGGTATTGTCCTAACTAAATTAGATGGTACAGCTAAAGGTGGTATTGTTTTAGCTATTAAAGACGAAGTAAAAATCCCTGTTAAATTTATTGGCCTAGGTGAGAAAATGACTGATTTAAAAACCTTTGATATTGAAAATTATATTTATGGTTTATTTAAGGATATGATGTAGATGGAAGAATTTTTATACTATAATAATTTATATGATATATATGGTGAATTATTAACTGCTAAAGAACAAGAAACATTCCATGATTATTATCAAGAAGATTTATCTTTAAGTGAAATAGCTGATAATAAAAGTATCAGTCGTAGTGCTGTGCAAAAAATGATTAAAAACGTTTTAGAAAAACTAAATTATTATGAAGATAAACTTCATATTTACAAAAAAAATTGTCAATTAAATAATTTATTAGAATCCAATAATATTGACGATATTAAAGACCAAATAAAAGAAATTATTAATTTATAATTTCTTTTTCTATGTATTGAATTAAAACTTATTATTTAGTATTATTATTTATAAGGTAGGTAGAGTAAAATGAAAGGAAAAATAATTGTTGTTGAAGGAACAGACTGTTCTGGTAAAGAAACTCAAACTAGTTTATTAGTTCAGAGATTACGTCGTGCTGGTAGAAAAATTGAGCGTCTTAGCTTTCCCGCTTATGATACCCCAACTGGTCGAATTGTTGGTGGGGCATATTTAGGTAAGAAACATCTTGGTGAAGGTTATTTCCCTGAAGGAGCAGCTAATGTTGATCCTAAAGTCGCTAGTCTTTATTATGCAGCCGACAGAAGATATAATCGTGGTAAAATACTAGAGTTACTAGATCAAGGAACAGACGTTGTATTAGATCGCTATGTTGAAAGTAATATGGGTCATCAAGGTGGTAAAATCTTTGATAAAGAAGAACGATTAAAACTTTACGAAGATTTAGCTAATCTTGAATATGGCTTTTTAGAATTGCCAAGACCGGATGTAACCTTATTTCTATATATGCCATATCAAAAAGTTGCTGAATTAGAAAAAGGCCGTACTGAACCAGAAGATCAACATGAAGCTAGTTTACTTCATATTCGTAATGCTGAACATGCTTACTTAGAATTAGCTGAAATCCATCATTATAAAAAAATCGACTGTGTCACAAAAAAAGGCAAACTTCGTGATATCGAAGATATTCATGAAGAAGTCTATAAAACCGTTTGTGAAGTCTTAGATATTAAAGAATAAAGTAGAACATTCTACTTTTTTTTGTTATACTAAGTTATGGGTGATAAATATGTTTGAATACATGGGAGATCGATTATCAAAAGCCATTAAAAATATTCGTGGTATGGGTCGTATTACTGAAGATAATATCAGTGAAGCAATGCGCGAAATAAGAATGGCTCTATTAGAAGCCGATGTTAATTATCAAGTAGTAAAAGAATTTGTAAATAAAGTTAAAGAAAAAGCTTTAGGAATGGAAGTTCAAAAAAGCCTTAAACCAGATGAATTATTTATTAAGATTGTTAAAGATGAGTTAGTTGAATTACTAGGTGGGGAGGAAGCTCCATTAGAAGTTAATGGTCATCCAACTATAACTATGCTTGTTGGTTTACAAGGTAGTGGTAAAACAACTACATGTGGTAAGTTAGCTAATTTCTTACGTAAAAAACATGCTAAAAAGCCATTATTAGTTGCTTGCGATATATATCGTCCAGCTGCTATTGACCAACTACAAACCATAGGTAAACAACTTAATATACCTGTTTATACTGAAGGTAAAAAGAATGTTAATGAAATAATTACTCATGCTTTAGACTATGCTAAAGAAAATAAAAACGATTACATTATAATCGATACAGCTGGTCGTTTACATATTGATGAAGACTTAATGGATGAATTAGTTGGTATTATCGACTTATGCCATCCTAATGAAGTCTTATTAGTAATTGACGCTATGATGGGTCAAGATGCTATCAACGTTATTCAAGGCTTTAATGATAAATTATCTTTAACTGGTTGTATTTTAACTAAGTTAGATGGTGATACTAAAGGTGGTGTTGCCTTATCTGTAAGACATTTAACTAACGTTCCAATTAAGTTTGTTGGTGATTCTGAAAAATTAGATGGCTTATCAGCATTCTATCCTGAACGTATGGCTGAACGAATCTTAGATATGGGTGATGTTTTATCAATTGCTGAAAAGGTTGAAAGTGTTATCTCTGAAGAAGATGCTGAAGCTCAAGCGAAAAAAATGTTAAGTGGTAAATACGATTTAGAAGATTTCTTAGCTAGTTTAAAACAAATTAGAAAACTAGGTCCTTTAGAAAATATCTTAAAAATGCTTCCACAAGCACGTAAAATGGGCCTTAATAATGTTAATATTGATCCTAAAGATATGGCTCATATCGAAGCCATTATCCTATCAATGACTCCATATGAAAGAAAACATCCTGAAGTACTAAAAGCTTCTCGCAAGCAACGAATAAGTAAAGGTTGTGGTCGTGAAGTATCTGAAATAAATCGTTTACTAAATCAATTTGAAGAAATGAAAAAAATGATGAAAATGATGAGTAGCGGCAATATGAAATTACCATTTTAAGAAGTAGAGAAATCTACTTTTTTATTTTCACTTGATATGATATACTTTAGATAGGATAAAAATAGGTGATACATATGAGTAAGAAAAAAATAACTGATAAAGATTTTGCCCAAATGGAAAAACTTCCTAATAATCGCAATAAATATATAAAAAGAGGTTTTAACTTTTATATTTCTTATACCTTGAGAGTTTTAATCATGTTTGGTCTTGTTGCAATTATTGGTTTATTAATTTATTTCTGTTTTGAAAATGGTTTTTCTAAAACTAAAACCATTTCCTTAGATTATGAAGAAAAGGATAGTATTGATTATGATATCAAATTACTAGATCAACAAAACAATCCTTTTGGTTCAGGAGCTTTAACTCCTGGTAATTACTATATATCAGATATCATCGATGATATTAGTACAGATTTATATTATGAATACACTTTAAGTGAAAAAGCTGATATTAAATATACATACTCAGTAGATGCTGCCCTAAAAATAATTGATGAAACATCAAAAAGAGAATTATCAGATGGAGCTAATTTTAATTTAGTTGAAGACACCGCAAAAGAAGAAAAGAATGTTAATAAAATCGAAATAGCTCAAAATATTAACTTAGATTATGACTACTACAATAAAATGGCTAAATCAGTTAAAGAAATGTATAGTGATAAAGATTCTAACATCAATGGTTATATTTTATTAAAATTATATATTAATATTGAAACTATTCATCAAGATTTCGATGAACCATTAAATAAAGATACAAGTGTTGAAGTCAAAATCCCATTATTATCTAATCAAGTTAGTATTGAAAAGATTAGTGATAATAATAAAAAAGATAGCTATGTCAAACATTTTTCTCCAGAACCAGCTGTTGAATTATTATTGTATGTTGGTATTGTCTTACTAATTCTTGATACTATCTTATTCTTATTATCTGTTAACTTCGTTATTAAAACTCTACCAAGAAAAACACCATACTGCTTAATAAGAGATAATATCTTAAAACACTATAATAAAATAATTGTTAATAGTCGTAAAATACCAGATTTATCAGGTTATAATGTAATTGACTGTGTATCATTTAAAGAATTATTAGATGCTCAAAAAATAATTGATAAACCAATTATATACTATGAAATAATTAAAAAACAAAAATGTATCTTTGTAATTATTAATGTCACAGATGCTTATCGCTTTATCTTAAAAGAAGCTGATATTGATTAATTATAGTTAAATGTCACAAACATAAAAACACTTTTTACATATGATAAAGTAGAAAGGATTGTTTTTATGTTTTTAAATAGATGTTACGAAAATGAAAATATGGTTCCTGATATGGGAATGACTATGCCTTCTTGTGGCGGATGTACATGTCCTCCAGTTATGGAATGTCCTCAAGAAAGAGTTTGTCATCGTCAAATGAATTACGAGGTTCCTCATATTATACCTGTTAATACAAGAATTATTAATCATCATGTATATCGTCACACTTATCAACCAGTATTTACTAGTACTTCTGAAGATGAAGTAAGTAATATATATGATAATAAATGTGGTTATTAAAAGGCTTTAAAGCCTTTTATTTATATACTAATATTTCTTACAATATGTTATAATGATTATGGGTGAAGTATATGAAAGAAAAAAATGGTTATACAACATTACAAATGTTAATAGTTATTGGTGTCTTAGGTATCGTTACTTTAGCTTTAATCGGTACTACTTCATATGCTTACAAAGATAAATCAAATGATTATTATGACGAAAAAGTCCATTTAATAATTAAACAAGCTGAGTTATATGGTGCAACATCTGAAACTTTAAAAAATGAGGGGAACTTAAATATTACAGTTAATGACTTAGTTAAAGCAGGCTACTTTGTTCCAGACGATAAAGAAGGTAATATTATCGATCCTCGTAATAGCAAAGCCAACCTTAATGGTTTAAGGATTAACTTAATCTATAATGACGATGGAACAGTTAACGCTAATGTTATCGAAGAAGAGTAATTCTTCTTTTTTTGACAAAATATTTTTGTAAAATACTTGTCAAAAATAAAGGTAAATACTATATAAAAAAAATAAAATTAGATATTATAGTATTGTAAGGGCGTGATGAATGTGATATATCCTTCAATAGATAAGTTGCTTAATATTGTTGATTCTAAATATAAATTAGTACATATAGCAGCTAGGAGAAGTAAACAGATGCTTGAAAATAAACATTTTCAAATGAAGCAAAGTGAATATGTCAACAAAAAAGAATTAGGAAGAGCATTAGAGGAAGTTGAAAAAGGATTAATTACTATTAAAGAGTAATTAATTTTTTTGCAAAAAAAAACCACTAAGTGGTTAATTATGAATGGTTGTATTATAAATAGTGTTGGTGAGAAATCTCTTCACTATTTTTTATTTCATCAAAAAGACATAAGTTTGTTAC
>CANQQV010000025.1 GCA_947626095.1 uncultured Bacilli bacterium
TTTTTTTCTCGACAAAGCTTGTCTTTGTTTGTTATCTATAATTAATTAAAAACTGACATTTCTAAAAAATCTTAACAGTAATTATGGGTTGATGAAATTTATAACAAAACAAAACTGATGAATTTAATCATCAGTTTATGCTTTTTTAGCTTTTAAAATCATTTTTCTGATTGCATGAGCTATTAAACCTATTGATAAGACAATGATATTAATAATTATAATAACATATTTATCAAATATTTCACGAGCACCAGTATTTGGTGGAAGAATGTAATCAATTAAGGTTCGCTTATTAGTAAATTCTACTTCATTAATAGTTCCATATCTTGTTACACCTTTTTCACCTTTGTAAGTAACTGTATAACCTTCAAGTGGTTCTTCAGTAACTTCATAACTAACATTTTCTGGTAAAGCATTAGCATACTTAGTTTCTTTATTTTTTAAAGTAAAGTGAGCTACGCCATCTTTGAATGTTAAATCACCATATGTTCCATTGATGCTTGAATCATCTAAAGTAATGGTAAATTTATATTCACGATTATAGTCAGCAGCTGGACCAGTAACAGTTTTAGTTATTTTAATACTAGCATATTTATTGATAAATTTAATTCGGTTAATTGATGATACATCATTTTTATATTCATTACCTAAAGATATATTTTCAGTTAAACCAGCAAATGTTGTACCTATTATATAGTCAGTACTACTATTACTATTTGTTTCTTCTTGTAACTCATAATTTAGTATCTCTGGTAAATCTTTAACAACAATATATTCACCATTTTGTAAGCTAAAGCTATTATCACCGATAGTAAATGTACCTTCACCTATTTCTTCATCATTTTGGTTATACTTCTTATATTGATATTCTTTAGCATACATTTCATTTTCAACAGTGTTTAAATGAAGATTGAAATCATAATTTTTAGAATTAATAATAGCTAAACCTCTTACTTCTTTTTCGATTCTTAAATCAAGAACACGTAAATTAGTAAAATCTACTTTTTGTTGTTCACCAGCTACAATCGTTCCTGTATTTTCTTCAGAATAACTCTTATAGCCATCAGTAGATTGTTCAACTATTTCGTATGTTGTACCTTCTGGTAAGCCAGAAGTATATTTTGTTTCACCATGTTTTAAAGTAAAGGTTGCAACACCATCTTTAAATTCAAAGTCACCATATGTACCATTGATATTTTTATTATTTAAGGTAATTGTGAAAGTAAATTCTTTGTCTTTATCATCATCTCTGACATTATTAACTTCTTTAGTTATATCAATGCCACCATAGTTGTTAGTAAATTTAATGTAATTAACATATGGTGTTTGAGCAGTAACTTTATGACCATCAATTTCAGTTTCATAGACATCTTCTACATCTAGACCACTAGTTGAAATAGTTACTTTAGTAGCTTTTGGATTGATTTCTTCGATAGTTACTTTAGTTCCTGCTTCAACATCGTGTAAAACAATATATTCACCAGCTTTTAAAGTAAAGGTATCACCATCATTAAGTGTATTACTTGGAGTTGATTCCTCAGGGTTTTCAGTATCTGGTTTAATTTCTTGTTTGTCTTTATCATATTTTGTGTAACTATATGTCTTTTTAATATCGGCATTTTCGACATCACTAGTGAAATTGATGCGGAAAGTATATTCTTGGTCTTTAGTTGCTTCTTTACCTTCGACTTCTTTTTCAATACGAATATCGCCAGTAGTGTAATTTATGAAGACAACTTCGTTTGTTTCTCCTAATTTTAATGTGCCTGTATCATTTGTCTTAATTGTTTGGAATCCTTCTTGATTATTTTCGGTAACCGTATATGTTGTACCTTCTGGTAAGCCGGAAGCAATTTTAATTTCTTCATTAGTTAATTCAAATTCAGCTTTACCATTAGTGAATTCCATATCACCATATTTACCATTTATTTCTTCATTGCCAGTTAAAGTAACAGTAAATTTAAATTTCTTTTTCATTTCTTCTGGTTTTCCTAAGATAATCTTTTTAACAGATAGAGATGCGTATTTATTATTGAATTTAATATAATTATTTTCATTAATACTTACGGTTATTTCTTTACCATCTGTTTCATCTTCATCTAAGCCATTTTTAATAGTTCCTTTTTGCGTAGTGACTTTTGTAACTTTATCAATATTCTCAGTTACTTTTACTTGGGCATTATCTGGTAAGCCTTCAATAATTACATATTCACTACCTTTTAAATTAAATGATTCATTACTCTTAATAGTTTTATCTTGTTCTATTATATTATTATCTTTGTCATACTTAATATATTTATATTCTTCTGGATAACCAGTTTCAGGGTTATTAAGTACAAAGGTAAATTGATATAAAGTATCTTTATCAGCTACTGTACCAATTATTTCTTTTTCTACTTTAAGACGTTTAGTAAGGTAGTTGTAGAATTTTACGGTAGTTATTGTTTGAGATTCTATTGTACCAGTAGCATTTTCACTAGTAGCTGAGTAGTCATCTTCAGCTTGTTCTTCTACTTTATAACCAGCATTTTCTGGTAAACCATAAGCTGTTTTACTTTGATTATGTTTTAAAGTAAAGGTAGCAATACCATTTTTGAATGACATTTCACCAAAAGTACCATTAATATCTTTATTATCTAATGTAACAGTAAAGACAAATTCTTTTTCGTGATCACCATTAGTACCAATTACTGATTTATGAACAGTTAAGCCAGCATAGGAATTAACAAATTTAATATAGTTATTAGTAGATAAGTTATCATTAACTGTTTGGCCATCAGTACTATTACTCTCAATTGATTCACTATTTGTTTCTATTTGACCTTTAAAGTAATATACTTTACTAGCTCCAGAATCTTTTTCTTTTAATTCATAAGCTGTTCCATCAGGTAAATCTTCAATTACGATATATTCACCAGATTTTAAACTGAAAGTCAATTCAGAAGATAAAGTGAATTTAGAACTACTTGATTCAATTTCTTTATTGTCTTTGTCATATTTCTTATATGTTGCTGTTTCATTTTTTAGATGTTCATCTAAATCTTTTAATGTAAGAGTAAATTCATAATCTTTACTTACTGATTCAGGTAAACCTAAAGCTTCTTTTTCAACTTTTAGCTTAGTAGTTTTGTAGTTGTAGAATTCAACAACGTTGATATCTTCATAACTAGTTGTACCAGTATCACCAACTTTAATAGTCTTATATCCTTCTTCAGTATCTTCAGTAATAGTATAGGTAGTATTTTCAGGTAATGATGAAGTTTGTTTTGTTTCACCATTTGTTAAGGTAAATTTAGCAACACCATTTGTAAATTCAAAGTCACCATGTTTACCAGTAACACTGGTATCTCCTAAAGTCATAGTAAAGTTGAATGTTTTATCTTTATCAGTAGTACCAATTACTTTTTTAGTAATAGTTAATCCTGAATAAGAATTAGTAAATCTAATATAATTATTTGTATCTATTTTTTCTTGGTCGATTTTTGTACCATCAAATTCTTCAGTACAACTTGTTTGATTTAAAGATTTACAGTAAGTTGTTTTACTAGTTTCAGCTTCTAACTCTTCTATAGTATAAGTGGTTGAGGTAGGTAGTCCTTCAATGACAATATATTCGCCATCTTTTAAGGTAATTTCACCACCAGTACTAGGAATCGTTTTAGTTGCTGTTTCGGTAGTTTGTCCATTTTTGTATACTTTATAATTATAGTTATCTTCTCTAATACGTTCATCAATATTTAGATCGATTTTAAATTTGTAATTTTCTGCGCCTTTACCAATAACTTTTTTCTCAAGTTTCAAGTTCTTTTCGTAGTAGTTGTAAATTTCAACTTCATGTATTGTTCCGTACGCTGTTTCACCAGTAGCGTTTACTTTTTTTACTTTTAATTCGCCATCTTCTTCTTTTTCAATTTCTTCTACGGTATATTGTATTTTTTCTGGTAAGTTTGCTGCTGATATACTGCCACCACTCTTTAATTTGAAAGTAGCAACACCATTAGTAAATTCCATATCGCCATATTTACCATTAATCGTTTTATCACTTAGAGTAACGGTAAAATCAAATTCTTTATCATTAAATACTTCACCAAAGGCTGTTTTTGTAACTATTATACCAGTATAGGAATTGAAGAATTGAACGTAGTTTGCGTTTGCAATAGAGCATTCTACTACTCGTCCTTCTTTTTCTTCATCAAGGTGATCATGCGTTCCTTCTCGATGCGTTGTTTTTACAGAAATCCTTCTGTTAGGTTTTATTTCGCCTTCACCGACAGGCCGCTCCTCTTCCTCTATTTTAAAACTTATTGTGTCCGGAACACCATATAAGACTAAATATTGATTATTTGCAAGTTCAAATTCCTTGTTACTTGTATCAAAAATGCCACTAGATACTTCTGTACCTCCATCTTCTGTTTCGTCTCTGTTAAATATTTTATAAATATATAAATCTTCGTTATCCTTTAATTCTTCTGAATTTTGAACTTTTTCTTGTAATTCAATTTTAAATTTATATTTTTCATCTTTTTTTGGCTCGATACCTTTAACTTCTTTACCAATAATTAAAGTACTTGCATCTTGATTTTGTGTTTTAACTGCATCAAGTGGAATAGTAAAACGCATATATAATGTTGAACCACTAGCACCACGTTCAGTATAGAAGAAATACAACTTATATTTTTTTGAGGATTTATTAAGGTTTCCATTCTCATCTGTGTAAGGTATTTTTTCAACATAATCCCATAAATTAACATATTGACCAACTGAGCTATGAACACCACCGATATCAGCGATTTGAACAACGCTTCCGTCTGGTTTTTCTAAAAATAACCAGAAGTCATCATCACCAAAGAAGAAGAAGTCTAATGGTGAACTATATCCTGGATCAATAGTAAATTCTGATTGGAATGAAAGACCAAAGTATGGATTGTGATCTTCTCCACAATCGGAGGTTGGTAGATAACTTCTTATATTATTTGTAGCACCAAAGTATCTTCTTTTAGTTTGCAAACTTGACGAACCGAATTTCATATCATTACCATTTGATCCCCAAGAATCAGCTAAGTCCATCGGCCAGAATTCGTTAGAATATATTGTTTTAGATTTATTTTGATATGTTATTTTAAAATTTTCTAAATCATCTAACGATTTTTTCTCATTATTATTCGATTTGTTATTTTTAACTTCACTTAAAATAAATGTTCCGCCGACACGATCAAATATCATACTAAATTGATCATCCGTATAGCTGACTTTACCTTTTGTTTCTTTTTTACCAAATAAGTCTGGTCCAGTTATTCCTTCATTCCAGATTGGTGTATGTTCATCGCTTAGTTGATTACTTTTTACTAAACCATATGAGGATCCACTTGGATTTTTACTATTAAAACGGTTAATATAGTATTCACCATGTTTTTCATCACCACGATTACTACCAGCATTAGTATTACCAAAAGCATATTTAGCACCAGATCCAGAATAATTGTCTGCTGAATTTATACCTGCTTCTTTAGTATAAGCATACCAATCTTGGCTGTCATTTTGACTAGATGTGTTTTTTGGATCACTTTGAGAATTTGTAGTATAAATATTTCCGTCGGAGATATTGTAATCAAAGAAATTAACGTCAGTTTTTTCATATTCTTTGGTCTCTACAGTTTCGTAAACTAAACGAATTACAGAGTTTTCTTTAATTAAAATAGTATATCCGTCATTTGAACTAGTGATTGTTCCATCTTCCTTTTTACTAATATTGCTGTTGTGTTCATTATTAGTAAACATTATAGCATCTGGATTATGTTTTGTTCCATCAGCTTTAGGAACTTTGTATATATCCCAATCGTTTTGATTTGTACTAGTTTTATCAGTTTCACTGTCTTTACTATCTTTTAAAACCCATACTTCACTTAATGTATAATTCTCATTATAATCATCCATATTGTTATATAAACGGTCCATATATTTCATACGAGGATTAGTTTGATAGTCAGTTTCTTCATCTTGAAATAATGGAACTAATACTTTTTTTGTTTTAATTTTATACTTTTCACCTTCAACAAGTGTTTTTGTTTTTGATTCTATTTTTTCCAACAATATGCACTTTGATGTTTCATGCTCATTAGTTGGTAGCTTGCCACCATTTTTAGCACCTGTTCCACCATTTGAAGTGTCTACAACACTAAGATGTGGTTCTGTTTTATTACAGTTTTCTTCAGATAAGTCGATATCATTAAAATAGAAATAATGTTGTAAGGTGAATTTAGGATTAACTATTCTTTCATCTTGTTCAGTATCATTAACTAGGTTTTCATTAGAAAAAGCAGCATTAAATGCTATAATGCCGGTAATAATTAAAACTAAACTAATAGTGACAAAAAAGTAATTTTTAATGTACTTGTTTGTCTTTATTGATGAATCAAAAATACTTTCCATTTACTACCTTACCTACTCTAAACAATTATATCACTTAAGTAGGTTATTAACAAGGAAAATACCTTTTTTTATAACTCTAATTATAAAAAAATCCCTAAGATAGGGACTTTAACAAATTAATTTTTTTTAGTGAGTTTATAAGTTAAAACTATATCAGTATCGAATTGATGTTCATCATTTTTTTCTTCTTTATTTTTACAAGGTATTTCATGAGCATCAAATAGGACACAATTATAAAATAAATCTGTAGAATTATCGATGGTATCATTTGAACGATAGCTTAGCATGACAGTACTATTTTTATGGCCGGCTTTAAATATGCTATTTTCAGCTCTTTCTAATAATTCTGATTCAATATGATCTTCAAGGCCAAAACTAGAATATGGATAGCTTTGCATGGTACTTGCAACCATTGATTCGAGAATATTAGATAAATATATTATATCGTATTTGCTAGTAAAAGTTGAAGCTATATCAAAAACATCACAGCTATTAAATAAGGGATAATCTCTTTGACGAAGTAATGCTTGAAGTTTATAGTATTCCGCTTCTTCGGCATAGAATGGCATTCCAGTTTTAATCATTGGAACATGATTACAATATGATGTAGGAACTATAAAGTTACCATAACCTTTTTTGTTATATTCGTACATTATATTTTCCCAAAAGTATCCAACATCGTTTGGTAAGGAAGGAAGTAAACGTTTTAAAGTTTTTAAGTTCCAAAAGTTCTTACGTTCTTTACCATCAATAGTTAGGGGAAAAAAGAAGCTTTGAAAATCTTTATAACTAAGAGTTTTAATAGCAGCTATTTTAAGGAATGAAATATA
Source organism: uncultured Bacilli bacterium (assembly GCA_947626095.1). Lineage (GTDB taxonomy): Bacteria > Bacillota_I > Bacilli_A > RF39 > UBA660 > Coprovivens. Next base: position 7,260 of record CANQQV010000025.1, read on the forward strand.
TTTTGTAAGTTTGTTAATGTCGTATAAATCTACTTTATTAGCTCCGTAGTAGATGGCACCTAGATATTGATCTCCACTTGAAGCAACGGTTATAACATCTTTATCAGCATAATTAATTATATCATTGATACCTTGTTGATTTTCTGTACTATATAAGAAACAAGTATTATATGGTGAATAACTGTATGAAACATGATATGGTTGATTGATTAAATTTATTGCTTGTTTAATATCTTTGTTATTAACTTGCATCAATATACCTCCTTTAAAGTAGTAGTATTATATGAAATACTTAATTTTTTGTCAAAAATTGCATAAAAAAATACTTTATAAAAAGTATTTTTATTGTAGTTTATTAACTTGGAATAATTCAACTTCAACTGGTGTTTCTTGACCAAATAAGTCGATTAAAACATTTAAACGATTATTTTCAATATCAACACTATCAATAACTCCGTTCATTCCTTTGAATGGTCCATCAACGATTGTTACTTTATCGCCAACATTCATTTCTGATTCAATGTTAACACGGCTCATACCCATTGAAGCTAAAATACGATCTATTTCTTGAGGCATTAAAGGTGTTGGTTTAGCTTTGTGACCAGATGATCCGATAAATCCAGTTACACCTGGAGTATTACGAACAATATACCAAGCTTCATCAGACATAATCATTTCAACTAGAACATAACCAGGAAACATCTTTTTTACTTTTTCTTTTTTAACACCGTCTTTTACTTCTACTTCAGTAGTTTCAGGAATAATTACTCTAAATATGTTATCTTGCATACCCATTGAGATAGCTCTTTGTTCAAGCTTCTCTTTTACTTTAGACTCATGTCCACTATAAGTATTAACAACATACCATTCTTTTTCCATTATGATAACCATCCCTTCAAGAATGCAGCAAGTAGTTCAACAGCTTCAAAGAATAAACAAAGGATTACACAGAATAAAATTACAGCAATTGAATATTTTAATATTTCTGATCCTTTAGGCCATACTACTTTCTTTAGTTCTTTACCAACTAAATCGAAGTACCCTTCTTTCTTTTTTGTACTTTTTTTCTTCTTACCCTTTTTATCTGTTTTTACTTCAGCGTAGTCATCATCTTCGTTTTCATCTTCATCGGTAACGTCTTCATATTCGTCATCTTCAGATTCGAAATCTTCGTCTTCTTCAACTTCTTCAACTACGTCTTCTTCGACTTCTTCTAGTTCTTCTTCTTTTTCTTCTACTTCTTCAAGTTCTTCTTTAACTTTTTTAGCTTTTGTTTTAATTTTTGTTTCTTCAACATCTTTAATATTTTTTTTCTTTGCCATAAGCCCACCTCATAATTTTTTGTATTAAAAAAACACCTTTTCGTGTTCAAATAGACTATAACATATTTACCTAGGTAAATGCAAGGAAAAGTTCACTTTTTGTGAACTTTTTTTACCTTTTTTCGATTATTTTTTTAATTTTGGTTTTAACTCGTTGAATTGTATTATCAATTTGTTTAGGATTTTTAGCTAGTAATGTGGCTATTTCGTTGTATTTTAAGCCATTAATCATTAAGGAATATACTTCATATTCACTTTTAGATAAACTATGCTCTATTTTTTCTAAAAATTCTTGAAAATTTTCTTCTTTTAAAATATTTTCTAAAGGATCATTTTTCTTGTTATCACTAATGATATCCATAAGAGGTGTAGCATATTGCTTATAAACGTATTCTAAACTTAATGATTTATTTAATAAGAGATTTTTTTTACGACCAACTTTCATAAGAGAAGTTTGAAGACGACGATCAACACATAAAGTGATAAAACTTGATAAGGCGGTATCACAATCTTCACGGTAACTATTTAGAGCATCAGAAAAACCAACAAGCGCATCTTGCATTAAATCATTGTAATCATAACCAAGAGCTTGAGCCATACTGATATATTTCTTAATTTCAACTTCGATAATATATTTGTATTTGGCATATAAAAGATCTTTGGCATCTTCAGATGCTTCACGAACCATACTTATTAATTCATTATCATTTAATTCGTTATAATTCATATACTACCTCTAAATTATTTATTAACTATACCATATATTAAAATAGCAGCAGCGACAGAAGCATTCAAGCTATTAACATGACCATATTGAGGAATAGAGACAATAACATCGCAGTTTTGTTTAACTAAACGACCAACACCATTTCCTTCACTACCAATAACTAATAGTACTTTATCAGCATATGATACATTTTTATAATTTTCGCCATCCATATCAGCAGCATAAACAAAGTAACCATTATTTTTAAAATCATCAATTACATTAACTAAGTTATTAACCATAGCAATATTAATATGTTCTAAGGCCCCACTACTAGTACGCATTACAGTTGAGGTAACACTAACACTACGATCTTTAGGAATAATAATTGATTTGATACCAGCGGCTTCACAAGTTCTAATTATAGCCCCAAAGTTATGAGGATCTTCTAAGTGATCTAGCATAACGACAATATTATCGTTAAGCATTGTTTTATAGTTAACATATTCATAATCATCAACAACAATTATGATACCTTGATGTTTACCTTCAACCATAGCATCCATTTTATGGATGTCCATTGTTGAATAACTTATTTTATTGTTTTTGATAAAGTCGATTATTTCTTTATCATTGAAGTTATTAGCTAAATAAACTTTTTTAATCGCTTTAACATTATCTTTTAATTCATTAAAAACATTTTTACCAAATACTTTCATTATTCTTCACCTACAATAAAATTCATTATTTCTTTGATACGATCTAATTTACCAGCAAAATACAATTTACCGATTAAAGTTTCTAGGCCAGTTGCTAAACGATATGTAACGATATCGGTACTTTTGTTGTGCGTGCCCTTAGCGTTACGACCCCATTTGATAATATCGATTTCTTCAGGAGTTAAAAAGTTAGCGTTTTCTAATCGTTCTAAATGTCTTCTTTGGCTTTTAGCACTAACATAGTTTAGGCTTTCGGCTTGTAAATCACCTATTTTACTAATACCTTTTCTAATTAGATATTCTCTTATATGTTGTTCATAGATAGTATCACCCATATAAGCCATTACTAAAGGATTATCATACATAAAAATATCACCACCAATAATTTATCATAATCTTAATAATTTGCAAATTTTATTTCTTAGATGTCTTCTTTTTTGGATAATATAAACCTTTATTTAAACGATTAAAGCATAAATAGATAAAGAAGATAAAACCAATTATAAAGGTAATTACACATACTATTTGGGCAACTTTGAAGTTATAAAGCATTAAGGAATCAGTACGTAATGATTCAATAAAGTAACGACCAACACCATACCACATTAGATAGATACAAGTTAGTTGACCAGTTTTTAAATAACGATAATATTTTCTTACAAGAATAAGAATAATAAAACCTAGTATACACCAGATAGATTCATAAAAGAAAGTTGGATGGTAGTATACGCCACCTATTTTCATACCTTCAATAATGAAGTTAGGTATATGAAGACTTTGTAAGTTAGCTAAGGTCGTCGCAAAACCATGAGCTTCACTATTAAAGAAGTTGCCCCACCTACCTATTGCTTGGGCGATAATTAATGATGGGACGGCAATATCCATCATTCTTATAATACTTAGGTGATGAATTTTACAGTAAACAATTAAAGTGATTAAACCAAAGATAATACCACCATGAATAGCTAGACCGCCTTCCCAGACTGCTAAAATACTTAGGGGATTATAAATATAGTTTTCATAATTAAAGATAACGTAATATAAACGAGCACCTATGATACCAATGATAACTACCCAGAAAGCTAAATCAAAAATTTGATCTTTACTTATATCAAATTTTTTTGCTTCTTTAGTTGCTAAAAGATAAGCAATGATAATGCCGATTAAGATTAGAACAGAATACCATCTAATACTAAACATACCAATATGAAATATTTCGGGATTCATAACTTTTCCTCCTTGAGTAATCGTATTATATCACATTATTTTTAGGAAAATAACGGACTAAGTTTAAAAAAAGAAATTATTATTAAAATAACTTCTTATTTCATATTGTCATTAAGTAATTTATATAAGTTTGGATTTTCAAATTCAAATTCAACACCATTTTTTAGTAATACTTTATAAAGTTTATTGAAAGAAATTTTTTGTATATCTGATAAAGCTATTTCATAGTATATTTCTTTAGCCCTTAGGTATTGAATTCCATTACCTATTCTAAGAATTTCGTTAGGATCATCTTTTTGATAATCTAAAAACATTAAACGTTGATTAGTTAGAATGATAGTCGTTTCTTTCTCATTAGAGCCTTGTTTAATATAGATATCATCAAAAATACTAATTGTTTCTTCATTTTCTTTTAACGTAAAATTATACATATTATTCCTCTTATATTAACTTTGTTGGCAGGTTTTAGTATACTGTTTGCCACCTATTTGAGCTGTACAAACAAAATTGTTGCAAACATAGTTCTTTTCGCCATTTTCATCTTGAGCTTCATAGTTACCATCGGCATTAAGATTACTACACAAAGTTTTGAAAATGATATTTTTTTTCGAAGCTTCAGTAAACTCATCTGAAGATGAAACTTTATATTCGTTAGTTTGACAATTTTTAGCAAAGTATTTATCTTCTTTTATTATTATACAAATATTGTCTGTACAAATAACGTTGTTATTTCCTTCTTCAGAATAATCACCAGTGGCATCTATTTTAGAACAATAATTATCTAATTCTATTTTGGTATCATCTGTTATCTCATTTTGCGGCTGCTCTTTTGGTTCTTCTTCAGTTTTACCTTTATCATCTAGAACTTCAGTTGTTTCTTCTTTTAAAATATATTTATTATAAAGTTCTTTAAGGTCAATTATCCCTAATAAGTGAAGAAGAATAGATACAGCACATATTAAGAGAATTACAGCAATTAAAAAAGATATAATACCCCCACCTCTATTAGAATCGTCATCATCATTGTTGTTATAGTTATTATATGGTGGAGGAGAATATGGCATTTGATTCCAATTGTTATTGTAATTATTATAGTTATTGTAGTTATTATATTGATTATTCATCTTTAATCACCTACTACTATGTTAATAATATCATTTTATAAGTATTTTATTCAACAGAATTAAATAAAACAACATTTTGTTTACAAAGAAAAAAGTAGGATTTTCTCCTACTTAACTAAACTATATTAGCAAGTTTTTGATAGTGTAACGCCAGATTTATGATATGAACATACATAGTCTTCACAAACAACATAACCACCATCTTCGAATTCCTCATTTTCATCACGAGAATCGTAATCACCTTTGTAATCAAGATTAGCACAAGCTGTTTGAAGATAAACATTGCTTTCAATATTCTTGTAAGTATTTACCATAACAATAGTTAAAATTACTGCTAAAACAATCCATACAATGGAAATAACGATACCAGCGGTTGCTAAACCACGGCCTCCTTCATTTTTCTTTTTAGCACTACTTAAACCAATTATACTTACGATTAAACCAGCTAAAGGAATACAACAAATAAATGATAAAATGAAACCAACAATACAAGCTGTATTAGTTTTTTGTGTAGTTTGAACTACTGGTTGGTTATATACTGGTTGATTTACCATACCTTGATTAGGATTATATTGAGGGTTTTGATTATTATTTGGATCATATTGATTATTCATATTACTTCACTCCTATTTTTTATATATTAAATATAACATAATTATCAAATAAAAAAAATAGAAAAATCTATTTTTTTAAGTCTTTTAATATTTTTACTAGATCCATAAAATGAGGGGGATATTTTAAAGCTCCACTTTTATGATAGTATGTATCATATTCATCATAGAACGCTAAACGCCACATAGGTGATAATGGTTCATGGTCTTTAGTTTTATCTGGCCAATAATCAAATTCATCTAAATCTTCATATGACCATACTAATTTTTCAATTTCATTAGTAGTTTTGGAGTCGATACTATATTCCCATAATTCACCATTAACATCAATTACTTTGGCTTCTAAGTTGATAATAATATAATTCATATCTTTATATTCAAGTTCGATTCTTTTAATATGGGGTTTATTTTTAACAATTTTTTTAACATCTAATTCTGTCATTTAGCACCTATAATACTTTCTTTAACCACTCGCCAGTGTAACTTGTTTTTTCTTTAGCTACTTGTTCTGGAGTACCAGCGGCAACTACTGTACCGCCAGCATCGCCACCTTCTGGTCCTAAGTCGATAATGTAATCGGCTACTTTAATAACATCTAAGTTATGTTCAATAACAATAACAGTATCACCATTATCAACAATTCTTTGTAAGATAACTAATAGTTTTTTAATATCATCACTATGTAAGCCAGTAGTTGGTTCATCTAAGATGAAAACACTTTTACCAGTGGCTTTCTTTTGTAATTCTTTCGCTAGTTTAACACGTCCAGCTTCACCACCAGATAAAGTAGGAGCTGACTGGCCAAGTTCAATATAGGATAAGCCAACATCCATCATAACTTGTAATTTGTTTTTAACTTTAGGAATATTATCAAAGAATTCTATAGCTTCAGAGACACGCATATGTAAGACATCGGCGATACTTTTACCTTTAAATTTAACTTCTAGAGTTTCACGATTGTATCTAGTACCTTTACATACTTCACAAGGAACGTAGACATCAGGTAAGAAGTTCATTTCGATACGTTTAACACCATCGCCCCAACAAGCTTCACAACGGCCACCTTTAACATTAAAGGAGAATCTATTTTTACCATAACCACGCATTTTTGATTCTTTCATATCAGCAAAGACATCACGGATATCATCAAAAACACCAACATAAGTAGCGGGGTTACTACGAGGAGTACGACCAATTGGGTCTTGGGTAATATGAACGACTTTATCGATATTTTCCATACCTTTTATTTCTTTGCATTTACCAACGATGGTTTTAGATTTATAAACTTTTTTAGCTAAAGCATTATATAAAATATCATTAACTAATGTTGATTTACCACTACCAGAAACACCAGTAACACAGATAAATTTACCTAAAGGGAATTTAACATTAAGATTTTTTAAGTTATGTTCTTTAGCACCTTTTACTTCTAAGTATAGGCCATTACCTTTACGGCGCTTTTTAGGTACTTCAATCTTTTCTTCACCAGTTAAGTATTTACCGGTTAGAGAATTAGGATTTTTCATAACTTCTTCAGGAGTACCAGCGGCCATAACATGACCACCTAAAACACCGGCACCTGGACCGATATCAACTAAGTAATCAGCAGCTTTCATAGTATCAATATCATGTTCAACAACGATTAAGGTATTACCTAAATCACGCATTTCTTTCATTGAAGCGATTAGTTTTTCGTTATCGCGTTGATGAAGACCAATACTTGGTTCATCTAAGACATATAAAACACCAGATAATTTACTACCAATTTGCGTAGCTAGACGAATTCTTTGGGCTTCACCACCAGATAATGTACCAGCAGCACGGTTTAAAGTAATATAACCTAGACCAACGTTATTTAAAAATTCTAGGCGATTACATATTTCTTTAACTAGTAATTCACTTATTTGTGCTTGCTCTTTGTTAAGTTTTAAATTCTGCATGAATTTATATAGTTCTTCAATACTTAGAGCGGTCATGTCATAAATATTCTTTTTATTAATATAGACATTTAAGATATCATGTTTAAGTCTAGTACCATGGCAGACAGGACATTCTTGTTCGACCATGTAGTTTTCAATCCATTCTCTTATCCAACCAGCAGTAGTTTCAATCTGTCTACGTTCTAAGTTATTAATAATACCTTCGAAGAAATCAGTTTTAGTTCGAACATTACCATTTTTAGAAATATATTTAAAATCTAAAGGTTCAGTTGAACCATATAATATTTTATCTAGTTTAGCACGAGGAATACTACTAATTGGGGCATCTAAATCGATATCATAATAGTTAGCAACTGTTTCGACCTCAGTAAACATCGTATTTTGTTCTTCTGATAAAGTGGCAATACCACCTTTTCTAATGCTTTTACTTGGATCAGGAATAAGTAGTTCTTCAGAAACTTTCATTTTCATACCTAAGCCATTACATTCTGGGCAGGCACCAAATGGGGAGTTAAAGGAGAACATTCTTGTTTCAAGTGGTGGCATAGAGTAGTTACAATGAATACAAGCATAGTTTTCACTCATTAGTAATTCTTCCCCACCAATAACATTAAATAAAACCATACCATTAGCTAGTTTAGTACTAGCTTCAATTGATTCAAAGATACGAGAACGATCTTCAGCTCTCACAACGACACGGTCGACGATTACTTCGATAGTGTCTTTTTTGTTCTTTTCTAATTTAATATCTTCAGCTAAATCGCGGACTTCGCCATTAACTCTAACACGAGTATAACCTTTTTGACGAAGATCATCTAAGATAGCAGCATGAGCGCCTTTTTCACCACGGACGATTGGGGCCATTATTTCAATTTTTGTGCCTTCTGGGAAATCCATGATTTTATTTGTCATTTCTTCAATGCTTTGACTTTTGATTGGTTCATGGTGATTAGGACAGTAAGGAATTCCAATACGCGCAAATAACAATCTTAAGTAATCATATATTTCGGTAACTGTTCCAACAGTACTACGCGGATTATTATTGGTACTTTTTTGGTCAATACTAATACTTGGACTTAAACCTTCAATACTATCAACATCAGGTTTACTAGTACCACCTAAAAATTGACGAGCATAAGCTGATAAGCTTTCAACATATCTTCTTTGTCCTTCGGCATAAATAGTATCAAAAGCTAAACTACTTTTACCACTACCGGAAACACCAGTCATAACAATTAATGAGTTTTTAGGAAGCTCTAAGTTAATATTTTGTAAGTTATTCTCACGAGCTCCTTTTATTATTATCTTGTCCATTATTCAACACCATCCTTATCTGTTCTTTACCTTCTTCTAAAGAACAGGAATATAAATCTTTACAACCATATTGGTAAAATAGTAACCACTTTAACATTATTTCATTATGACGATATTTTTTTAAATAGTGAGCTTTTTCAGTTTCAGTTAAAGGAAATGTCATAAGAAATTTTTGATTATTAAATTCATGATCTTTTAACATATGGGTAATTATTTCTTTACGAGTTAAAAATTTATCAATTGTAATGTCTGAGACGGAATACATATCATAGTAACCATAGTATTCATCATCATATCTAACAATAGTACCTTCACCTGTTACTTCAGCGACACAAACATCGCCTTCGTCATAGTGAAAGTAGCGAAAAACATCAGAAAGATTGGCACACATATGAAAGCCATGACCACTATTACCGAAGGAGATTGGACCATCAACATGATATGTTCGTCCCTCTTCAAAGGGTATTCCATATCTATTAGTTTTATCGTTATTAAATGCTTTATACCCTTTGACTTCCATACTTACCTCCTTAAGTTATAAAAATTACATTTTTTACATAGTTCATGTATTTTTTTATTATTTAAGAACCCTTGTTTCATTTCTTTAAAAAGACTGCTATTTATTATATCACTTAATTCATCATTGTAAATATTCCCTAGTTTTATTGTGCCATTACTATCTAAACAACAAGGTATAACTGTACCATCAACTAAAATACCAATGTGATCACGTAGACCACGACAACTACCAGTTTCATCGTAATAGTTATTAGCGTATGAAGGCCAGATAAATTCTTGTTCTGTTTCAAAATAGATATTTTTACTTAAGGTCATTTTGTCTTTATTAATATCAATTTGATATTTTTTATTTAATTTATCGATTATTTGCTCTTTATACTCACTATTTACCCATAAACGATAAGTAATGTAGGTGTTATTAACTGATAATTTATCCACAGTTTGGAATATATTATCTAAGTATTCATCTAAAGTTTTGTTATAACGAGGATTAAAACTATGAAGAGAGATATTGATTTGACGAATATTTTGATTGTCTTTAATTCTATTAAGAAGGTAACCATTAGTAGTTATATTGATATAATACTTAGTTGAAGCAAGATTAATAAGTTCATTGATATTGGGATGCAATAATGGCTCACCCATAACATGAAAATATAAATATTTAGTATAACCTTCTAACTTAGTTAAAAGAGTTTTAAATTTATCAAGACTAATAAATTCTTTTGGACGATTATTTTTAAGACAGAAAGAACAATCTAAATTACAGTTATTAGTTATTTCAACATAAATTTTTTTAAACATTTTTAACACCTTTTTAATTATATCAAATAATTGTTCGTAATAAAAGATATTTATTTATACAGACATTAGTTGTATCGTTATATTAATATAATTGCTAGATTTTACCAATATTTCTTATAAAATTAAATTAATAAAAGGAATGATTATAATGAATAGAATAAAAGAATTAAGAAAGAAAAGAAATATAACGCAAATAAGACTTAGTATTGCCGCTGAAGTATCACAAGAAACAATAAGTGCTTATGAATCTAATAAAGCTGAACCAAAAATGGAAAAATTAGTTAAAATTGCAGACTTTCTAAATACAACTACAGATTATTTATTAGGTCGAACAGATAATGATGCGCCATTAAGTGATGTAATGAATACAATTGTTGATGAACAGTTAAATGAATTATTAAATAATTATGCTAAATTAAATAAGTTACAAAGACAAGATTTAATTTGGTATAGTAATGCAGTTGAAAATAAAGATCTTAAATAGATCTTTATTTTCAGAGTGTAGACAAACCTCCAGATTTTTTCTGGAGGTTTTTTTATGCGTAATTTTTTTTGAATAATTTTTTT
>CANQQV010000026.1 GCA_947626095.1 uncultured Bacilli bacterium
GCATGTTTTAAATTTTCTCAAAAATAAATTTACCCAATTTACAAAAAAACTCTTGATTTTTATTAGCAAGTTTTTGTGTAAAAGAAACGCAAAACAATATGTAAAACCAATACACACGGTTGACACATCCGTTCGGGGGGGGGGGTTCAATTATTTTAATAGAAAAGAGGTTTGTTTATGAAACAAAAACTAATAGCTTTATTATTTGCAATTATGGTTTGTTTAAGCCTAGATGTTGTTAAAGCCGAAGATTATGATGGAGATATATACTATCTACCTAAAACAGGAAGCAATTACTTCGTAAGTCAACATACTTATAGTTTCTATAGTAAAGATAATAGAACAACTTTAAATGAATTTAGAACTCCAACTTTATCCGATTTACGAAAAAATACTTTAGATTCTGACTTAAATTATGATACATTTACTAATAAATATACTTTACCATGGACAACATCTGAACTAAATTATGTAGTTGTCTACTGTGCTGATAAAGGAATTCCTGTAGTCGATGAAGCCGGCTATCGTCGTGTTCCTATTATGGAATCAACATTTATCGATGATAATATTAAAAAGAGTTTAATTGGTATATTAAAAAACTCTTATCCATATATTTCTAAAGACGAAATGATTAGTAATCTTCTTAAAGAAGGTGTTCTAGTTGAAAAAACAGTTGATGGCAAAGTAATATATACTGCTAAGAATAATAAAGATCTTGACGAAGCAACTATTTCCATAACTGAAGATGAATTAGTATCAGCAACTCAAATGGCTATCTCAACATATACTAATCCTGGCCAAATAGCTAAAATATACCAAGCTAGTTATGAAGGATCACAAAATACCTTAACTACTAAACATAATCTTCATACATATGCTTATGAATTTGGTTATCATACAACTGTTCAAAATAATATTAATGCTGTTTATAACTACTTAATCAGCCAAAAAGAAACCGAACTAGATTTCCAAGTTACTAAAGTAGAATCAACAGCTACTACTAATAAATTTACTATTCATGTAACAACAAATCGTCCATTAAATGAAAAAGATAATTTAAAAGTAACATTATATAATGGCGAAGAAAAAATTGCTGAATATAATATGAAAGAATTAAAAACAGATGAAAAAGGCGCTTATATTTTTGATGTAACTGATGTACCAAAACTTGATGAGAATACAACTATTACTATTACTGGAGCTAAATTTGAATATGATAGAGTATATGTCTATGAAGCTCTAAGTGGTAAAGAATCAGCTCAAACTCAAATAGGTATCTCAGCTGACTCTCGTGATATTGAACTTAAAGCAGAAGTAACTGGTGAAAAAGTATTAACTGTAGTTGAAATTAAAAACCCAGAAACAACTGATTATATCGCAATCGTTGCTTTAGGTGGTCTTATGTCTGCAATCTTATTTACTATTGTATATCATAACAAAAGAAAATTAAGTTAATTTATTAAGCAAAATAAAAAGAGAATATATAGTTTAAACCTTAAGGGTTTATTCTATAATTCTCTTTTTTTTATTCTTGAATATTACAACTTTCGCTAACAACTTTTTCTTTTCGTTTAAATTCTTTAGCTAGTTGACCACTTTGCTCCATGCTCTTGTATAAGCCATCATTTATTACAAAATCAAATTCGCCAATATTTTCAAAAGTTAAAGGTTTGAAACCTAGCTTAAATTCATCTAATCCCTTATATGGATTATCCTTAGTAAAATCACCAGTAATACCATTTAAATCCATAAAATCAAAATCTTTTTTATAATATTCAATTAATTTATAATGTAAGAAATAATTAGGACAGAATTTCTTAAACTCTTGATTAAATCCACTTATTAAAATATTAACTCTATTTTTATACTTAATCGTAATTGCTCCTGCTATAAATGTTTCTTTGGCATTAGCTAAATAATTAGTTGCTATTGCTATAGATTCATTATAAGTATTTAATGTCGCATCGGAATCTAATTTCTTTCTTAAGTTTTCTTCTGAAGGATTCTTCATTACTTTATTAACTAATTTATTATTCTTTTCTAATTCTTCTTCATAACGTTCACGAAGATTAATTAAACATTCTTCAAAATTAATTTTAACTAAGAAAATATCGATTTCATCTTTCTTAGCAAACGCATTATAATAATTATAATAATGCTCAATAGGATAATCTTTTTTCTTCTTAATAAACTGATATAGTATTTCAATATCATCTCTTGTGCCTTTAACTAAGGAAAGACCATTTCTAATACTTTTATTAATTTTATTTCGGGTATTTTTAGCAATTGTTCTCAAATTAGTTTTCTTTAATATTTGAATAGCATTATATTTAGGTATTTTCGTTTCAAATCTCTTATTTCCTTCTAACTTACGAAATCCTAAATTAAGTAGTGTACTTTCAATAATTTGATTTTTATTATATACAACTTTTTGATTATCATAATCCATTTGACCAATTGATATTTCGGGATTAATCTTAATAAAAGCAAAGTTCTTTTTGTAATAATATTTTTTTAATTGCTTAGTAAATTCAGCAATTATTTCTGGGTTATAATAATCAAGCAAAAAACCTTTAGGTGCATATCCATATCTATTAAACATTCCTAATTTTTTTGATAATATTAGAGATGCCGCACGAATATTACCATCATCATCCACAAGACCTAATAGGTCATATTCATATCCGCGTTCCGCCATCATTAAAGCATAACTAGAAGTTTGATGATAACTAGTCAAAGGATGATTAAAAGAAAAGTTGTCAAACTCAAAAACAGACAAATTTTTTAGTTTCATATGGCACCCCTTTCAAAATAAGAAGATATTATATCATATCTAAAAAATATTGCAATATATTATTTTATGTTTTAAAATGATAATAGAGGTGTAGACAGATGAATAAAGTAATAAAAAGAATGCAAAATCTAATGTTAGGATCACTTGGCGTACCTTTATTAAATGTTATTGTTGGGTTAATCTTTATCGTTGGTAATAGATATCAATTAACTTCAACTATCGTTGTATTAGCTGCTTTATTAGCCGTTGAAGGTTTATTCTATATAATTAGATATTTATATGATGGACTTGGTAAAAAAGTATTTGCTATCGATTTAATAGTTGGTGTCGTTGGTGTTATTCTTGGCGCATTTACTTATTTTTATTTAATAAACAATACCTCACAAGCTCTTGAATCAATTGGTATTATCTTAGGTCTTTGGTTTATTACAATAGCTGTTGAAAAAATCTACTTTGGTATTAAATTTGCCGTTGCTCAAGAAGAAATATATCCTTTAGTTTGGTTTATTGGTATCCTAATTGCTATTATGGGTTTACTTGTTATCTTTAATCCATTTAGTTCATTTATGCTAATAACAAGACTTATGGGTTTATTTACTATCTGTGTTGGTTTACTAGATGGTATGACATCAATGTTATTCAGAAGAAGATCAAAAGAAATCTTAAAACTATTTAAATAAGACCAAATGGTCTTTTTTTCTTGATTTATTCGTAAATATATGGTAGATTATTAATCGGAACGGAAGTGATTTTATGGAAATAGCACTTTTAATTGTATCAATATTATTAATAGCAATCGTTTTATTACAAAGTAATAAAGCTAGCGATTCAAGTCAGATAATCTCAGGAGGTAACGATGTTCTTTTCCAAAATCAAAAAGAAAGAGGATTAGAATTAGTTATAACTCGTTTAACCATTATCTTAGGGTTATTATTCTTTATAATCTCATTTATAATGTTTATACAATAGTCCGTTAAGGGCTTTTTTTTTGCTATTAATTTATCCTAAAATATGGTATATTAAATAATAGATAAATAGTGAATAAAAAGAGAGTTAAAGGTGATAACATGAAGGAGCAAATCTTAGAAGTTCTAAAAGATGTACATACAGCTAAAGAAGCCATTGAAATCAATGATATGCTAGGCTTAAAAACCGCCGATGAATATCACGAATTACAAGAAGCTTTAAATGAACTAGTAGATGAATACTTAGTTTTTTATACTAAAAAAGGTAAATATATTTTATTAAAAAATTGTCCTGGTTTAAAAATAGGTCGTTTATCTGTTAGTAAAAAAGGTTTTGGCTTCATTATTTTAGATAAAGAAGATGATGTTTATGTTTCTGAAAAGAACATGAACGGTGCTATTCAAGATGATATCGTTTTAGCTGAAGTATATCCTTCTGGCGTTCGAAAAGAAGCTAAAATTATTCGCATTATCAAAAGAGAACTTAAAAATTTAGTTGGTGAAATCGAATTTGAAGAAGATGGCGATGCCTTCATTAAACTAGATGATGATAAAAAAGACCTAACAATCATGTTAACACCTGAATCAGTTAAAGATTGTGTCGCTGGTCATAAAGTATTAGTAAAAGTAATTAAAGAAGTTAATAAACATAAATATATCGCCGAAGTAGTCAAAATAATTGGTCATAAAGATGATCCAGGTACTGATATTCTAAGTATTGCTTATAAATATGGTATATTTGAAGACTTTGGTGAAGAAGTAGAAAACGAACTACTTGATATTCCATCTGAAGTATCAGAAAAAGAATTAGTTAATCGTCGTGATTTAACTGATCAAGTAATCTTTACGATTGATGGTGATGATACCAAAGATATTGATGATGCTATCAGTATTAAAAAGTTAGATAATGGTAATTATGAATTAGGTGTTCATATTGCGGATGTTTCTAATTATGTTAAAGAGAATACTGCTTTAGGCGATGCTGCTTATGAAAGAGGAACATCATCCTATTTAGCTGACACTGTAATACCTATGCTACCTCATAAACTATCTAATGGTATCTGTTCCTTAAATGAAGGTGTCGTAAGACTTACTATGTCTTGCACTATGGAAATCGATCATAAAGGTAAAATTGTTACTTATGATATATTCCCTAGTTATATTAAAAGTCGTAAAAAGATGACTTATAAAAAAGTTAATGATATTATCGTTAGAGATATTGTAGCTCCTGATTATGAACCATTTGCTGATGACTTACGTATGATGAATGATCTACATCATATCTTACGTAAAGAACATACATCACGTGGTTATATCAATTTTGATCTTGATGAAGCGAAAGTTGTTCAAGATGAAAATGGTAAAGCTATTGATATCGTTAAACGTAACCGTGAAGAAGGTGAAATGCTAATTGAAGACTTCATGATTGCTGCTAACGAAACAGTTGCTTCTCATATCTATAATATGGATTTACCATTTATTTATCGTGTCCATGATGTTCCAAAACCAGATAAGGTTGAAGACTTTAAAACTATGGTTAATATCCTTGGTTATAAATTAACGGGTAATATCAATGAATTAACACCTAAATCAATGGATAATATCTTAAATCAATTAAGAGATAAAAAAGAATTTGAAATTCTATCAAGCTTATTATTAAGAAGTATGCGTAAAGCTGAATATAGTAAAGATAATATTGGACACTTTGGTTTAGCGAGTCGTGCCTATACTCATTTTACTAGTCCAATAAGAAGATATCCTGACTTAGTCGTTCATCGTTTACTTAAAACATATTTAATTGATCATGATATGTCGATGACAACTATTCAAACATTAGAAAATAACTTAGTCGAAATAGCTGCTCATTCATCTGAAAGAGAAGTAGCATCTGTTGATGCTGAACGTGATGTCTTCGATATGAAAGTTGCCGAATATATGGAAGACCATATTGGCGAAGAATATGAGGGTGTAATTAATACAATAACTAATTTTGGTTTCTTTGTTGAACTACCTAATATGGTTGAAGGTTTAGTTCATGTTCAAACTTTAAAAGGCGATTATTTTACCTATGTACCTGAATTACTATCCATGATTGGTAAATCGACAAAGAAAACATATCGTTTAGGGGATAAAGTAAGAGTCAAATGTGTTGCTGCTTCTAAAGAAACGTCAATGGTTGACTTTGAATTAGTAAAGGTTGATGAAAATGGAGATAAAAAACAAGAAAGCTAATTTTGATTATTATATTGAAGAAAGTATCGAATGTGGAATTGAACTTAAAGGTACGGAAATAAAATCTTTAAGAAGAGGCTCTGGTGATTTAAAAGATACATTTGCTCTTATTCGTAATAACGAAGTCTATTTAATCAATATGTACATAGCTAAATACGAAGAAGGTAACCAATTTAATCATGATGAGCGTCGTACAAGAAAATTATTATTACATAAAAAAGAAATAAAAAAATTAAAAGAAAAAATTGAACGTGAAGGATATAGTTTAGTTCCTTTAAAAGCTTACTTAGTTAAAAACAAAGTTAAGATATTACTAGGTGTTGGTAAAGGTAAAAAACTATATGATAAACGTGAGACAATTAAAGACCGTGACTTAAAAAGAGAAGCCCAAAGAATGAGGTAGGTGAGTTTATGAAAAAGTACATATCATTCCTCTTTGTTATGCTTCTTTTTCTTATTATAAAATGTAATGCTAAAACTATTGCTCCTGTCGATATTACGCAAATGAGTATTACCGAATTAAGTGATGCTTTAGAAAAAGGCTATCTAACTAGCGAAACTCTCGTTAAATTATATTTGGAAAGAATTGAAGCTTATAACGATGAATTTAATGCTATTCGCGAAATAAATGAACATGCTTTAGAACAAGCAAAAGCCTTAGACCAAGAACGCTTAAGTGGCAATGTTCGTGGCCCTCTACATGGTATACCACTACTCGTTAAATGTAATATTGATGTCTATGGTATGCCAACAACAGCTGGTACTAAAGCTTTAAAAGATAACTATCCTAAAGCTAATTCTTATGCTGTTGAAAAATTAATTGAAGCTGGCGCTATTATCTTAGGTTCTACTAATATGAGTGAACTTGCTTTTTCTGCTCGTGACTCTTATAGCTCATATGGCTATGTTAAAAATGTCTTTAATAATGAATACACACCATATGGTAGTAGTGGCGGTTCTGCTGTTTCTGTTAAAGCCGCTTTTGCTGCTGCCGCCTTAGGTACTGATACTAATTCATCTGTTCGTTTGCCTGCTTCAGCTGCCGGCTTAGTAGGTATTCGTCCAACATTTGGTTTAGTCAGCCGTAGTGGCGTTATTCCCTATGATATCTACCGTGATACCATCGGTGTTATTAGTTCCACCGTTACTGATAACGCTTTAATTCTATCTGTCATTGCTGGTGCTGATAGTAAAGACTCTGTTACTAAATCGTCTAAAGGTTTCACCCTAAAAAACACTAAATTTAGTTTACAGGGTATTAATATTGGTGTTCCAAATGAATACTTAAAAGGAGCAGGTAATAGCGGTGGTGTAGCTAGTAAAACTGACGATGATATTTATGAGTTAGCTAATAAAGCCATTGCAAACTTAGCTAAAGCTGGTGCTAATATTATTTACTTAGATAACTTTGTTAAAAGCTCTAATATTAACATTGCTAGTTCTACTCAAGCCGGAATTACCATGTGTGATGGTATTAATGATTATCTAAAAGGAACCACAGGAACAATTCGTAGTTTTAGCAGCTTAGTTAAATCTGGTGGTCATGTTCAAAGCCTTAGTGGTTATCTATCCGGTTGTGGTGTTGGTGACAAAGAATCAGACAAAAAAAGTAGTAAAAAAAGTGTCTATCGTAACTATGTAGATGACTACTTTACAGATCATAATCTAGATATTTTAATATATCCAACTTTAAAAAATAAACCCGGAAAATATAATGCTGGAACGGCTAATATCAGCCCAGGAAGCAGCCTTGGTAGCGTCATTGGTTACCCGTCAATTACCATTCCGATGGGCTTTGATCAAAATGGATTTGCCTACGGTTTAGAATTTTTTAGCACTGCCAATCAAGAAGAATTGTTGTATAATATTGGTATAGAATTTGAAAAAGCTAATGGTAATAAAGTAAATACTTCACCATTAACTCCATCATTATATGAAGTTCCAAGTGAAGTAAATGAACTAATAACTTATTATGAAAAAATCTTAGCAACAAATTCGCAAAATAAAAAAGTAATAAAATGGTTAAATAATGTTCAAAACTATTTTAAAAATTATAATGATTATGACGATATAACTGCCGAAGCTAACAAATTACTAGCTTCCTATCAAGACGAAAACATTGAAGATATTTTTAATCATCGTTTTTGGGGTAATATAGATTTAACGCGATTACTAGTTTATATTTTCTTTATTCTTGTAACTGCTATTATTGTCATGGTTTTCTTTAATGAATTTTTTGAGAAAAATTAGAGGTGTTATATGAAGAAAGTAAAAACTAAAAAAAGAAAAAGAAAAAAAATTTTTATAATATTATTCTTAATTCTCGTTATTATAGGAGGAGCCTTAGTCTTTATCAATAAAGATAATATATTTAAGGCAAAAGAGAAACCTGAGCCAACTCCTACAGTAGTTCCGAAAGAAGTGCAAATAGTTGATGTTAATTCTAAAACTCGACCAATTGCTGTCATGGTTAATAATTTGACTACAGCTCGTAAATATCATATGGGTCTTCAAGATGCTTACCTAGTTTATGAGATAATTGCCGAAGGTGGTATAAGCCGTTTTATGGCCGTTTATAAAGATGCTAATGTCGAAAACATTGGTTCAATCAGGAGCTCTCGTGCTTATTTCTTAGATTATGCCTTAGAAAACGATGCCATTTATGTTCACTGGGGTGGTAGTCCAGGTGCTTTAGAAGATATACCTAAACTTGGTATTGATAATATCGATGGTCGTTACTACGAAAATAAATACTTTGTTCGTAAAAAACTAAACATTGCCTATGAACATACTGGTTATTCTAATACGCAAATGCTTAATGAAGGCATTGATAAATTAGGTTATCGTAAAACAACTTCTAAAGGCTTACTTTTAAATTATACTGCTGAAGAAAATGATCTAAGTAAAATAGAAGGTGCTAAAGTAGCTAATAACGTTGAAATACCATATTCTAACTATGTAACTACTAGTTATAAATATGATGCTGAAAATAAAGTATATAAAAGATATGTTAATGATGAACCTCATGTTGATTATGCTACCAAAAAACAATATACAGTCAAAAACATTATAACTTATAAAGTATATAACGATACAATTAGTGATGATAAAAAAGGTCGTCAAGAATTACAAAATATTGGTAAAGGTGATGGGTACTTTATAAGTGAAGGTTATGCTGTTCCTATTACTTGGGAAAAGAAAGCCCGTAGTTCCCAAACTGTTTATCGATATTTAAATGGTGAAGAAATCGTCGTCAATGATGGTAATACCTTTATTCAAATAGAACCATCTAATAAAAATCTAACTATTTCCGAATAGAAAGAACTATTAAGTTCTTTTCTATTTGGGTTGTTTTTTAGTCTTAATATTTGATATAATAAATAGCGTAAAGAGGAGGAAGGATAAAAAATGAGTTTACCTTCAGTGTGGTCAATATTTACGAAACTTATCGACATATGCGTTGTTTGGTGTATGGCGTACTATATATTAAAAAATGTTAAAAATAATGTTAAAATGCTTTTAATTGTTAAAGGTGTAATTATTATTTTAGTAGTTTATATTCTAAGTGAATTACTACAACTACATACCGTAGGTTTTTTACTTACATATGTATTCGACTGGGGGCCAATTGCTGTTATCGTTCTATTCCAACCAGAAATCAGAAGCTTCTTAGAATCAATAGGTCGTACTAAATTACTTGGTCGTCATAAAGTTCTTACTGTTGAAGAAAGAGAACGTGTTGTTTATGAAATAATGGACGCTATCGATTATTTACGTAAGAACAAGATTGGTGCTTTAATTGTTATTGAAAGAGATGTTTCATTACAAGAATACATTGCTCCGGCAACTAAAGTTTATGCAGACTTAACTAGTCCATTGTTAGGAACAATTTTCTTCCCTAATAGTCCACTACATGATGGTGGTGTCATTATTCAAGGTGATAGAATTACTTGTGCTGGTGCTGTCTTTAAAACAAGTATGGATCCTAACTTAAATAAAAAATTAGGTACTCGTCATAGAGCAGCTTTAGGAATTGCTGAAGAAAGTGATGCCGTAGCTTTAATTGTTTCTGAAGAAACTGGTAAAATAAGTATTGCTGTTGATCATGAAATTCATTACAATCTAAGCTTAGATGAATTTAGAATGATGCTTGTCGAAGAATTAAAACCAAAGACAGAAATCTTCTACGATGCTGACGGTGCTGAAAGCGAAGGTGATAATGATGAAAAATAATAAACTTCTTAACGCCTTTAAAAATATCTTCAAAGGAATATATAAATTCATTGATAAAATCTTAATAACTCCAATCAGTACAGTTGTCTATAAGATTGGTAATAAACTAGGTAAAGGTAGTAAATTAGAAAAATTATTAAATAAACCTAATATGTTAATTTATTTATCCTTAATATTTGCTTTAGTTTTATTCTGGTTAGTCGAATCGCAATCTTTAGTTTTAGTAAATAAAGATGCTGTGATTCTTACAGGTATACCTGTTCAAATTCAATATAATAGTAGTGCCTATGTTATTGAAGGAGTTCCCGAAACTGTTGACGTCACTTTGATTGGCAAAAAAAGTCAATTGTATATGGCTCGTCAATTCGGTGAAAAAGAAGTCGTTCTAGATTTAAATGATTATCATGCAAGTACTGAACCAGTAAAAGTTAAATTATCTTATAAAAAACCAATTAAAAATCTAGAATATAAAATTGATCCGGGTTATGTTTCAGTAATTATCAAAGAAAAAGTTAGTGATAATAAAACTGTTTCATATGACTTACTAAATCAAGATTCCTTAGATCCTCGTTTAAGTGTTAAAGCTGTAACTTTATCTAAATCTGATGTTATCGTAAGAGGTTCTCAAGATACTCTTGATAAGATAGCTACAATCAAAGCTTTAATTGATTTAAGTAATGATGACTTTACTAAGGCAGGCTCATATACTGTTGATAACTTGAACTTAGTTGCTTATGGTAGCGATGGTCGTATCATTGAAAATGTTGAAATTGTTGCTACTAATATTTCTGCTAAGGTTGAACTAGATTCATTCTCTAAACGTGTTCCAGTAAGAATTCATACAACTGGTAGTTTAGTCGAAGGTAAAGCTATTTCTTCTATCACTATTAATGGTACTAATTCTAATGATTTTGAAACAACTATCTATGGTGATGAAAAATCATTAGAAAATATAAATGAAATAGTTGTTACAATTGATGTTGATAAACAAGGTAGCAACGGTTCTAAAACTTCAAATGTTACATTACCAAAACCATCAGGTGTTAGAAGTATTAGTGATGAATCAGTAAGCATTGTTCTAAACTTCGGTGATGCTAAACAACGAACCATTCAATTAGAAGGTATCTCATCTCGTAATGTTCCAAATGGTTTAACTGCTCAATTAGCTAACGAGGATGATAAATATGTTGAAATTCAAGTTATTGGTGTCGAATCAGTAATCAATTCACTAGAAGATAACTCACCAAACATCACTGCTTATGTTGACTTAACTGGTAAAACAGCTGGTCGATATACCGTAGATGTTCTTGTTGAAGGAACTGATTCTAGACTACAATATATTGTTACAAAGAAAGTAGATATCGTCTTAACTAATTCATAATATAAAATGACTCATTATTCATGAGTCATTTTTTCTTCAAAAAAATAAGCAATACTTATTAATGAAGCAATACCTATAATAATATAGATAAGATTATTAATCATTGTACTTTTAATTAATAAAGTAACTAAATTAATATTAAATATACCAATTAAACCCCAGTTTAATGCTCCAACTATCGTTAAAGCAAGGGCTATTTTCTTAATTATTTCCATATATAACCTTCCTTTTCTATTTATAGTATTAGTAAATATTTAATTTTTATGTATGAATATTTATTTAAATCAATAATATTATTAATTAGAAAAGGTTGGTGTTATGAAAAGAATTTTATTGCTGTTTATAACTCTTTTGTTGTTAACAGGCTGTGGGAAGGTTGATAAAGATAAACTAATCAAAAACTTTAAGAATGATGTTGAAAGTTCTAAAGCTTATACTTTAGAAAGCAAAATGGAAATATATAATGCTGAAGACACCTTTGAATATAATATCAAAGTATCATATATGGACGATGATTATTTTAAAGTTGATATGGTCAATACTCTAAGTAATCATGAACAAATCATTCTTCGTAATGGCAAAGATGTCTATGTAGTTACCCCAAGTTTAAATAAAAGTTATAAGTTTGTTAGTGAATGGCCATATAATAGCAGTCAATCCTATATTTTAAATTCCTTAGTTAAAGATATAGATAATGATGATGAAATTGAATTTACTAAAGAAGAAGATGGTTACTCCCTTATTGTCGAAGTAGATTATCCTAATAATAGTAATTTAAAATACGAAAAACTATTCTTTGATAAAAAAATGAATTTAAAGACAGTTAATGTTTATGATGATGAAGATATTATTTCCTTAAAAGTTGATTTTACGAATATTGATTACAAAGCTAACTTAAAAGAATCAGACTTTAATATTGACAACTTAGTAAGTGAAGATTGTTGCAATACTGATAATAATTCTGATCAAAATAGTGAAGGTAGCACTGAAACCAATGAAAAAGAAACTTCCGCTTTAGAAGATATTATCTATCCTTTATATGTTCCTGCTAATACTTATTTAAAAGATAAAGAAACAGTTAACACTGAAAATGGTGAAAGAGTCATTTTAACTTTTAATGGCGAAAAAAACTTTGTCATAATTGAAGAATCTAGCAAAGTATATGATGATTTTGAAATTATTCCTGTTTATGGTGATCCAACTATGTTAAGTAATACAATCGGTGCCTTAAGTACCAATTCCTTATCTTGGTCTGCTAACAACGTCGATTATTATTTGGCTAGTAACGACTTAAGTCAAGCTGAAATATTAACCATCGCTGATTCTCTAAATCCAACAAATTTAGTTGAAAAATAATGAATAAGTCTTTATAATAATAACCATTATAACTATGTAATTCTAATTTATTTGCTTTAGTTACTAAATGTGTTATAATTGAGACAAGGTGGTTTAAATGGAAAAAAAGGAAAAAACAGTCAAAAAAACTGATAAAGTAAAAGAAACAAAAGAAAATGCTAAAGTAGAAAAAGTTACTTCTGAAGTTAAAAAAACCAAACCTAAAAAAGCTACTAAAATTAAATTTGAAACAGCTGAACAAGCTGAAGTTAAAAAGTTTTTCGTTGTTATATTAGTAGTTCTAATATGTGTTGGTGGTATTTACTTATTCACAAGGGCATTTGTATCAAAAGATTTATTTAAAAAAGATGAACCTAAAACAGAAGAAGTTGTTGATGGTGAAGTAAATTATGATGTAACTATCATGGGTCAAATCCTAAATCGTCCATATGATGAATATTATGTTTTAATCTATAATCAATCAGAAGGCGAATACATGGGTGAAATGGCAAATATTCGTTACGAATATGATAACAAAGAAGACGATAAGAAAATTCATATGTATTCCGTTGATTTAGCTAATGAACTAAATAAATCATATTATGATAAAGATAACGAAAATACTAAAGCCAAAACTTTAGATGAAATTAAAGTCGGCGACAAAACTTTATTAAAGATTAAGAAAAATAAAAAATCAGGTAAATTAGAAGTATCAAAATACATTACTGATATTGATGAAATGAAAAAAGAATTAAAAATCGAAGAAGACGAAGATTAATAATTAACATAAAAAAGTATGATTTTAGTATCATACTTTTTTTTATTATGGTATCATGTAAAAGAGAAGGTGATTCTATGAAAAAAGAAGAAACTAAAAAAGATGAAATAAAAAAAGAAGATAAACTTAAAAACAAAAAAAAGAAAGATAAAGTTTCAACCAAATCAAATAATACAAGTTCGAAAGTTTCATCCAAAACATCCAATCAAAAAAGTAAGAAATCATCTATAAAGAATGAAAATGCATCAATAGATCAGAAACCTGCTAAAGAAAAAATCGATAAAGAACAAAAAGTAAAAAAAGAAGGCCGCTTTCATTTAGATATTCTTGATATCTTAATTATAGTTGTTTTAACTTCTATTGTCTCTTGTGTACTAACCGGTTTTATTCTTAACTATCAATATCGTCATTCAGCTTTAGAAAGGAAATTAAATACTGACGAAAATATTAACGAATTTCTCGATACATATTCCAAAGTTGTTGACAACTACTATGAGGAAGTTGATAAAAAGGGAATGATTGAAGCTGCTATTGCTGGCATGCTTGAATATTTAGAAGATAATTACTCTATATATTTAGATGAAGAAGAAACAGAGGCTTTATCAGAAGTTTTAGATAGTGCTTACGAGGGTATAGGTATTGTAGCTGTTGATAATATCGTTTATCGTGTATATGAAGGATCTCCTGCTGCAAAACAAGGTATCGAAGTAAATGATGAAATAATTAAAGTTAACGGTACAAGTATAAACAATGAAAATTATGAACTTATTTCTGAATTGATTGACAAGAATGAAAATGACACTAACGAAATTGTTGTCAAAAGGAAAGGTAAAGAATTAACTTTTAATGTTGAAAAATCTAAAGTTACTATACCAGTTACAGCGACTGATGTTCTTAAAATTAATGACAAAAAAATCGGCTATTTAACTTTAACTGCTTTTTCTAAAAACTCTTTTGAAGAATTTCAAGAATGTTTATTAAAATTAGAAAATGATGAAAAAATAGATTCCCTAATAATTGATTTAAGAAACAATCAAGGCGGTTATTTAAATAGCGCCTATGAAATAGCTAGTTTATTTGTCAAAAAAGACCAAGTTATCTATTCTTTAGAAAGTAAAAATAAAACTACAGAATACAAAGATACTACTGACGATGCTCGTGACTACAAAATAGTTATTCTTGTTAACAATGGTACAGCTTCTTCAGCCGAAGTCTTAACAGCCGCTCTAAAAGATAGCTATGGTGCGACAATTGTTGGCACAACTACATATGGTAAAGGTAAAGTTCAAACAACTATGCGTTATGGCGATACAATGATTAAATACACCTCTAGTAAATGGTTAAGACCAAATGGCGATTGCATCGATGAAAAAGGCATTGAACCAGATTATGAAGTAAATATCGAGTATAAAAACGATACCATATATGATAAACAATTAGATAAAGCCATCGCTTTATTAAAATAAAAAGACACTTTAAAGGTGTCTTTGTTTGTTATTTTATTAAAAATAGTATATAATTGGTAGCGGAAGCGTGATATTATGGATGAATTAAAAATAGGTGACAGATTAAAAATCTATTGTTATAAACATGATGGAACATTAGAACATACTTCTGATGAAGCTATTGTCTTAGAAAATACACCTGATTATTTAGTCTGTGGAAATGGTCGAACAAGAATAACCGAAAAAGATGGTCGTAGTCATTTAACTAACGAACCAGCTGTTCTCTTTTTCTATAAAGATCATTGGTTTAATATAATCGGTCAATTAAAGAAGTTTGGTTTATTCTATTACTGTAATCTTGCCTCACCATATATGATAGATGGCAAGTCAATAAAGTATATTGATTATGATTTAGACTTACGAGTATTCCCTGATGGTGGCTTTCGCATTTTAGATCGTAACGAATATAACTACCATCGTAAAACTATGCATTATACTGAAGAGCTAGATAATATAATCAAATCAGAACTATCATATTTAATCGAACAAAAAAGAGCCGAAACTGGACCATTCACTCCAGGAATGGTTGATAAGTATTACAAATTATACGAAGAAATAAAAAAATAATTAAAGGTTTAAAACTTTTAATTATTTTTATTTATGGATAAATTCATTTACTAAAATACCTTTTAAAATGTAAAATTGCAATTTTTATGCATTTTTTCACATTTATTCTTGCATTTACATTTTAATTGTTATATACTTGAGAAGATGTTTCCGAAAAAGTGTAAACATCAAGTAATAAATGCCGATATTATAAACTTTTGTTAAAGTAAAAAACTTTTTCAAAAAAATGTCAAAAAAAGTTGACAAAGTTAATTATGATTTGGTATATTACTAATGCAACACGGAAAAAGTTGCAAGAAATGATCTTTGAAAACTAAGTAAAAAAGTCAAATTGAGTAGCTTTGTGATCAA
>CANQQV010000027.1 GCA_947626095.1 uncultured Bacilli bacterium
CAACCAGTACAATCTGCTTCTGAAACAACTATTTCAAAGTTATACTCTGGTTTACCTATCATTGGTACCCCATTATTTTTATCTGAACTAACAATTGGTCTTATAACAGCATGAGGACAAACTATTGCACATTGACCACATTGAATACAATTTTCACTAACCCATTTAGGTACCATATTACTTGTCTTACGTTTTTCATTCTTCGCTAAACCACAAGGGAATGTTCCATCTTTAAATGGCATTAAATCACTAACTTTTAATTCATCCCCTCTACGAGCATTTATCTCATCAAAAATATTACGTTTAATATTAACTTTCTCTTCTACTACATCTAACTTAGTCTTTACCTCTACTAAATTATCCATTGCTTCTAAGATTGCTTTCTTATTCGCATTAATGACTTCATCACCCTTAGTACTAAACTGTTTCTCTATCGAATGATTAACTACTTCTAAGACATTAGGAAAATTAATAAAGTTCAAAATAATTACTTCCATTATCTTACTTATTTTACCTTTAATACCTACTTTAGTTGCTATCTTTTCCGCATCAATCGTATAAAGTCTTACATGACGATCATTAATTATCTTTTTAACTTTATTAGGTAAATAACCATTTAATTCATCTACCCCTTTTATTGTATTAATAACGAATATTCCCTTTTCTTTAATATCATCAATCATATCAAACTTAAATAAATATTCTTCTTTTGTAACTACGACAATATCTGGATCAGTAACATAAAATGGTGCATTAATCTTTTTATCAGAAATACGTAAATTACATATTGTAACTCCACCACTTTTTTTCGAATCATATTGATTATAGCTTTGAACAAAATTATCAGTACCTTCACCAACTATTTTCATAATATCTTTACTAGTACTAACCATTCCATCACTACCAAAACCAAATATCTTAATTCCTTTAGCTCCTATATCTAAATGATAATCATATATAGGTAAACTTAAATTAGTTACATCATCCTCAATACCTATTGTAAAATTATCTTTTAATTCTTTAGCTAACATTTTATAAACACTATATATTTGTGCTGGTGTTGTATTCTTACTAGATAATCCATATCTACCACCAACTATTTTTATATCTTTATTTTTAAGCGCACTACAAATATCTAAGTACAATGGTTCACCCATACTACCAGCTTCTTTTGTACGATCTAAAACCGCTATCTTCTTAGTTGTCTTAGGTAATACCTCTAATAGATATTTAACACTAAAAGGTCGATATAAATGTACTTCTATTAAACCAACTTTTAATCCTTTACCCATTAAATCACTAACTACTAATTTAGCTGTATCACAAACACTACCCATTGCTACAACTACATTAGTTGCATCTTTAGCTCCATAATAATTAAATGGTTTATAGTCTTTACCAGTTAACTTGTTAATTTCTTGCATATAGTTATTTACAATATCAGGCATTTCATTATATAAACTATTTCTTGCTTCAACAGATTGAAAATAAATATCTTCATTCTCTGCCATACCCTTTTGGACGTTACTATTAACATTTAACATTCTTTCTTTAAATTCATTTACTTTATCATAATCAACTAGTTTTAATAAATCTTTATCTTCTATTTCATTTATCTTATCAACTTCATGACTAGTTCTAAAGCCATCAAAGAAATGTAAGAATGGTAAACTACCTTTAATCGCACTTAAGTGAGCTACTGCTCCTAAGTAATTAGCATCTTCAACATTAGTTGAAGCTAACATACAAAAGCCAGTTGCTCTTGTTGCATAAACATCTGAATGATCACCAAAAATCGATAAAGCATGTGTCGCAATTGTTCTCGCTGCTACATGTATAACCGCTGGCAAACACTCACCAGCTATTTTATACATATTAGGTATCATTAAAAGTAACCCTTGACTAGCTGTAAATGTCGTTGCTAAAGAACCAGCTAATAACGCTCCATGCATTGTTCCCGCAGCACCCGCTTCACTTTGCATTTCTACAACTTTAACCTTATCATTAAATAAATTTGTTTTATCAGTATGACTTAAAACATCAACTGTTGTTGCCATTGGACTACTAGGTGTAATTGGATAAATACTTGCTATCTCACTAAATAAATAAGCGACATCAGCACAAGCTGTATTTCCATCAGTTATTTTATACATATTATCAACCTTCCTTAATTAATAGTTAAATGCATTATTTGGTTTTTCTTCTCCAAATAAGCTTAATTCATTTTCTTTTGCTTCATTATATATTTCCCATACGGTATCTAACCACAACTCATTACCATCACTTACCGGTGCATGAATAGCTCCAACTTCTGCTAAAGTATTATACGAAACATCACTCAATGGTTTACCTATCATTCGATAATACTTAATAATTTCCGCACAAGTTTCAATAAAACCTTCCTCTATTGTATCAAACTTCCACCATGAGCCATTATTACGTAACCCTGCTGGATTATTCGCTGTTAAAAATAATTCACTCTTAAAATTACATTCTGTTCGACATATCGCATATAGTAAGCAACGATCAACTCCCATTACTTTAGCTATACTATTTATCTGAGCACAGTAATCAGTAGATGAATGATACTCATTATTATCATACAAACTACCTATATCAATCCCAAATTGTTCTGGTAATTGTTTAATAGCTCTAATTGCATATAACAATATTTCTTCTTCCGAAGAGCCATATACTTCCTGCCCTTTACAAGTAACTCCCGTAATATGATAATTACTTAAAAAATCATCATCGGCAAAGTTATCAGTTAATTCAGCTAACTTATTAAAAGCTACATTCCTATTAATATGATAAATATCTGCATATTTATTAATTATTTCTCGTTCATACTTTAAATTATCTTCTGGCTCTGCCGTCGGTATCACTGTTTCATCAGTACTTACTATACCATCAAGCGGATCAGTCGGTTCATCAATAACAATACTTACACTTGTTGACGGTTCTTCTGGTGGTAAAGTTTCATTATTCCTTTCATTACCTGCTGCTTGTGTATTAAGATTCCAAATCATTCCTACTCCTAAAATAACTATCAAACTACCAATTACTACACGGTAACCAAACTTAATTTTAGGTGTTTCCTTTGTTTTATAACCATGATTATATTTATTACTACGATCTTTAGCCACAGCATAACGTTTAGTTGCTAAACCATTTTCAGGAACACTTTCTTCTTCCCTAGATTTTACTCTTACTTCGCTTACTTTTTCTTCCCTTTTTTGTCCAAAATCATAATCAATAGCAATATTTGGATTTTTATGATATCTTCTTAAAGCTATAATTTCTTCTGCTGTTAAATTAAATATCTCCGAATTTTCAAAATCTACATACTTTCCTGTTCTAGTTATTTTACTTATATCTATTTTTGCTATATTTTTCATGATACCACCTATTATATTATATCATCTACTGCGCAAAATAAAAAGAAGAGTTAACTCTTCTTAAACACAAATAATTTACTTAACAAATAATTAAATATCATTATTAAAATTTGCGTTACAATCGTCCATATCATTACCCATAAATCAGTATTTAATTTAAGTAATGTTACAAAGAACCACATAATAAACATTTCCATTAATAATGTTAATATACGCGCTCCAAAGAATTGAAACATCTCTTTAATAATCTTTTTATTTTTACTTTTAAAAACATATATCCGATTAGTAACATAAGCAAATAATACTGCTGCTGTCCAAGATATAACAATCGCCGACTGTAACTGTAAAGCATTATCCGCATTAAACACGGTAAATAAAAGTAGCCACTTAACACCAACACTAACTATTGTGGTTAAACAACCAACAATTAAATAATTCCATAATTCTTCATTCTTATGATATATTCCCCATCCCCAACGCCAAAAACGAACAATAAAATTAGGTTTATACTCATAATAATTATATAGTTTATTTTTCTTTACTAAGATGCCTTCTTTAGCTTCTTTAATTAATGGTAAATCATTAATTGAATCCGTATACATTTTACTAATTTTAGCTTTAGGATATTTCTTATAAAAAACTTTTACTTTTTCTTCCCCATGACAGTTATCACCTTTTATTTTACCGGTCTTTGGATCAATATCTGTTGCAAATAAATCTTTTACTTTATATTTATCAGCAATTGGTTTTAACCAAAAATATCCCGAAGCCGAAATAATAATATCATTCTTATGATCTTTTTGTTCTGTCCAAAAATCTTTTAACTTATGTTCATGACCTTCCCAAAATTCTTCAACAAACTCTGAAGTATCAGGAAAATACTTTAAAAATGCAAAGATCTTATTCTTCATATCTTTCTTAGTTCTTAACTTTAATAAATATAATATAACTGTTCCTAATGCTCCTAATAATGTCAAAAGAACTTTTGGTTTCTTCTTTATCGCAAATAAAACTAAATCTACTCCTGAATCCCCATCATAAATCGTTCCATCAAAATCATATAAATTGTACTTCATATTGAATCACTTCTTCTTTTTCACTTTATTCTTCTTTTCTTCATTATCTAAATGATGAAATAAAATATCTGTTCTTAAAACAATAAATAATAGTAAAAGCATTAAAGCAACATACAAGGCAATTGCTACTTTACTATCTCCTAATACATAGAAAATACTAATAGCTGCAAACACTATATTAATACCATATATTATTAAAACTGTTCCTCTAACCCCAAACTTCATCTTTAATAACTGATGATGAAAATGTTCTTTATCTGGTGTTGATATTTTCTCACCTTTCAATAATCTTCTAAAAATGGCAAAAGCCGTATCAAAAATTGGAATTGAAAGAATTAAAATTGGAATAACTAAGGAAGTTAAAGTAGTAGCTTTAAATCCTAATAAAGCGATAACACTTATTGTAAAGCCTAAAAACAAACTACCAGTATCACCCATAAATATTTTAGCTGGATGAAAATTATGAATTAAAAAGCCTAAAGTTGAACCTAACATTATCAACGATAATATTATATCCAAACCTTGCATTTTATTTAAAACAAAAGCAATTATCCCAATCGTTGTAAAATATATTGAACCAACACCTGCTGCTAAACCATCTAAACCATCAATTAAATTAATCGCATTAGTCACACTAACAATAAAAATAATCGTTATTAGATAATTAAAAGGTGCTGGAAAATTAAAATTTAAACCAAAGAAACTAACATGATTTAAAACTATATTTCCATAAAAGACAACCACACAAGAAGCAACTAATTGAAAAAGTAACTTTGTACGTGCTCTAATCGGTTTTATATCATCAAATAAACCCGTTAAAACAATAATAAAACCACCAATTAAAATTGATAACATCTGTATAGAAGTACGTGCAAATAACATATAACCTATTAAAAAAGCCCCAAATATTGCTAATCCTCCCATACGTGGTGTTGGTACTGTATGAGAACTCCTTTCATTTGGAACATCTATTGCATTAGCATGAATAGCTGCCTTTTTTACAAAAGGAACTAATATAGCACTTGTTAAAAAAGTAATTAGAACAATAAAAAATATATTATGTCCATTAACTTCAAAATCCATATAAAACCACCTAAACATTATTATACGATATTTATTTTAAAACATAAATACTTCTTTATTTAACTAAAAAAGAGAAAAATTACTTTTTCTCTTCCTTATTAGCTTTCTTACGGCCTCTCGTTTTCTTTTTTTCTTCAACGACTTCTTCCGTAGGTTCATCTATTTTTTTAATTCTTCTTGTCTTTTCTTCTAAAACTTTATCCTCTTTTTCTAATCTTCTTAACTCTCTTTGTGATAATTGTGATTTATCTACTTCTTTAGTTTCTTCTTTTACTTCCTCTTTAATATCTTTTACTTCTTTAGTATCTTTTACTTCTTTATTTTCTTTTACTTCTTCTATTGTTTCTTTAACTTTATTATCATTTTTGTCTTCTTTAATCTTTTTAGCTTTTTCTTTTAATTTGTCTGCTTCTTGATGCATCTTCATTAATTTAACTAATTCCACTAATTTACTATTTTTCTCTCTAATCTTTGAATTATAAAGCATTAAAACAATTAATAAAATAATTGTTAAAAATGATATACCAACAAATATAAGTGCTATTGAAAAATACAACTTTCCATTTTTATTATTACCTGCTTCATCTATTAAATATCTTTGGAAAGTCTCTTCTACAGTATCGTACTTATACCAACCAGTTTCTCCCGTTTTAGCATTCATACCATATACTAAAACAATATCACTTTCTTCTTCCCCCGTATAAGTAATAAATGTCATATCATTGATATTCATTTCCTTTTTCTCAGGATAATCATCTAATACACTAGGTGCATCTAAAGATATAAAAGTAAAACCTTCATTATTAATATATTTATATAGTTTATACGTTCCATCTTCATTATAAATATATAAACTAATATCGCCGGCTTCATTCTTTAAAGCTAATAAAGTATAACCAGTTATATCACTATTTAATGCTGGTACAGTTTCTCCATCAATTACTACTTCGCCCAAAGTATAATAAGCTGGAACTTCAATAGCGTCAACTTTACGTACAACAGCTAATTCTTCTCCGTCAACATTTACAATTACTGGATTTAACTCTTTACGTGTAACTTCCACTACATAAGTCTTTTTATTACCTTTTTCGGCTGTTACTACTATTTCAAATCTATTTAATCCTTCAGTTAATTCTTTAGCTCCATCCCCAATAACTGTCGCATTACTATCATCTTTAGTTGCTGTAATGTTAATATTTTCTATTTCATTAGGTACTTCCAACGTATAATCTGTCGTATTCTTATCAAAAGATGGTGTTAATTCATACCCTTCAACTACTAAACTCTTTAAATTAGCATTAGTACTATAACTCGCTTCAATCTCCGCTTGTGTACGCGCTTTTATCGTAACTGAACCAACACTAACATTCATTGGTTTTAGTGAATCAAAGTCATATAAAGCATAATTTTTAACCGTTACTTTGGCATTACCACTTGCTACAGCTTTAAATTCATAAGTAACACTTTGATTATCTCCACCAACATAACCAGTAACAACTTCATTTCCACTTACTAAAACAAGTTTAGAATGGTCATAGTCAATAGCATAATCCCAACCACCAACTTTACCAGCGCCGGTTCCAACACCATTAATTGTTACTGTAACTTTGACTTTATTTCCTACAACTACAGTACTGGCGTTTGCTTTAATTGAAATACCTGCAGCAGCATTAACATAAAGAATTCCAAAAAGACTAATTACCAAACTGAAAATTAAATATTTTATTTTTTTCATTTCTATCCCTTTCCTTCTCTACAATGATGAGTAACCTAAGATATGTTTTTGTATTTTTAATAAATCTAAAGAGTTAAGTTTTCCATCATAACTAACATCTGCCGCATAATAATCAGCGCCACTTAAAGTATTATATTTTAAAATATGTTTTTGAACTATTAGTAAATCTAATGAATTTATTTTACCATCACTATTTATATCTCCACTAATAGCAACAGTAAAATTCTTTTCTTCCGTTGTTCCACTAATTTTAATCTTATCACCTGTAATTAAACTACCACTATTCTTCTTATTGCCTTCAGCATCATAAACAATAGCATTTCCACCATTCTTAGTAATTGAATTAACTAATGTACTAACTTGCGTATTAGGTGATATACCATATACGATATCTTTATTAGCTTTAACATCGACTTTATTAATTACATCTTCTACTGATACAACTTCATTAGCATTAATTTTCTTAATTGTTAAATTATAGCTTTTAGTACTACCATCTTCTGCTCTTACTACAATAGTTGTGTTGATAACATCATCAACAAAAGTTAAAGTTCCTGTTCCACTTATCACACTTGAAGAACTATTAGCAGGTAAGGCACTAAGTGAAATATAATTTTCTTCTGTTGGATAATTAATATTGTATTCCACAACATCTGGATCAAAACCTGTAATCGTTGTTCCATTAATTGTTATATCAATTAAACTATTTACTGAACTTTTATTTAATGGTTGAGCAACTGGACCCATATTATTAAATACTGGAATTGTAAATACAAATGCTGAATCTAAAGCCCCAGATTTATCGTATACACTTTTAGCATCTTTACCTTCACTAGCTGGCGCATAAACATTTGTCATATATTGATTAGTATACATCTTATTATCACTAGCACGATAACTAGAAATATTAAATTTTTGATAATAAATTGTATCTTGACCTATTTTTACATAACGTGAAGCAATAAAGTTAGCTCCTCCAGTAATCGCTTTCTCTTCTGTGTCCCATGGACGACCATAAGAAGTACTTTCAAAGAATCCTGCTGCATAAGCAACTGCTCTTGTTGTTGGAGACATCCCATTAGCTTTATAAGCTCCTATATTATAGAAATTATAATAACCATCTAATGATTTACCATCATATTTTATTCCTGTTTTAGTTGTATAAATACCAGATGAAGGACCATAACCGGCCGTATTATTTCCTTCTTGTTTACTACGTGCTACTAAGTCTACAACATTTATCCCCTCAGTTGAAGCTGCACTTTTAAAATAACTTAAATATTGTTTTAAATTACCATTACCAACTAAATATTCAATTGTTGAATCATTAGCTAAATCTTTATTAGCATCAGAATCTAAAAATTGAAAGATTAAGTTTTCAAATAAACTATTACGTGGATCCATAAATGATGCAATAACTGAAGATTTAATATAATACCAACATGTTCCTTTTGTAGGACATTCATTTGGTGTTGTCTTTAACCAATAATTTTGATTAGTTGTTTGTAAAGAGCAATAGTTTTCTTCGCCTTTACTTGCTTCTTCTAATGTCATCCCAACTCTATCAGCATTAAACACCCAACTAGGATGAATACTATGTAAATAATATAAATAAGGACAATAACTATCATCAAAACCTTTACCAACTAAAGTACTACAATATGATTGATAAGATTCTACCCCTGGAGCATCAGAAGTTAATGTATTATTATCAACATTTATAACATAACTTTTAGAAATATAACCAGTTTGATTACCATCATATTTAACACTATACATATTATTAGATGCTGAACCAGTTATAATAACCCTACTACCATAAGCAATTTGTGTTACTTCACCCTTACTAGTACTAGGAACATCATGAACTACCAAAGCATCAGCTGTAATGATTCCATTAAATGGATATACCTCAGCTGCCTTAGTTGTTTCAACCCTTTGTGTAATTAATAAGAAAGCACTTAATATAAAAACAAATAAACAAAATAATTTAACTAATTTATTCATTCTATCACTTCCTTATTTTCAATTATTCTTAAACAATTATAGCATACTTTACATTATAATAGAACCCTTCCAACGTCTATGAATGTAAAGGTGACAACTAGCAAAATCGTCAATTGTTCTTAATATATAATTATGATATAATTTTTAATAGTATAAATTATGCAAAGGGGCATCTAAATGAAAGTATTATTTAAGAAACTTAAAAAAGTTGATGGCTTACAAAAGTTCTTCTTCTTTTTATCTCTTATCTTATATATATTATCACTAGGCTTTTTTATTTATGGTATTTATAAATACAAAATAGTCCTATCTTTACTTGATAAAAAAGAAATGACTATTGTCATTACTGTTTTTGTCTTACTAGGTATCTGGTTCTTCCTTTATATCCTCGGTGGTCTCATTACAATGATATCCAAAAAACTAAAGACATTTATTTTTATAACAGTCTTAACATTTATCTTTAGTTTATTACTATGTGGTTTATCTTTACTTCTTGATGAAATCAAAGATCGTATGGACTTAACAAAAAACGAATTAACTTATACATCTAATTTAATTGCTTTAAAAGATACTAACTTTAATAGTTCTTTAAAAATAGGAATGATTGATGCTAACGATGATATTGAAGGTAGTATCCTAGCCCAAAAATTAATCGAAAAAGAAAACTTAAAAAATGAAATTGAATTATATGAAGATTATACAACAATGATTAATGAATTATATCAAGGTAAAATTGGTGCTTGTTTCGTATCTGCTAACTACGCTGTTCTTTTTGAAAGTAGTGAATATAAAAACGATCTAATTGATAAAGGTGAAATACCTATATCTAAACGTGTTAAAGTTCTATATGAATATAGCGAAGATATGGAAAACCAAGATAACGTAACTTTAGCTCATAGTAAAGAAAAAACCTTAACTGAACCATTTACTGTCCTTATTATGGGTGTTGATTCAACTATTAATGGCTTAAAAGCTAACCAAGCTTTTAACGGTGATACCTTAATTCTTGCTACTTTTAATCCTAATACTTTAACAGCTACAATGTTTAGTATTCCAAGAGACACGTACGTTCCTATTGCTTGTAATCATAATCGTTATGCTAAGATTAACTCATCTGCTGCCTATGGTTCAACTTGTGTTATTAATACTATTAAACAATTAACTGATATCAATATTGATTATTATGTAAAAATTAACTTTACTGGTGTAGTTGACTTAGTTAACGCCCTTGGTGGCATTGAAGTTAATGTTGAAAAACCAGACTTTTCTAAATACAATGGTCAAGTATGTGAACAAGACTCTCAAAGAAGATTTGGAAACAATCTAGTATGTATGGATCCTGGTTTACAAACTTTAAATGGTGAACAAGCTTTAGCTTATGCTAGATGTCGTCATTTATATGCTATATCAGATATTGCTCGTAATCAACATCAACAAGATATTATTGAAGCTCTAGCTAAGAAATTAAAAACTTTAAACTCTATCGAAGATTTTAATAAAATATTAAACGCTGTATCTAATAATATTGAAACTAATATTACTAACGATCAAATATTATCTTTCTTTGAAGTTGGTAAAGACATGTTAAATAATTCAACCGGTAATACTTTAGCAATTAAAAAGACACATCTATCATACTATAATCTTAAAGTATATCTACCAAGATCTGGCATGTACACAAGTGCCTTAGGTTATTACCCAGAGTCATTAGAAGCAATTAAAAAATTAATGCGTGTTAATCTTGAGCTAGAACAAGAAGAACCAATCAAAACTTTTAGCATATCTTATAATGAAAAGTACGAAATTCCTATAACTGGTAAAGGTCTTACTGGTGGTTCTAAATTAGCATTAGTTAAATCATTTATCGGTAATTCACAAATTAATGCTGAAAGTTGGTGTAATAGTAATGGAATTACTTGTTCATTCCAAATTGGCACTGATTATAATCCTGAAGGAACAATCTATAATCAATCAGTTCATGAAGGTGAATTACTAAGTGGCATTACTTCTATTACTTTCTATATCAGTGATGGCTTAGGTACTCCACCAATCACAGAAGACCCAGAAAATCCTGACGAAGAGGACACCGAAGATGATGATAATAATGATTCTGAAGAAGAAACACCATCTATTCCAGGCATTCCAACTGAAAGTGAAGGAGATTTAACAATAGGATAAAAAGTACCTTAATGGTACTTTTTCTTATCAAAGGAGGCTAAATAA
This sequence comes from uncultured Bacilli bacterium, assembly GCA_947626095.1. Taxonomy (GTDB): domain Bacteria; phylum Bacillota_I; class Bacilli_A; order RF39; family UBA660; genus Coprovivens. Next base: position 11,523 of record CANQQV010000027.1, read on the forward strand.
TGCATAATGAAACATTTTATACTAACAAGAACATCGATGATATTAAAATAGCTCTTATTAGTGATATTCACTATTATCAAAAATATAAAGATAAAATCTTTTGTCGTCTTTTAAAGCAAATCAAAAATAATCAACCAAATTATATTACGATAGTTGGTGATATCTTAGATAGTAGTAATATTAATGATATAAATCGTTTAATTAATTTCTTTAAAGATTTATCTAATATTGCCCCCGTTATCTTTGTTAAAGGCAATCATGATGAAAAAACTGGTTATATGCATAACTGGTATTTCCAAGAGAACCAATTATTAATTAAAGAATTAAATAAACTTAAAAACGTCCATTTCCTTGATGATACTATTTACCAAGATAAAAACATTACCTTCTATGGTTTTAACTTATCATATAACTACTATGAATGTGAAATGGAATCATATAAATGCTTTTGTGATGAAGTTAGTAAATTAAAATGTTCTATTCCCAAAGACACTTATAATATTACTTTAATTCATACTCCTATCAATATTTATAATTTTTTAAAAGAAAATAAAAAACATCATTTAAATAATAGCGACTTAATTTTATCTGGTCATATGCATAATGGTTGTTTACCATTTATCATCTCTCATCCTCTGAATAAGTTATTTAAAACTTCCCGTGGTCTAATATCACCAAACCGATCACTATTCCCTAAATATGCCCAAGGAAGAGTATATGAAGAACATGAGGGATACATTTATGAAGGAGTTACTAAATTAAGTCATTCAACTAAATATTTTCATAATTTCGATATCTTCTTCCAAAAGAATGTTGAATTTATTACTATAAAAAAGAAATAACATTATTGTTATTTCTTTTCATTATACTTAGGCTCTAACGTTGGTTGAAAATCTACTACACTCCAATTAGTATTATTCTTTTCTTTACAAACGACAATTGAAGCTTCTTTATCATAACCTAAATCTTTTTTATACTCTATTTTAAGTTTAACAAGATATCCTTCTACTTCATTATCTCCTAATTTATAAGTAGTTTTTTCTGTTGAGACAGTTTCTACATTACTTACTTCAGGTAATTCTTGATTTCTATCACCATACGTATTATCTAATAAAGTTGAATAAAATTCATATACTACTTTATTTTCTAATACTTCTCTCTTATCACTATAATAAAATTCGTAACCACCAATATCATATTTATTAATTTTTGTACTTAACGTATATAAGTCTATCGTAAACATTCTTGCTACTTGTGTTGCATATTCTTCTTCATTAACTGGCTCTTTTTTTATTATTTCAATTAACTTATTAAATTCTGTTTTATAGTATTCACTATCTTGATCAGTTAAAGTATATCCATAATTAGTATCTTGCTGTAATATATTAACTTTAACAGTCTCTTTCGGTTCTTCGTGAAAGAACTTCGTAATTACAAAAGTTCCAATTCCTCCAACTATCAATAAAACTATCAGAGCTACTAATACTTCAATAAATATTTTTTTCTTCTCTTTTTTAGTTCTTACTTTTCTTGCCACTTTTTATTCCTCGCCTTCTCCAGTTGAATCTTGAACAACTATATTATCCCCCTCTTTAGCTATTAAATCATGAATAATAATATCATTAGAAACATCTAATCTTTCTTCTGTATATTCTTTCAAATTACTAATATAATCTTCATCTATTACTGGTGAAGTAGTAATATTACCTACTTTATTACTTTGATCCGTATTTCTTATCACATATTTACCAGAAGCATTATTAAAATATACTTTATTAGTTATAAAACTACCATTAGGGAATATTACAACATTATCATCTTTAATATCATATATATCATGACCTAAAGCATATTTATTTTCAAAATTCATCATATTACCTAAAGTTGGTGTAATATCATACATTCCAATAACATTAGTATTTTCTCTTTTTATCTTCTTAGCTACTTTTTGATTCTTCGTCCATATAACTAAAGGAGTCTTCTTATTCATTTCATTAGCAAAGTTATCATAGTTAACATAGTTAGGATCTCCCTCTTCATATACTGTACCTGTTGTAACATCATAATTATAATAATAACGATAATCATCTTTATTAATACGAGCATCATGATCACCATATAATACGAAAACTGTATTTTCATAATATGGACTATTTTCTACATATTCAAAGAATGTTCCTAATGCCATATCTGCATAATGGGCACTTCTTAAGTAATCACCTAGTTCTCTACCTTCTAAGTAGTCATCAGTAATTGTTTCAACTTCTCCCGTTTCAGGATCAGTAACTGTATAAGTATTAGTTAAAACTAAACGCCCAAAATCATCATATCTTTCAGGATGTTTTTTAGCTTCTAGATTAGCATATGGTGAATGGTTAGATAATTGAATTAAAGTTCCCATATAATTAGTATGTTCTGTTTCAATCTTTTCTAATTTACTTTGTAATTGTCTAAAGAATTCTTCATCAGAAAGGCCTAATCCAACCCAAGTTTTATCATTATAATCGCCACCAATATCAAATTGGTCTTTAAAAATCATTTCATCATAACCTAAACTAGGATGCATACGATATCTATTCCACATTGTAGCTCCATTACCATGAGCACTAAATGTATAATATCCTTTTTCTTTTAATAATTTAGGAATTGATACATAATCACGATCATAATAACTCATAAATGCTGTTCCACTACTAGCAGGCATCAATGAAGTATTTAAAGTAAACTCTGTATCACTACTAGTTCCAATACTTACTTGTGGATAGAAATTACTAAAATACATTCCTTCTTTAGTTAATTTATTTAAAGTAGGAGTTATTTCCACATCATTAATCTTTGTATCAACTAACCATTGTTGTATACTTTCCATATGAATAAATATAACGTTCATACCTTCTAATATTCCCGTATATTTATTATCTTCATGAACATTCGCAAACTCTTTACCATAAAAATCTTTAAATTCTTTAGCAGCTTCATCATAACCAAATAAAGAATTAATCTTTGGAATTAAACTTTGTACTAAGTCATTACCTTGATATAAAATAATCCCGAATCTTCTAACAACTAACTCTCTATCCCATTGTTTAACTAATCTACTAGCATCAGTCCCTGTTATGTTAACTAATGTAAAAGCCAAACAAATCACTCCAACCAAGATCGTTGAAGTAAACATCTTTTTACTTTTTTCAATTTTAGTTACAAAATGATAATAACTACCATTCTTTAAACTTGTATGAATCATATAATATATAATAGGAAATATTACATATATAAAATCAATAAACCTAAATTTTTCAATTAATGAATCTCCTACTTCTCCAACTAATCCTAATTCGGCAATTAAACTAAATGAAGCAAAAGAAGTATAAAAAACATAATAAATTGAGTTAACTACACACATCGTCGTAATAATAATTAACCACGTAAAATAATAATTAAACTGTTTTTTCGGTTTAATAAAATAGCCAAACGATCCTATTATGATCAGCAAAGCTAAATCACAAATAAAAGGTTTATAATCACTTATATCACGATAAGTATAATTCCTTATAAGAACTGTATCTATTAAAGCAAAAATAACAAAAGTTAAAAATAATCTATTAGTAGATAAGTATTTAGATATTTTTTTTCTTATAGACTTAAGAATATTAATAAATTTCTTCTTAATACTAGCAAATTTTTTCTTCAAGAATATCCCTTCTTACTTTTTTCATTATACCATATATCGCAAAATTGTTTCAATATCTTGATTATTGGCATTTTGCAATTTATACTTGCATTTTATTCTTAATAATGATATTATAATTTTACGTGTTGCAGGTGTAGTACAACGGTTAGTATGCGACCTTGCCAAGGTTGAGATGGCGGTTCGATTCCGCTCACTTGCTCCATTGAGGTTTAAACTCGCACACTTCAATTTGAAGAGTGCGTTTTTCTTTTATAAAATAAGTTCATAGTATTTGATATTATGGGCTTTTTCTTTTGTTAGGAGGTGAAA
>CANQQV010000028.1 GCA_947626095.1 uncultured Bacilli bacterium
AATAAAAAAATTATTCAAAAAAAATTACGCATAAAAAAACCTCCAGAAAAAATCTGGAGGTTTGTCTACACTCTGAACTATTTAAATAAATATTTAAATAGTTTTTTTTACTATGCAAATTATTTTGGAGAGAATAAATTATGATAGGGGAGGTATTTATGAATAATAACACTAATTGTTTATTGCAATCAGCAAGACAAAAAATAAATAATTATAATGCAAATAATAATTCATCTAATGGAACTTGTTGCGGTTTTAGAGATTTATCAGTTGGTCCACAAGGCCCAACAGGTCCTCAAGGTCCGACAGGACCAACGGGACCTCAAGGTATTCAAGGTGTCCAAGGTATTCAGGGAATTATAGGACCGACTGGTCCTCAAGGTATTCAAGGAATACAAGGTAATCCTGGAACGGTTGGAGCGACGGGAGCACAAGGACCAATAGGACCAACCGGAGCTACAGGTCCAACTGGTCCAGCGGGAGCTACGGGACCACAAGGAATTCAGGGGTTAATAGGTTTAACAGGTGAAACAGGACCAACGGGACCTACTCATACTCTTAAAAGTGAAAGTAATTAAAATTATATTTTATTAGTTTTTTATTAAATTGTTATTATTTTTAATAAATAAAAAAGCCGTTAGCATAAGTTTAAATAGGTGAACTTATGAAAATTACAAGTACATTTAATGAAAAAGGTAAAACGTTGCAAGAAATAATGGAGCAATTTTTAATTATATTTTATAGTGAAAATATTAGTAAAATAAGATACAAGGATTGAAAGTATGAGTATTAATGAAACTTATAAAGTTGGTATATATTTAAGATTATCTCGTGATGATTTGAAAGATGATGAAAGTCAAAGTATAAGTTATCAAAGAGATTATATAATGAATTATATTACACGAAATAATCTAGGATTGATTGATGAATATGTTGATGATGGTGTAAGTGGTACGGAGTTTGATAGAAATGGTTGGAATAGACTAATTGAAGATATAGAACGTGGTCGGATTAATATGGTTATTACAAAAGATACAAGTCGTTTAGGTCGTAATATATCACAGAGTTTATATTATTCCACTGAATATTTTCAAGAAAAAAATGTAAGATATGTTGCTTTAACAGATGGAATAGATACATTTGATAAATCACAAAATACGGATATGTTAATGTTTAAAGCATTTTATAATGAAATGTATGTAAAAGATATATCTACTAAAATTAAAGCAACTTTAAACTCTCAAAAAAGAAATGGCAAGTTTATGGGTGGTATAGCACCTTATGGCTATGAAAGAAACCTACCATACGATAAGCACGAACTTATTATAAATGAAGAACAAGCAACCATAGTTAAAAGAATATATGACTTATTCATAAATGGTATGGGTATCAAGAAAATTGCTAATCTACTAACTGATGAAAATGTGCCTATACCAAGCATACAAAAAAATCTTAATCGTGGTGTTAAGTCTAGTGTATATGGAATTTGGCAGGAAACAACTATAAGTAGTATACTTACTAATCCAACTTATAAGGGAGATTTAACACAATGTCGTGAGTATAAGGTTAGTTATAAATCGAAGAAAAGAAGAAAAAATGATAGAAAAAATTGGATTATAGCAAAAGGTGCTTGTCCGGCTATTATTGATGAAGAAACCTTTAATATCGTTCAAGATATGTACTCTAAAAATAAAAATAGAACCGATAACTCATTAGAATATCTTTTAAGAGGATTTTTGGTATGTAAAGAGTGTGGACACACTATTTCAATAAGCCAATCGAAATGGTCTTGTAATGGAGTAAAGAAAACAAAAAACATTTGTTATTGCAACTATTGGAAAAAGTTTTCAAAGTATGATGTATGTACTCCCCATAAAATTGATTATGATGAGTTAGAACAAGAAGTATTAAAAGATATTAGAAATAAATGTAGAGCATATTTAAAAACAAGTAATTTTGAGGAATTACTAAAAAAAAGTGATAGAATGAATAAGATACAATTGGATTTAGAGAAACAATTAACAAAAATCAAAAAAGATATAAAGGAACAAACATTTTTCTTTGATAAATTATATAAAGATAAATTAAAAGGATTAATAGATGAAGGAATATTTAAAAGACAATATAACAACCTTACAATTGAAACATTAAACTTAAAGAAAAAAGCAAACGAAATTGAAACAAAGTTATATGCAATTAAAAATCAAATGACTAATAAAAATAGTATGAAATATAAAAGTATAATTAAAGAGTTTTTATCTTTAAAGAAACCTAGTAAAAAACTCTTAGCATCATTAATTGATAAAATAGTGATAGACGAGGAACAAAATGTTAATATTTGTTACAAAATAAAATCGTTATATTAAAGTAAATAATCTTAAAAAATGTTAGTAATAAATATTTATTATTTATAAAATAACTTCAAAGTGTAAAAAAAATTATAATTTTTGGATGATTATACAACATTTATTGTAAACATATAAAATTTAGTGTAAAATTTATGTAGAAAGGTAGGTTAAATAAATGAAAGGAAAGACAGTTGGAAAAATTGTTGAATGGGTTGAAGAAAACAATGAACATTATCCTGTATTTTTGTTTACAACGAATGATAATGTGGAAATAAAATCAAGATGTAAAGTTAAAATAGATAATGAAATATTAGAATCAAGTTTAGAAAGCTTATATGCTTTTGAAACTGTTAATAAAATATTATTAGTTCCTCTTCCTCATGAGGGAATATATATTTCTTATGATGTTGAAAATCCTAATAATTTTTGCGCAAAATGGGATGTTGATCCTAAATATTATTTAAATCCAGAAAGTAATAAAAATGAGGAAAAAGAAACAATAATACAACTTATTGGATATTATTTAGCATTAGTTGTATTTCTTATAGTTCCTTTTTTGGGCCTATTTCTGCCTGGTATGGAGTTGATGCGTTATAAAAACAAATATGAATATGAGCATGAGAAAAGTGCATTACCAAAATTAATTTTGTTTTCGATATTAATTGTCCTTGAAATTATCTATAGTATTACTTTTATAGTCTTAAATTATATTATTAAATAGGAGTAAAATTATGATAGAAAGAATATATAGTTATAATGATAATAATAAATATTTAAAATTAAATACACTAGATAAGATTGCCATAGCTTTAGGCATTTTTGGTTTGTGTTTTACTTTACTTATTTTAACTTTGGTTTTAATTGAAGATGACGGAGAATTTGCATATGTAATAGCAATATTTATGGTAATGGAAGTTGTTCCTTGTGCATTATTTTTAGTCGGTTCGAAAAATAGGCATTTACATTTGTTAGATACGTGGGTAGTAACTTCAAATAAGGAAATATATTTTATTGAGCCGAACGACTTGGCATTAGAAAAAGAGTTTAGAGATATAAATTATTTAAATAGATTAATTCAAGTTTCTAATAATGCTGATTATGTTTGTTACTATAAACTGGAACAAATTATTGCTATTGAAGAAAATAAAAATTATGTTAATGTTAAATTCGTTGGTAAAGGAAACTTTGATCAGAAAAGTGTTAATAAAAATGTTTATGTTATGAAGTCTATGCCTAATTTTAATGAATTAATGGAAGATTTAAAAAAGATACATAATTAAGGAAAGATTGTTGAAGTAAAAAATAATATATATGATATTTTTTAGTCTATACCATAAATATTATTATAATTATTCAACTAATTATAAAATAGAAATGATGATACTTTCATCATTTTTTTGTTAAATTTTTATGCAAGTAAAATATTCTTTTCACTTTTAAGGGTATGAACAGGTCCAACTGGTCCTACAGGACCTATTGGTGAGACTGGTCCACAAGGTGAAACGGGAGCAGCAGGAGCTGATGCACCAACACCAACAATAACTATTGGGACAGTAACTACTGGAGCACCAGGATCAACTGCTACGGCTACTTTAACGGGAACAGCACCAAATTATACTTTAGATTTAACTATTCCACAAGGTCCAACTGGGCCAGCGGGAGCTGCTGCATAATAAAAAGACTTTAATAAGTCTTTTTATGTTGAGAAAATTTGAACAATATATGTTTTTTTATTGAAGGTCATTTTACCGATTCCGGTTTTGGTATACATACCTGTTAAGATAATCTCACGGTGTGGTGGGGAATTCATTAAACCATTAAATGCTAATTTATCTGTTGCGAAGTTGTAGGCGATTATTTCTGCACGAGCTGAAGGTACTGATAAACCATATTCATCCCATAAAGTTATCCAATAAGTACCATCGGGACGATTATGTCCTTCGAAAGGAATATTAGAGTAAACTAATTCCATAGCTCGCATTGTTGCGACCATACATAAGTGATAGTTTAATTCGACTTCATTTAATCCGGCATTTTTACGAACTTGATTAGTATAATTCATAAAGTTAACTAGAACTTCACCATATTCTTTATTTTCTGTATTTCTAGTATTATAGATATACATAGCTTCTTCTAACATTGTTTTAGCTCTGCCATTAAATTTATTAAGAGCATAATTAACACTGGTTGAAGGGTAGCCACTGTAATCAGTTATACTATAATGACAGCTAGCATCTCTTTTATATTCGACATAGTTAAATGTAATATTTTCTTTTGTACCATAATGATCGATTGATAAAGTGTAGTTATTTGCTTTTTTACTTTCAACAGAGCAACTACGTTTTTCTGGGGTTATTACGTTAGAAGCATTAAATGAATGAACTGAACTTGGCTTTTTAGATCCACCACTAGGTTTGGTAGTAGAACCACTGCTAGGTTTAGTTGTACTGCCACCACTAGGCTTGGTAGTAGAGCTACCACCACTAGGTTTGGTAGTAGAACTACCACCGCTAGGTTTAGTTGTACTGCCACCACTAGGGGTTTGAGGTGCTGTAATAGTTAGTTTAGTAGTACCTTCATTACAATTATTAGCTATATCACAGACGATTAATGTAACATCTAAGATATTTGCTTTACTTAAATCATATTCTTCTTTAAAACTAACTGTATAATCGTTTATTTGACTATTATCACTATAGGTATCAACAAAATCTTTGAGATTTAATTCCTTACCAGCTTCAATTGATAATTCTTTTAAAGTGAAAGTAGGAATAATAGTATCGACAATTGATAGTTTGGTTTCATATTCGTAGTCACCAAAGATAACAACATCGATTGTTCTAATTCCTTTTAAATAGTAGTCGCCATCTTTTTCATAAGTGAATTGCTCAAGATTTAAAGAATTTTTATTTTCAAAATATTGAGCGGATATATTATCTGGTAGTTCATAATCTTCACGAAAATAGTCTTTTAATTCAGGAAGAATGGTTCCTGTTTCAACTACTAATTCTTCTTTTATGTAACCATCTACCAGTTCAATATATTTAATACCGTCCTCTTCTATATATCTTAGTTTACTTTCATTTTTATTAAGAAGAGAGCTTAAACCAATTGTTATATTAAAGACTGTAAGAATGAAGATAGTTATAGTTACGGCAAGGGTAGTATTACTGAATTTTTTACGTAGTTTATCTGTGTCTTCTTGATCGTTATAAGAAATAATATTAGATAATTTTTGGGGAATAGATTTTATTGTATTAGTAATCTTATCTATAACTTTCATGCTTACACCTTCTACTATATGTAATTATATCATATTTGACGTTAATATAAAGAAAAAAGAAGCATAAAGTATAGTGGGTGGTTAGATGAAAAAACATAAAATAACAGTATATGCAATCACGAAAAATGAAGAAAAAAATGTTAAAGAATGGTATCAATCAATGAAAGAAGCTGATGAGATAATTGTTTTGGATACTGGTTCAGATGATAATACTGTTAAATATTTAAAAGAATGTCCTAAAATAAAAGTGTATGAACAAGTAATAAAGCCTTGGCGTTTTGATGAAGCAAGAAATTTATCTTTGTCTTATGTATCTTTAGATACTGATATATGCGTGTGTACTGATTTAGATGAAAGATTTAATAAAGGTTGGGCAGAATTAGTAAGAAAAGAATGGAAGGAAGGAGTAACAAGGGGAAGATATTTATATAATTGGAGTTTTGATAAGTATGGAAAACCAGGAACAACTTTTTATATAAATAAAATTCATTCACGAAATGATTATATATGGAAACATCCAGTTCATGAAGTATTAAGTTGTCTTACTAAAGAAAAGGAAATTTCAATACCAAATTTAGTGTTAAATCATTATCAAGATTATAGTAAGGCAAGAACAAGTTATTTGACGTTACTAGAATTATCAGTTAAAGAAGATCCGGCGGATGACCGAAATATGCACTATTTAGGTAGAGAATACATGTATTATAAGGAATATGATAAAGCAATAGATACTTTACATAAACATTTAGTTTTACCTTCGGCTACTTGGAAAGATGAGAGATGTGCATCGATGAGATATATGGCTTATTGTTATTTTAATAAGGGATATATTGAAGAAGCTATTATGTGGAATAAAGAAGCAATTAGAGAAGCGCCATATTTAAGAGAACCTTATTTTGATTTAGGAAATTTATTTTATTTAATTAAAGATTATGTAAATAGTGAATATTATTTAAGAAAGGCTTTGCAAATAAAAAAGATAAGTTATACATATATTAATGAGGAAAAAGCTTGGAATGAAACAATATATGATTTATTAGCTTTTGATTGCTATCAAAATAAGAAATATAGTGAAGCATATAAATATATTAGAAAAGCAATTAAAATTAATAGTGATGATGAACGATTAAGAAGAAACTATGAAATAATTAAAGAAAAATATCTTAAAAATAAAAATAGAAGAGATTAATTCTCTTCTATTGTATTTATAATTAAGTTTACTTCTTTAGAAGCACGTTCATCATATGGTAAGATGTACTTAATATAATTATTCTTTTCAGTTACGAATAAGACAAAATCATCACCTAAGTAGATAGTTTTCATTACACTTAGAGAAACATCTTCAATTAATTCATCAGGATTTTCTAGTTGCCATAAATACATAATAGCACTTATTTTATCTAAGTATTCTTCACCAATATTATTACTTAATTTAATAACTGTATTTCTTTTTCTTAAGTATTTAGCATCAGCATCATAGTATTTAAAGTTGTTTTTATCAACAATGTCATTACTAGCAAGTAGAGTACTTATATTATCTTCATAATTAGTATATATATCATCAGGATTAAGTAAATTCTTATTAGAAGCAAAATCATCGTAATCAATATATACTTTATTAATTGGATTATTAATAATAGGACATAATGTTGTATCAACATTTAAGCCATTACGACTTTGATAGATATTATTATTAACGATAGTAACGTATTCTATTGGTTCGTTATTATCTTTAGTAATACTTATTAAACGCATTGCAAAGTTTCTTAAAAGTTCATTGTATTCAGTATCTTTACAACCTTCTAAAGCGTTTAAGTATAATGTATTACCATTTCTAAGACCTAAGATTTTAGCAACTAATGTATTGTTATAGTAAATTCCTAGTTGAATACCATTTTTATCTAAAATAGAATAATGTAAGAAATCGTTACCAATAGCACCGACTTTAAATAAAGAACCTTTAATACTTTTTAAGATATCTTGATTATAGTTATCTAAAACTTTTATTTCATAATCATTATCAATGTAGTTTAAATATGGAATAGTACTACTAATCCTTTTAAATGAATCTTTAAATAAGTTCATAAGAATTTCAATACGTTTATTTAGATCTAAGACTTCATAGTAACCATCGTCATATGTGGCTTTAATAATATTTTTATCTAAGATTTTAGATAATGGATTGTTATCGAAGTTAATTAAAGTAAGAATATTTTCAATGTTAATTAAAGTCATGCTGTTAATATCTAAATCAAGATTAGTGATATATTCTTTTATTTTTGGCCATTTAGAGATAATAACGCCCAAGTTATCAACAATACCATCGTAATAACCATCAGCAACCATAATTAAATTCTTTTTATCGATTAAGAAAGTCTTTAATTCATCATCTATCTTTTGATAGTTGAGTAAATCATAACCATTAAAAATATTTTCAATATCTTTTAAAGATAGAACACGTTTTTTTAGCTCATAGTATTTAGTAGTAATAGGGAAGGTGAATTCTTCTTTTTCTAAAGCTTTTAAATAGTCATGATTAAAGGCATTTTTAACTTTTTCAGTACTAATATTGCGGTTGGCGTAATTAGCTGTTTTGGTGATAATATCATCTAATATTTCTATGTAATTGTTATATTCAATAATTTCGTCAATATTATAAATATCAATATTATCTTTATAAATAAACTTATAAGTATTTTTATCGATATATATTTCACCATTTAAGTTTTTTACTAGTTCTTGATATTTATTAATTAATTTTTTAGTCGTAGGAGTTATTTTAAAAGATAATTCTTCTTGATAGCAGATAGTATTCATTATTTCTAATACTTCATTATCTTTATATGTACTTCTTAATCTTTCAATTTTAGCATTTAACTCGGTAATACTATTAATATCTTGAAGATACTTTATATAAATATCAGCATCTTTAGGTTTTTTAATACCTAAGTGGTTTAAACAATTCTCTTTATCAAAGCGATCATTAATAATAGGGGTTAAAACATGTTCTAAGATACTATCAAAATCGACATCTTTACTAGCTAGTAATTTAAGATATTTATCTTTAATTTTATCGATTGGATAATTATCTTTAAAATAGGGAATATAAGATTCTTTGTTAGGATCAGTTAAGGCTCTAACAAAGAGTTTGAACTTTAACTTGTTAATATACAAATTACCAAATTCTTTTCTTTTGGTATAAATAACTCTTTCTTTAGGCTTAAAGTTTTTCATTATTAATTTATCGAAGTTACTGTTATATTCATTATATTTATTATCAATATATAAAGTAGTGAAGGCGTTGGTATAATCGTATAGTTGTTTTTTAGCGTTGTAGTTATCATAAGATGAATATTTTAGATAATCATAAAATTTATCAATAATCGAATTATATGTATCAAAATTATTATCTAACATAATATATATAACATTGTCTAAGTAAGTATTTTTTCTTATTTCATTAGCAAATTCGTTAATGTTGTTAGTAGGTTCAATATTTTTTAAATTATTTATAATTTTTTTCGCCATATTTTGAAAAATAGATGAATTGTTTTCTTTAAAGATAAGAATTCTTTCGTTAATAATATCGTGTTGTAAAGTTTGGATTTCATTTAAAGTTATATTCATATTACCATTATTAACGATTTTTAAAGTTTCATCTAAGCCAAGAGTTAGATAACTAATTAAAGTACTTTTATAACTTAAAACAGATGGTTTGAAATCTTGTTTAGATAATAATGATTTCATACGAATTGTTTCATATAAATAACTAACTTCATCAAAATCTATTTCGTTTATTTGGTCATCACTTAAGTTGAATAACTTTTTAATTAATTGACGATTTTTAAAGATTTTTAAGTCTATTTTTTCTTCAAAGTAACGATCAATATAAGATATTGTATCAGTTGTGTTAAAAGTATTTAATATTTCCGGAATATCAAAAATCTTGTTTATATTAAGTTTTTTGTTAAGACATAAATTAATTATTTCGTAATTACTTAATTTATCTAAAATATATGGAAGGGTTATAAAATATAAAACGTCTTCACTATCTAAAAGATTAAGCATTTCATAAACCATGTTATGTTCTGATTTATAAATAAGAATAGGGCTATCTAAGAAACCTTTAACAAAGATTGCATCTTTATCTGTAACTTTAATATGAAGATTATTAATCTTATCAAAGATAATTTTTCTTTGTAACATATTGAAAGCAGCTTTGAAACTTAATTTGTTAATTAATAATTCAATGGCATATGAACTGGTATCATTAATAAAATTATCATCTCTTAAATTATTGACGATATCTTCTTCAGAAAATTTATTATTAATCGCTTCGATAATGATAGTATCGATGAAACGATTAAATAGGGAGTAATCATTAAATATTTGAGTTTGTAAATCTTTACTTAGGTCTTCAAAAGGATATACACTAATACTATCTTTAGGACATCTCTTTAAATTATCAAGACTAAAATAAGTATTAGCATCTTCATTATTATATTTATATAGCTTTTGGATAATAGAACTAAATGATTCGTCGTCTAAATGTTTATCTTTGCTTATTTTAGTTATTTCGATAATATTGAATAAATCAAGATATTTATGGTTAAACTTACCGATAAAGTTAGGATTAGTTAATAGAAAGTTGTAAATATTTTCATTATCAACATTATTAAAAATTAAACCATTAGGTTCGATATAATCATATATTTCTTTATTACTTGTATATAGGTTATAGAAATCTTCAAAATTTTTACATTTCTTTAATAATATTTTAGTAAATGATTCTTTAGTTAAGATACGACATGTTTCATTGTTGTTAAGATTTAAAAGAGAAATAACAGAATATGAGCAATTGATATGTAAACTAGCAGAAGGTATCTTAGCTATTAATTCATTATCTTTAATAATAGTAGCTAAGAATTCATTATCTTTTAAGTTAATATTATTAATTTCTTCATTAATAAACAAAATATCTGTATCATTATATCTTTTTTTATCTTTTAGATATGATAGTTTATCATCAATATCTAAAGTATTCCATAATGAAAGGAAAAGACTATTGTCTTTAATAACTTCTTCATATTCTGTTTGATTATATATAATAGATAATCTTTGTTCTTTATTTAAATTAACGAGAAAATCATTTAGATATTGATCATACATATAATAATTTTCATTAGTTTTAGTTGACATTAGAAGACGTAAGTCTTCAAGAAGATTATCACTATTTTGTAAATACTTAATAATTGCTTCGAGATTATTATTATCCTTTTTTGATAGTTTAGAACTCTTGTATAATAAAGAATGAATAATATTTTCTAAGATTACTTTTAATTCATTTATATTCATATGAACCCCTTCTTATTATATTTAATTATAACATATAAAAGAAAAAGACTTAAGATAATTTAAGTCTTTTTATGAACTTTGTGTAGTTTCATCGGGATTAATGGTTGTTTCTTCAACTAGAACAGCGTGGACTACTAAACGATTATTATTATCTAAACAAGTAGATAGAGTAACTATTTTATCGTTGCTAGTTAGTTCGACGTCAAATTTTATTTGACTTCGTTTTTGTAATTTATTGTAGAATTTAAGACGATCGTTGTCCTTTAAGAATGAAGTATATAGATAATCGTTTGTAACATGAATACCATAAACAGAGAAGATACGCCATTTATAACCATGTTCCATAGTATTATAAGTAATATAATTATTTTCTTCTTTTTCAAAGAAAGATTTTTTACGAAGCTTTTGTAAAGTACCAAACATAACACCACTAGAGAAACGGTTATGACCAAAGATAATAGTATTATCTTCTAAATCTTTAGGATTATTACGATAATCCATAAATAACCAGCCATTAAAGTCAGTTTCATTATAGAAATTATGATCTAAGTAGTATGCGTTGTCTTCACTTTGAACAACAGGATAATCGACTTTAGTTCCAGGAATCATTAACCAACCAACCATGTTCTTATTGACTTCTAATAGAGCATCATAAGAACCGGGGATGAAGTATGAAGTATTAACTTCTTCAATATTTTTTGATGTTTCATCACTAATAATCTGATCGATATCTTGACGAATATCGTTGACTTTTAATTCTGAGTTATAGTTATTATAGAAGATATATCCTAAGACAGAGGCGATTATTATAAAAATAATAGAAGCACAAATCTTTAAGGTTGTAAAAATAACTTGTTGTAAATAATTCTTCTCTAAATAATCATCAGAATAGATTAAAGATATTTTTACTTTATATCGATGTTTTAAATCTTTATTAATATTTCTTAATCTAATAATAGCATTTTCATCGTCAATATCATCATGTAATTGAATAGAAAGATTTTTCTTTTTAACCTTTTTAATAATGTTGACAATGTTTAGAATATTTTCTTCAGAGTATTTATCAAAATGGATAACTTTAAGATATTTATTAATACTAAAGAAAGTTTCGATATCTTTTAAATCATCAACAGTTAGAGTATTAGGAATTCTAACGTTGGTCTTATAATAAATTTTAGAAAATGATGTAAGGTTGTTGGAAGACATGAAGTTACTAGTAAATAATACTTCGTAACGAGATTCAACTTTAATATCATTTTTATCCAATAATTCGATTAAGAATTCAGGGATACTATAGCAATCAATTTTTTTAATGTTTTTAGCTTTAATTATTTTGTCACATAATTCATAAGAAACTACTTCATCTTCTGTAATAACAAAATTAGTTATTAAATTTAAACGAGATATTATGTCAATTATTAGTAAAGCTATTTCTAATGAACTTACTTTAATTTCAGTTATTTCTCTAATCTTAGCTAGATCAGAAAGGAATAAACCAACTAATTTAGAATTTTCTTTTAAATATTCATCACTAAATACTAATTCGTTATTAGATATAACATTAGTATTTAAAAGATTAGTTGCAACTGGTTTATTAGTACGATACTTAAATATTAGGGAATTATCTTGAATTTGAACAGTTATTTTTTTCATCGTACTCATCTCCATTTTACTATTTACTATTTAATAATATCATAAAATGTAAAATTTTCAAAAAAAATTCGCACAAGATATTTTTTTCATGCTACAATTATTTTAATAATAAAATAATAAGTATAGGAGATGTATTATGAAAGAAATTAAAAATGTATTATTGGTTCTTTTAATGTCTGTTTGTTCATTATTAATAGTCAACGTTATGACAGTTAAAGCGCAAGCTGGTATTGGTTTTAGTAATTTGAACCCAGTTTGTGATCCAAGTGAAGATTTAAAGCTAGGAGAAAAAACAACTTGTTATGTACTTGGTAAAGGTACAGTAACAGTACCAGAAGGTGACAATGCTGAAAAGCAAGGTTTAACACACGGTTTTGTTGTAAGAATGTATACAACAGATGGTTTACTTTTTGATGAAGTTCAACCATATATAAATAACACTAATGCTGTTGCTTATTCTGCATCTGCAGGAAGTGATACACAGAATAGTTTTAAAGCTGGCGATGAAACAGTTAATTTTACTTGTTCATTTAATGGTAATTTAGCTGCTGAAAATTCTGCTTATCAATTTGAAGCTGGCGATATTTATAAGTGTGCTATTTATTATTCAAATAGTAAAGATCCATTAATTACTGTAAAATCAGGTGAACCAACAACTAACATTCAAGGACTTACAGGAAAAGATAATGGTATCATGGTTATTGGTAAAGTAATAGCTCATATTGATGAAAATAAAAAAGGTGAAACAAGCTGTGGAGAGTTATGTGTATATTCTACAGAAATAAAAACTACTAGTGAATATCAAAATGGATTACAAAGCTCAGAAAGATATTTATGTACAGAAGTTCACTTCAAAGATGATAGTAGTACTTCACCTGGACCAAATACAGGAGCATTTGCCTCATATGCATTATTAGCTGCTGGTGCTTTAGTAGCAATTGGAGCAGTAACAATTGCTAGAAGAAATAATAAATTCTATAAAGTTTAAAAAAGGCCTTTGGTCTTTTTTTTATATGTTAAAGTAGGTTAGTTATGTAAAATAGATAAAAATATTTCCACAATACATATTTTCATGTTATAATAATAGCAGAATAAGGAAGAATAAGTATAGGAGATGTATTATGAAAGAAATTAAAAATGTATTATTGGTTCTTTTGATATCTGTTTGTTCATTATTACTAGTTAATGTTATGACAGTTAAAGCACAAGCTGGTATTGGTTTTAGTAATTTGAACCCAGTTTGTGATCCAAGCGAAGATTTAAAACTAGGAGAAAAAACAACTTGTTATGTACTTGGTAAAGGTACAGTAACAGTACCAGAAGGTGACAATGCTGAAAAGCAAGGTTTAACACACGGTTTTGTTGTAAGAATGTATACAACAGATGGTTTACTTTTTGATGAAGTTCAACCATATATAAATAACACTAATGCTGTTGCTTATTCTGCATCTGCAGGAAGTGATACACAGAATAGTTTTAAAGCTGGCGATGAAACAGTTAATTTTACTTGTTCATTTAATGGTAATTTAGCTGCTGAAAATTCTGCTTATCAATTTGAAGCTGGCGATATTTATAAGTGTGCTATTTATTATTCAAATAGTAAAGATCCATTAATTACTGTAAAATCAGGTGAACCAACAACTAACATTCAAGGACTTACAGGAAAAGATAATGGTATCATGGTTATTGGTAAAGTAATAGCTCATATTGATGAAAATAAAAAAGGTGAAACAAGCTGTGGAGAGTTATGTGTATATTCTACAGAAATAAAAACTACTAGTGAATATCAAAATGGATTACAAAGCTCAGAAAGATATTTATGTACAGAAGTTCACTTCAAAGATGATAGTAGTACTTCACCTGGACCAAATACAGGAGCATTTGCCTCATATGCATTATTAGCTGCTGGAGCTTTAATTGCTGTTAGTGCTGTTGCTATTGCAAAGAAACATAATAAGATTTATAGAGTTTAGTAAAACGGAGTTAGAGCTCCGTTTTTTTGTGGATAAATGTAAATGTCATTTATATTTTTAATATTTATGAAATCGGCATACTAAGTCGTTTAGATAATTCTTCTTTTGACATACCTGAATTAATAAGCTTTAGTAAATTTGCTCTTTCTTTTTGTCTTCCAGTTTTAATGCCTTCTTTTATACCATCTTCTTTAGCTTCTTTTAAATCAGCTTCTAATACATCTTTTAAATATTTTTGTTCTTCGTATTCTCTTTGCATAGCTTTATATTGATTTACGATTTTCTCCATGTCTTTCATAACACTCTCCCTTTCTTTATTTCCTTTAGCATATATCGTCATCTCTTTAAAACTAGTTGCATCAAACATTACATAATCTAATTGTTTTTCCATGTCTTGATTATAGCATAAGTTAGACAATATTGGTATATAAATATTAATTATCTTAATACTATTTAAATCTAAATTATTATCTTTATCTTTTAATGTATAGATAGATGTTCCTATCTCTTTTCTATCTTTAGAATAAAAGTTATTTAAGTTTACTTGAATAACTTTTATTTTATCGATATAACTTGTTTGATTATCTTTAGCATAGTATTCTCCGGCTATCTTATAGAGATATGATTCATTACGATTACTTAGTCCTTTATTATATTTAGTGTTAAGCTCAATATTTATTTTTATCTTTTTATCAGGTGATTCTAATAAGATATCAACTATATTACCTTTACTATCTTTTCTTTTAATAGGTAGTTCATTAGGGATTAAGATAAAGTTACTAATATCAAAGTT
>CANQQV010000029.1 GCA_947626095.1 uncultured Bacilli bacterium
AAAGGTATATTCTATTATATAGTAATACTGACATTTCTAAAAAATCTTATACTGACATTTTAAAAAAGGATTAACATCAACCCATAATTACTTGCATTTATTATAAATATATGTTAATATCTTAGATGCAATTGTGTATTTAGCACAATTAGCTTAAGTGGGAGGGAATAAGCGGATTGCCTTTTACCACTTTCGCGAAAAAAATTTTTTAGGAGGTGTTTTTCGTGGCAAAAGAAGCCGTAAAGAAAATTAAATTACAAATTCCTGCTGGCAAAGCAACACCAGCTCCACCAGTTGGTACTGTATTAGGACCTGCAGGTATTAATTTACAAGAATTTTGTACTAAATTTAATGATGCTACTAAAGATAAAATGGGCGATATCGTTCCTGTTGAAATAAGTCTTTATGAAGATAGAACTTTTGATTTCGTTCTTAAGACTCCACCAGCTGGATTCTTAATTAAAAAAGCAGCTAAAATTCAAAAAGGTAGTACAAAAGGTGCCAATGAAGTAGTTGCTACAATTACTATCGATGATTTAAGAAATATCGCTGAAACAAAATTACCAGATTTAAATGCGTATGATGTTGAATCAGCAATGAAAATCATTGAAGGTACAGCTAGAAACATGGGTGTCGCTGTTAAAGGACTTAATGATCAAGAATTAGCTGAACAACAAAAAGAAGCTGAAGCTGAAGCTATTAAAGAAGCTAAGAGAGAAGCTGAATTAGCTAAGATGGAAGAAGAAGCTAGTGCTGAACATGAAGTTGAAGTAATTAACGACAAAGAAGACGAAGAAAAAGAAGAACAAGCTGAATAGTTTGTTAATGATATTTAAAAATCCGCTAATAAACCACAATTAGGAGGTAAAAAAATGGGAAAGTCAGGCAAGAAGTATGTGGAAGCTTCTAAAAAAGTAGATAAGAATATTCTTTATACTAAAGAAGAAGCAGTTAAATTAGTTAAAGAAACTTCTATTACTAGCTTTGATGCTACTGTTGAAGTTGCTTTAAACTTAAATCTTGATACTAAAAAAGCAGATCAACAATTAAGAGGATCTATGGTATTACCTAATGGTACTGGTAAATCTAAAAAAGTTTTAGTTATTGCTAAAGGCGCTGCTGCTGAAGCCGCAAGAAATGCTGGTGCTGATTATGTTGGTGACACTGACATGATTGAAAAAATTGAAAAAGAAAACTGGTTTGACTATGACGTAATCGTAGCTGCTCCAGATATGATGGCTCAATTAGGTAAGATTGGTCGTGTTTTAGGACCTAAAGGTTTAATGCCAAATCCTAAAACAGGAACAGTAACTATGGATACTGCTAAAGCTGTAACTGATATCAAAAAAGGTATGGTTGAATATAAGACTGACTCTTATGGTAACGTTCATACTATTATTGGTAAAGTATCATTTGATGACAATAAATTATTAGAAAACCTTAACTATGTTGTAAGTACTATTGTTAAAGCTAAACCAATATCAGTTAAAGGTAAATATATTAATAATATTACAATTGCTAGTACTATGGGACCTGGTATAAAGGTTGATCAAAATTCTTTTGACATTTAATTAGTATTAGCTTATAATATGAATTGTTAGAAAAAAGCACTCCAAAGACAGCAAGTACAAAAATAAATCTTGCCGAGGAAATACTTAATATAACATTAGTTTTAATGTGATTTTAAGCTTTCCTTTGGAGGAAAGCTTTTTAATTATCCTTAAAGGAGGGAAATAATGGCAAGTTCAAAGATTTTAGAAAACAAAAAAGCTATCGTTGATGAAATTAAATCTAATATCCAAAATAGTGAATCAGTAGTAGTTTTTACTTACCAAGGCTTAACAGTTTCTGAATTAAGTGACTTAAGAAGAGAACTTAAAAAGACTGATAGTACAGTAAAAGTTTACAAAAACACATTATTTAAACGAGCATTAGATGATTTAAACATTAACTTAGATGGTTTCTTAGAAGGACCAAACGCAATTTTATTTGGTAAAGATTTACTTGAACCAATTAAAGTTATTTCTAAATTTGTTAAAGATCATGAAAATGCTAACATAACTGTTGGTATTATCAATGGTGCTAAAGCCGATTTAGATGTTATTAGAGAATATGCTACAATACCATCAAGAGAAGGATTACTTACAATGCTTGCTGGTGGTATGATTCAATATGTTAGAGATCTAGCTGTTGGACTTAATATGTATGCAGAACAATTAGAAAAATAATTTTGAAATAAAAGAAAGGAAAAAGAAAAATGGCAAAATTAACAAAAGATGAATTTATAAGTGCTTTAAAAGAAATGACTATTCTTGAAGTTAAAGAATTAGTTGACGCTATGAAAGAAGAATTTGGAGTAGATCCAAGTGCAGTAGCAGTAGCTGCTCCTGCTGCTGGAGCTGCAGCAGCTGCTGAAGATGAATCAGCAACTAAAACTGTTGTATTAAAAGAAGCTGGCGCTACTAAGATGCAAGTAATCAAAATCCTTAAAGAAGTTACAGGATTAGGCTTAGTAGAAGCTAAAGGTTTAGCTGATAATGGTGGAAATGTTAAAGAAAACATTCCTGCTAAAGAAGCTGAAGAAATTAAAGCACAATTAGAAGAAGCTGGAGCTACAGTAGAATTAGCTTAATTATAAATTCGAGATTAAAGATAAGGTTTACTTATCTTTTTCTTTTGCTAGTAAAAAAGATATATTTGTATTATAATTAAAGATGTATTGGAGGGTTTTACATGAAATTGGGGAATCAAGGATTCGGCTTAAAGGAAATGATTATTTATACCTGTTTATTGTTTTTACTCCTTATCTTTGTTGCTATCGAAATTAACTCATTTTATAAAAATCTTTCTGAGCCAAAAGAACCAGATCCAATTGAAGAAACAACTCCAACTGAAGAAACCAAACCAAATTCCAATACGGAAATTAATTATAGTTATTATTATAATTTAGAAAAGCAAATTGAACAGGCGACACAAAATTATCTTAATGATAATCCATATAATTTAGATGGTGAAATACTAACTGTTGATACAACAACCTTAATAAATTTAGGTTATCTACAAACTTTATATAGTCAAGATAATACCAGTCTTTGCCAAGGATATAGTAATATCTATAAACAAGAAGATGGAACATATGTTATAAAACCTTATATAACATGTTATAACTATCAAACGACAATGAATAATTAATAGGAGTGATAATATGGCTAGTCGTAATCGTAAAACAAGCAATCAAATAGCAAAAGCATTTAAAAATATAATCAAGAAAATAGGGAACTTTTTTAAGAAAATAACTGAAAAAATCAAAGCTTTACCATCTAAAATAAAAGCAATTATTATTGTCTGGTTAGTTATTTTACTTATCATAATTCTCTTAATTGTTATGATATCTAGTAATAAAAACAAGTTAGAAACATATCATAACTATGAAAAAGTTGTTAATGATGCCGCAATAAAATACGTTACAAATAATTCATTACATGGTGCTAAAGAAAGTAAATTAAAAGTCGATTTAGAAGTTTTAAAAGATGAAGGCTTAATAACTGAGAATGATCTTAAAGATAATACTTGTTTAGGCTATAGTTTAACGTATTACGATTCTGAAACAGACACCTACAGTTCTAATTCATATATCAATTGCAAAGGTTATACTTCAGAAGATTATTACGAATTTAAATAAAGTTCAAAATAATTGAGCTTTTTTCTTGACACAATATCTATAAAATGATATATTATTGATGCATTTTAAATTACGGTTCTACTTAGGTGGAACCTAATTTAAAGGATTGTTTGATACACCAGGATGTGTGTATATGAGAGGAGGACATATATGACAACTATTAATCAATTAGTAAGAAAGAACAGAAAAGACAAAACTAAAAAGAGTAAAAGTCCAGTATTAAATATTGGTTTCAATAGTATGGAAAGAAAATCTACTGTTCAAAATAGTCCACAAAAAAGAGGAGTTTGTACTAAGGTAGGTACTCGTACTCCAAAGAAACCTAACTCAGCATTAAGAAAATATGCGCGTGTTAGATTATCAAACGGAAGAGAAGTAGATACTTATATTCCAGGTGAAGGACATAACTTACAAGAACACAGCGTAGTATTAGTACGTGGAGGCCGTGTTAAAGACTTAATCGGTGTTCGTTATCACATTATTCGTGGAACACTTGATACTCAAGGAGTTAACAACAGAAAACAAGGTCGTAGTAAATATGGTACAAAAAGACCTAAATAGTCGACTTTAAATAGATAAATAAGGAAGGAGAGAAATATATGCGTAAAAGACGTGCAGTAAAAAGAGATGTATTACCAGATCCTATATATAATTCAAAGGTAGTTACTAAGTTAATTAACCAAATTATGCAAGATGGTAAAAAAGGTACTGCTGAAAGAATATTATATGAAGCTTTCGATATCGTAAAAGAAAAAACTGGTGAAGAACCAATGGAAGTTTATCAAAAAGCTTTAGAAAATATTAAGCCTCTTTTAGAAGTTAAATCTAGAAGAGTTGGGGGTTCAAACGTTCAAGTTCCTATTGAAGTTTCTGACGAAAGAAGTCAAGCATTAGCACTACGTTGGTTAGTAAATTATGCTCAAACAAGAAATGGCAAAGGAATGGCTATCAATTTAGCAAATGAAATTATGGATGCTGCAAATGGTGTTGGTGGAGCCGTTAAAAAACGTGAAGATACTCACAAGATGGCTGAAGCTAATAAAGCATTTGCTCATTATAGATGGTAGGAGCAAGGTAATATGGCAAGAGATGTTACAATAGATAAAATTCGTAATATTGGTATAATGGCACACATCGATGCTGGTAAAACAACTTTCACAGAAAGAGTTTTATTCCATACTGGTATTACTCATAAAATAGGTGAGACACACGATGGTGAATCACAAATGGACTGGATGGAACAAGAAAAAGAAAGAGGTATTACTATTACTAGTGCAGCAACTACTGCTCACTGGAAAGGTTATCGTTTAAATATTATTGATACTCCAGGACACGTAGACTTTACAGTAGAAGTTCAAAGATCTCTAAGAGTATTAGATGGTTCTATCTGCTTACTAGATGGTAATGCTGGTGTTGAACCACAATCTGAAACAGTTTGGAGACAAGCTACTGAATATAAAGTACCAAGAATGATTTTCGTTAATAAAATGGATAAAATTGGTGCTGACTTCGAATTCAGCCTAGATACAATTGGTAAGAGATTAGGTGTTAATTATGCTCCTATTCAATGGCCTATTGGTGCTGAATCTGAATTTAATGGAATTATCGATTTAATTACAAGAAAAGCTTATCATTTTGATAGAACTGATCAACATGAAAATTATACTGAAATTCCAATCCCTGAAAATTTAAAAGACTTAGTTGAAACTAAGAGATTAGAATTAGTAGAAAAAGCTGTTGAATTCGATGACGCTCTAATGGAAAAATACTTAGATGGTCAAGAATTAACAGTTGAAGAAATTAAATCTGCTATCAGAAAAGGTGTTTTAGCAGCTGAATTCTTCCCAGTATTATGTGGTAGTGCTTTATCAAATACTGGTGTTAAATTAGCTCTAGATGCTGTTATCGATTACATGCCAGCTCCAACTGACGTTGAAGCTATTGAATGTACTGATAAAAATGGTAATATCGTAAAACGTCATCCAAGTGATAACGAACCATTTACAGCTATGGCATTCAAGATTATGACAGACCCATTCGTTGGTCGTTTAGCATTCTTTAGAGTTTATAGTGGACACTTAACTAGTGGTTCATATATTTTAAATAGTACTAAGGATGTTAAAGAAAGAGTAGGACGTATCCTACAAATGCATGCTAATCAAAGAAAAGAAATTACTGAAGTATGGACAGGTGAAATCGCTGCTTTAGTTGGTTTAAAAAATACTACTACAGCTGATACACTTTGTGATGAAAAGAGTCCAGTAATCATGAATGGTATGGAATTCCCAGAACCAGTTATCGATGAAGCTATTGAACCAAAATCAAAAGCTGATCAAGATAAATTAGGTATTGCTTTACAAAAGCTTGCTGAAGAAGATCCAACATTCAAATATAGAACTGATCCTGAAACTGGTCAAACAGTTATCAGTGGTATGGGTGAATTACACCTAGAAGTATTAGTTCGTCGTATGAAAGACGAATTCAACGTTGAAGCTAACATTGGTCGTCCACAAGTTGCTTATCGTGAAACATTAACTCAAATGGGTGAATGTGAAGGTAAGTACATTAAACAATCAGGTGGACGTGGACAATATGGTCACGTTTGGGTTAGATTCGAACCTAATAAAGATAAAGGTTATGAATTTGTTGATGCTATCGTTGGTGGAGTTGTTCCTCGTGAATATATTCCAGTAACTGATAAAGGATTACAAGAAGCTATGGCTGGTGGTATCCTTGCTGGCTATCCAATGGTAGATGTTAAAGCTACTTTATTTGATGGTTCATACCATGATGTCGATTCATCAGAAATGGCCTTCAAAGTTGCTGCTAGTTTAGCCTTAAAAGAAGCTTTAAATAAATGTAAACCAGTTCTTCTAGAACCAATTATGAAAGTAGAAGTAGTTGTTCCAGAAGAATATATGGGTAATGTAATGGGAGACTTAACTAGTAGACGTGGTCGTCCACTAGGACAAGAATCTCGTGGTAATGCCCTTAAGATTGATGCTATGGTTCCACTATCTGAAATGTTCGGATATGCAACTACATTAAGATCAAATTCTCAAGGACGTGGTAACTTCACAATGACAATGGATCACTATGAAGAAGTACCAAAATCTATCGCTGATGAGATTATAAAGAAAAACAGCGCTCAATAAAAATAATACTTGAAAAAACTTCAAGCATTAGATAAAATATGTATGTATATATAAGAGGAGGAAATATTTTATGGCAAAAGAAAAATTTGACCGTTCAAAACCACATGTTAATATTGGTACTATTGGACACGTTGACCATGGTAAAACAACATTAACAGCTGCTATTACAAAATATTTTGGTGAATTCGTTGATTATGCTGATATCGATAAGGCACCAGAAGAAAGAGAAAGAGGTATTACAATTAATACTGCTCACGTTGAGTATCAAACTGAAACACGTCACTATGCTCACGTTGACTGCCCAGGCCATGCTGACTATGTTAAAAACATGATCACTGGTGCTGCACAAATGGATGGAGCTATCCTAGTTGTATCTGCTGCAGATGGACCAATGCCTCAAACTCGTGAACATATCTTACTTGCTAGACAAGTTGGTGTTCCTAAAATCGTTGTATTCATGAATAAATGCGACCAAGTTGATGATCCTGAATTATTAGACTTAGTTGAAATGGAAATTCGTGAATTATTAAATGAATATGAATTCGATGGTGACAATTGTCCTATCATTAGAGGTTCTGCTCTTAAAGCTCTTGAAGGAAATGAAGCTGATGTTCAAGCTATTAAAGACTTAATGGCTGCAGTTGATTCATATATCGATTTACCAGTACGTGATACTGATAAACCATTCTTAATGAGTATCGAAGATGTATTCACAATTTCTGGACGTGGAACAGTTGTTACTGGCCGTGTTGAACGTGGTGAATTAAAACTTAACGACGAAGTTGAAATCGTTGGTTTAAGACCAACTCAAAAAACAGTTGTTACTGGTATCGAAATGTTTAGAAAATCTCTTGATTCAGCTATCGCTGGTGATAATGCTGGTGCATTACTTCGTGGTATCTCAAGAGACCAAGTTGAAAGAGGACAAGTTCTAGCTAAACCTGGATCTGTTACTCCACATCATAAATTCAAAGGTTCAGTTTATATTCTAAGTAAAGAAGAAGGTGGACGTCATACTCCATTCTTCGCAAACTACAGACCACAATTCTATTTCAGAACTACTGACGTTACTGGTGTTATTACACTTCCAGAAGGTACTGAAATGGTTATGCCTGGTGATAATGTAGACATGACTGTTGAATTAATCAGCCCAGTTGCACTTGAAAATGGTACTAAATTCTCTATTCGTGAAGGTGGACGTACTGTTGGTGCTGGTATGGTTACTGAAATCATTGAATAATTAAAATGATTAATGAAAAGTGAATTAATTTTCACTTTTTTTTATGTCGGAAAACGTTTATAATAATGCCTAGGTGATGATGATGGAAGAAGAAAAGAAAAAAATTCAAAAAAATCCAGAATCTTCTTCTGTCAAAAAAGCGGGAGAAAAAGCAAATACAAAGAGTACTAAAAAAACATCAGTAAAGAAAACAGCTAAAAATTCCTCAATAAAATCTGAATCCAAAAAAGAAAACAATATAAAAACAACTACTAAAACAGCAACCAAAAAAACAAGAGCTTCACAAACTAAAAAAAAGAGCACTTCAAATAAATCAAAAGCTACAACATCAAAAGTAACTACCAAAAAAAGTGCATCTACTAAAAGTTCAACCAAAAGCTCAAATAGTGAAAAGACAAAAAATACATCATCAGCTAAAAAAACAACTTCCAAAAAGGTTGCAACTAAAACAGAGACTCCAATTGAGAAAATAAATGATAAAGTCGAAAAAGTTTCTAAAGAAAAATCATCTATTGAAGATGAATTACCTAAACTAAAAGAAGGTTTTAAAGAAGAACCAAAATCAGTAGAAACATCAGATCAAACAGATGAAATAAAATCGTTAAATGAAAATAAACAAAACGAAGAAAAATCACCTGAAGAAAATTTAATTATTACACGTCAACTAGATATTAATTTGGAAGATTATACATATAATCAAGAAGGATTAGTTGAAAAAGTAAAATCGATTTTAGAAGAAGAAAACGCTGAAAATAAAAATTTAGAAGATCCATTAAAAGGTGAAGAATTATT
The DNA here is from genome assembly GCA_947626095.1 of uncultured Bacilli bacterium. Classification (GTDB taxonomy): domain Bacteria; phylum Bacillota_I; class Bacilli_A; order RF39; family UBA660; genus Coprovivens. The sequence continues at coordinate 8,870 of CANQQV010000029.1, forward strand.
TACTGAAATATTTAAAGATAACCAAAGTCTTCTTCGCCGAATAAAGAAAAATATTAAAAAATTAACTAGAAAAATCACTGCTAAAAAAGAAAAAATCGAACTACCTAAATTAAAGAAAGTTGTTAAAACTAAACCATTTAAACCAACTCCAACTCGTGAAAACAAATATAAAGATCTTGTTATCAAAAAGCAGCAAGAATTAGAAAATCAAGAACGTTTAAGAAAAGAACGTTTGGCGCGTCGTTACTTATCATTTGATACCAATCATCCTCAAAAGAAACGCCCTAAACCCCAACCAAGAGTTAGAAAGAAAACAAACAAGTCTTTTCCAATTTTAATTGGTTTATTATTAGTAACTTTAATATTATGTATCATTTGTATCAATGTATTTAATAATCAACCTACGTTTAGTTTTACTAAAAAAATTAATCCTGAAGAAGTTGCTCAAGCAAAAGAAAGAGAGCATCAAAAACAATTACTTAAAGAATATAATAATTGTCTAAATACACCAAATCCAAAAGAAGAACATCTTGAAGAACTAACTACCAAAATAGATGAAACAACTGAATATATAGAAAACAATTATAAAACAAGTGTTAAATATGAAGATTTAACCTATGGTTATACATATACATATAACGAAGAACCAAGCTATTATGCTGCTAGTACTATCAAATTAGTCGATGCTCTATACTTATATACTAAAGCAGCTAATGGTGAAGTAAACTTAAATGATACAATGACTTATACTAAAGATTATAAAGCAAATGCTAGTAAATTTATGAGTACATTACCTTATGGTAGCAAAGTATCAATTAGAACTTTAATAAAATATGCTATCGAAGTAAGTGATAATTCCGCTCATCTTATGTTAATCGATTATATTGGTTATAATAATTTAAAAGAATATGGTAAATCACTAGGAGCTACATATACCCTTTCTGGTACTGATAAATTCGGCTATATTTCTGTTAATGATGCATTAATTTACTTAGATACTTTAAATGAATTTATCAATAATAACGATGAGCTTGGTCAAGAATTACAAAGCTTCCTCTTAAAAGCTGAACAAAATGACTTGGCTTTACCAGACTTAGAAATAGAAGCTGCTCATAAATATGGTGAATATGGTTCAGTTTACCATGATATTGGAATTGTTTATGATTCTCATCCATATGCTATTGCTATCTTAACTAATGAAGGTCAAAGTAGATATTTTGAGAGTAAAGTCAAAGATATCAACAAACATATTTATGAATTACATCAAGCCTTTTATACTAATCATGAACAAGTATGCCACCTAAAGGTTTATGGCTCCGAATAAGATTATCCACCAATTACTCACTAGACATTAGTGTTTAACTAATGTCTTTTGGTACTATAAAAGTGTAATAATTAATTACAGAAATGTAATTGAATATTACACTTCTTTTTATTATGATTGAAG
>CANQQV010000030.1 GCA_947626095.1 uncultured Bacilli bacterium
TATATCAAAAGGAGGATTAAATGATTACTACGACGCTACCGCTATCATATTCATACCGGCATAGCCGGTAGTTTTTTGTTTGACCTTAGTGGTCAAACATAATAAAAAAAAGATGATTAAGAAGTGATTTGAAAAAAATCTACACGAAATAAAAAGCGTGTAGATTTTTATATGATAAAATTTATTTAAGGAGAATTGCGAAATGACAAGAGAATATAGAAACTTCACTAGAGATGAAAAAATTAAAGCAGTTAAGATGGTTTTAATTGATAAGAAATCTCAAAGTGAAGTTGAAAGATCTATTTTAGGAAAAAAGAAATCTACTGGTACGATTAATAGATGGATTAGAGAGTACATTCAGGAAGGCGAAGAAAACTGTTTTAAAAAGAAAAAAGGAATGAAAAAGCTAGAAATAACTGAAGAAAATGTGAGATATGAAATATTAAAAAAATTCAACGCCTTCCTGGAAAAAGAAATACGTACAAATTCCAATTCATTGAAAAATTCAGAAAACAATATCCAATAACATTAATGTGTGAAGAATTAGAAATATCTAGAGATGCATATTATAAATGGTTAAAAAGAAAAAATGTAAAAAATAGATATGAAATAAATCGGGAATCATTAAAACCATTAGTGCAAAAATATTATGATATATCAAACGGAACAGCTGGATATAGACAAATAAAAGAACAGTTAGAAGAACATGAAGGAATAATTATTTCCTACTATATGTCATTTTTATTAAAATGCTGTATTATGAAACTGCCAGAAATCCGTAAAAAGAAAAATAAAGGTAAGTATACAATTACTATGAAAGCCGAAGAAAGAAAATATACTTACCAAAATATAGCTGAAAATATTGATATAGACGATATTTATAAAGTAATATCTACTGATACAACAGAAGTAAAATTAAAAGAAGACGGTAAACAAAATGTTTCATTTTTCATTGATGCTTACAGTACCGAAATCTTAGTATCTTGTATAGGTAAATCTTTAGATAATGACTTTATAGAATATAATTTAGATTTATTAAATAATAGTAATTATAATTTAAAAGGTGTAATATTACATTCTGATCGAGGAGGAATGTATAAAAGTGGTATATATAATACAAAAACCGCTGAAATGAATCTTATTCCAAGTATGTCAGCACCTTATACTTATACACACAATCCTTGGATAGAAACACTCAACGATCAGTTTAAGGACTTCATCAAGAAGAATTATCCCAAAAATCTTGATGAATTACAAATTGTATTAAACAAATTTGTATACTATAATAATAACATAAAAATCAAAAATAAACTAAAAACTACACCGATTAAATATCGATGTAGTCATAGCTAGAACTTTTTATTTTGTGTATAAACTTATCAAACCAGTTCTCAAGTAGTTTTTTTATTATATCTTCTTAAAGACAGACTTTCTTCTAACATACACTATCGTACAAACGCTGCCCAACATTATAATTAAAGCTATTATAATATTGAAAAAAGCACCAGTTTTAGGATTTGATGGATCATTAGATGATTTAGCCCCTTTTGTAGTAACTTTAAGCACATCACTATATTTTGTACCACCAGCTACAGTAGCTTTATAATAGTAAGTTGTATTACTTTTTAAATCATCATCTATAAGTCCTACAACATCAATACAATTAATAGCCATATCAGATATTTTTTCATAATTACCATCTGCACTATTAGAACGATAAATATCACAATATACTTGACTACTTGTATAAGGAACATGTGGATATAAAGTTACTGAATTTTCAGTTACATTACTAGCTTTAAGTGTTGGAACCAAACTTTTTATTATTGAATCATCTGAATCATCCGTAGATAAATCTGTACCATACTGATTTATTAATGCTTTTATTTTTTCTGTATCAAATGACATTTTAAAGTATGTAACATAATCTCCACCCATACTCCAACTAGAGCCATCTTCACTACTTCCTTCAAAGTAGTATTCTTCAGTTTCTAATAGAAGTCCATATGTATCATAATCAGTAAAATTTACTGAATCATCTTCTATAGTTTTATTTGTAATACCACTTAAATTTATCATTGACTGAATTAATCCACCAACACAAAGAAAAGGCCCAAAATTTTCATCTATATTATCTTGTGTTGGTTTATTATTACGATTATCAAATTCAATATAGTCATCACCATATTTAAATGTGGCCATATTTTCACCATTACTACTAACAACATACGTTTTATCATTAGTATTTATAGTCGTCGTAATACTACTACCCAACTTATTAAGTTCATCAACAAAAACCTTTTTAAACTCTGTATCAATATTTTGCATAGTTAAAGTTTCGGCATAAACACTACTAATACCTGAAAATAAAATAATTCCTATCAGAAATATTCCTAAAATTATTTTAAATTCACTTTGTAATCTTCTATTACTCATCATAATCAACCCTTACTTTCTAACAGTATAACCTACTCTAAACAATTATATTATACAATGTTTTACCCCAAAATTTAATGATTTTAAATCATAAAAATATTTAAAATGTAAATATGAACCATAAAAAAACTTCTTACGTTAAATAAGAAGTTTTCGTTTTATTTATTATTCAGATTCGTATAAAGCTTCATATGCTGGAACTCTAATTTCAAAAGTTTTACCTTCATAAGAACTGGTATAAACTTCATCTTCAATTTTTCTCCATCCAACAAACTTATAACCAGCTCTTGCCGCAGGAGCAGTCATAGAAATACTTTTTACATAACCACGTCTACCTTCATTAATTGAACTTTGACCACCATTAAATCCAACACAATAAGTTGTATCACATGTAAATCTAGCAAACCAAATAATACCTACTCCATCATTCCATTTTTTTAGTGTTGCTTCATCTAAATAATTATCAACACCCATAACTGGATCGGTATATGTATAAGATGGAACTGAAGTAATAGATGTACTTGTCGAAATAATTTGTGCTCTTTGAGCATCAGATAATTTAACTTTTGGTTTATTAGCTTCTTCTTGAGCTCTTTTAGCCTCAGCATCCGCCTTAGCTTTAGCATCAGCTTCTTCTTGAGCTCTTTTAGCCTCAGCATCCGCCTTAGCTTTAGCATCAGCTTCTTCTTGAGCTTTTTTAGCCTCAGCATCCGCCTTAGCTTTAGCATCGGCTTCTGCTTTTTCTTGAGCTTCCTTGTCAGCCTTTTCGGCAGCTTCTTTCGCTAATCTTTCCTGCTCTTTCGCTAAAGCTTCATTAATTTTATCCCAATCAGAAGCAGAAAGTTCTCTTTTATATCCTCCAGCATTATTATTTGATTGAGTTGCTTGTCTCTTAGCCGCTTCTTCGGCAGCTTTTCTTGCTGCTTCTTCTTCAGCTTTTTTCCTAGCCTCTTCTTCAGCCTTTAATCTAGCTTCCTCTGCTTTTTTTGTCTCTTCAGCCCTTTTTGCTGCTTCTTCTTCAGCTTTCTTTCTTTCCTCTTCTAGTTTTGCTTTTTCTTTTGCAGCCTTTTCTGCTTCTTTAGCTTTTTTTGCTGCTTCTTCTTCAGCTTTTTTTCTCTCTTCTTCGGCTTTTTTAACTTCTTCTTTGGCAGTCTTTACTTCCGCTTCAGCCTTTGCTTTTTCCTCTGGAGTTTTAGCAGTTTTAACTGCTGCTTCGGCAGCCTTAACAGCGGATTCAGCTTTTTTAACTTCTTCTTTAGCAGTTTTTACTTCTGCTTCAGCTTTTTTAGCAGCTTGTTCAGCTTCTTTCTTTGTTTCTTCAGCTTTAGCAACCTTTTCAGTAGCAGCTTCTAATTCTTCCTTAGCTTTACTTTCTACTTCTTCAGCCGCTTCAACAGCTGCATTTGCTTCAACAACAGCTTCGTCCTTTTCTACAGCTTTATCTACTTCGGTTTTCGTATCTAAAACAGTAGCTACCTTATCTAAGATTTCTTTTTCTGTATAATTCAAAGTCGCTTTACCACCAACTTCATTAGAATAAGATAGGAAGTCCCCCCCCTTATTGAAATTAGTCGCTACAGCGTAAGCACTAGCTGCTAATCCAGTTACTAAAAAAATACCTGCAACAGATTTAGCTGATAACTTTTTCATATACATTCTCCTTCCATAAATGTTTTTTATATAATTATTATAAATTATTATATGTCAAAAGTAAATATTTGTTATAACGTTAACGTCAAATCAAATTAATGATATAATTATAATTATCAAGAGGTGATAATATGCTACTTTTAGATACATTTGCTGACATCGGTATTTACCGCGTAGCTCTAATCTTAAAATACGCTTTAAATATTGTCTTTATCTTAGTTCCAATAATCGTCATTATTATGGCTACAAAAGACTTATTTATGCTTGTAATAAAACCAGATGCTCCTGGTAAAACAATTCATGATATAGTTTCACGTTTAGTTAGTGGTTTAATCGTCTTCTTACTTCCTACTATTATTAATTATGCTCTATCACTAGTTGAATCATACGATAATACAACTTTTTTAAAATATTATAATAATGCCTCAATTGAAAAAATTAAAAGCTTAGAAGAACAATATAAACAAGAACAAGAAGAGGAAAAATCTTTAAGAAATGCTCAAATGAAAGAAGCCAATTTAAAAAGAAGTCAAGAAGAAGAAAAACGACGTGAATTAGTTGAAGAAATGCGAATAGTATCTGATGACGAAAATTCATCAGGTTCAACTTATAGTGGTGATTCACAATCTAGTGGTACATTTGGAGGGGTTACTGTTAATAACGGTGTCTTCAATATTCCAAACCAAAGAGCAACTTCCGATGCTGATGCTCCTAAACAATCAGGAGAATATGGTTTAAATCCTATCTTTTGGGAAAGATTAAGTAAATTTTTAAATGATGCAAGAGCCAAAGGATATAACATAACTGTTACCAGTGGTTGGCGTTCATATTCTAGTCAATTAAATTTATGGAATAATGATACTCATCCATGTAGTCAAAGAAATAGTTGGGTTGCTTGTCCAGGTGGCTCAAGACATAATTTTGGAATTGCCGCTGACTTATCATTCAATGGCACAGGCTGTGGTGGATCATGGGACTGTAATGCAACAGCTAAATGGGCTCATGAAAACGCAGCTAATTATGGTTTAACATTCAGATTATCTTGGGAAGCATGGCACGTCGAACCAACTCAAGTAACCGGTGGAGCATTTGGTGCTTGCACTGTTCCATGTTAGGAGGTTAATATGAAGAAAATAATTCCTTTAATAATACTAACATTATTACTAACTGGATGTAGTGCCACATACGACATCACCTTTACTGATGATAAGATTAAAGATGAAATAAGAGTCTTCACTGATAGTAATACAGTTAATAATGCTAATCAAACAACGATTGATAGCTTTAGTAATAAAATTCTCGAATGGGAACGTGGTCATGATCACTATACTAGAGATGTCTATACCGACAATGGTATAACTGGTTATTTATATAAATATGACTTCAATTACGATGAATACGATGCCATGAGTCAAATAAGAAAATGTTACGATGATTTCGAATTAACTTATAATAACCAAGAAATAATCCTAAAAACTAGTCAAAAATTCTTATGCAAAGATTACTATAAAGATGTTACAGACTTAACTATAGCAATAAAATCTGATAAAAAAATAATTAGTTCTAACGCTGATATTCAAAAGGAGAATATCCATACTTGGAAAATAAATAATTCTAATTATCAAAACAAACAAATTGAAATAAGAATAAACCGTCAAGAAGAATATAAAGTCAAAGATAAAGAACAAAAAATTGATTTATTTCATATTTTAATCTTTATTCTCTTTATTCTTTTAATAATAATTTATATAATTAATAAGAAAGATATCAAGAAAAAGGGGAAATAATTTATGTTTTATATATTAGATACTTTTAATGAAATAGGTATATTTAGATTATTTTTAATTATAAAGATTTCTTTATCTATTATTCTTACTGTCGTCCCTGTAATGCTAATAATTCTTGTTATTAAAGATTTAATAGATATTGTTTTAAATCCAAAAGATAGTAAAGTTAATTTAACTAAAATAGCAACAAGAACTATATCTGCCTTAATTATTTTCTTACTTCCTACTATCATAAATTATGCTTTTGCCTTAGTTGAAAACTTTGATGGTTCTAAAATAACCTATTATTATAATAATGCTTCAACAGAAAAAATTAATGCTCTTAATGTTCAATATAACGAAGAACAAAAAGCTATGCTTACTAAAAAAAGGGTTGAAAGCCAAGAACTATTAGTTCAAAAAAATATAAAAGAACAAAAAGAACGCGATGTATATAAAGCTACACAAATACCAGAGCAACAACCTAATACAGGTGGTACTAACGGAAGTAATAGTAGTAGTTCACAAAATCAAGGCAGTTCAGGTGGATCATCTAGTAGTACTACTCCAGGTATTAATAGTACAGGTAATTTTACTAACATAAGTTCAGGTAATGGTTCTGTTGATTCATCTTGTGGAAGAAGAGCTCAAACGCAAACTTTAACATATAATGGTCAAGAACTTGGTCAAGATGCCAGTATTACAATAAAAAAAGGTGAAACAGCCCGTATTCAAGTAAAAGTAACTGATCGTTGTGGTGAAAACCAATTACTAACCAGAACAACAGCTGATGGTCAAAGTGGATGGCGAGATTACTTAAGTGCTTCATCATACCCTTATGTTAATCGTAACGACTCATCAACCTTTATTGACTCCGATACTTACGAATGGGTAATTACTGGTAATGAAACAACTAAAGATGAAGTAATACTATCACAAACTTCATTTCAAAAGACATCTGATTTTGACGAAATAAAAAGTATGGTAAGACTTCATGTTAATGTTGTTGAATAGGAGATTAATATGAAAAAGATAATATTATTAATATCATTAGTATTTCTCCTAACTGGTTGTAAAGCTACATATGACATTTCATTTGATGAAAATAAAATTAATGAATCAATTAAAATATACACAACTAATACTAATATTGAAAATGCTACCAAAGAAACAATTGATAAAGTTAGTGAAGAACTATATAATTTTGAATTTGGTTACGATTACTATGAAAAAGAAAACTACCATGAAGGAAACAATACTGGCTACAATTATACTTATGGTTTTAGATATAATGATTATAATATGTATACCCAGTTACATAAATGTTATGATGACTTCAACTATCAAAACGGTGATTATCTTACATTAAGTACTAGTGATGAATTTACTTGTTTTAATTACTATCCAGAAATTGAAGAAATAACAATTAATATAACTAGTAAATATGTCATAACTAGCTCTAATGCCGATGAAATCAATGGTAACACATCTACATGGATAATTAACAAAGATAATTATCAAAATAAACCAATTGAAATAAAGATAAATAAAAAGAAAGAATATAAAGAAAATAAATTTAGTTTTAAAATAATTATAGTATTTGGTATCTTTTTAATATTAGTTTTATCTCTTCTTGTTATCAAAAAGAATAACAAAAAAAATACCTTAAATAAATATTATAATGACTAAATAATTAAGTTATAATAATTCACTTTTATTTTAAAAGTAACATACTTTATTATAGGTGAATATTATGTTATTAAATTATACTTCCAAAGAAATTGATTTATTAGCTAGAATAATGCGAGCTGAAGCATTAAGTGAAGGGAACCTCGGTATGCTAATGGTCGGTAATGTTGTAGTTAATCGTGCTCTAGCAACCTGCTTAACCTTCTCCGATATAAGAACTATTACTGATGCTATATTTCAACCTAATCAATTTGTTGGTACCAAAAGTTCATTATTTCAAGGAAGTGCAACAACTACCGAAAAAAACCTAGCTAAAAGAGTGCTAAATGGCGAATATTATCATCCAGCTACTCATGCTTTATGGTTTTATGCTCCAGGTACTAATAAATCATGTAAAAGTACTTGGTATGGCGAAAAGTTGGCTGGTTCTTATAAAAATCACTGTTTCTATATTCCCGAACAAGGAACTTGTAAAGAATTATATTAAAAAAGCACTATTTCTTAGTGCTTTTTTCAGAGCGTTGACAAAGTCAATAGCTCTTTTCTTTTTAAAAAATATATTATATAATTTATTTGTAAGGTTGCTT
>CANQQV010000031.1 GCA_947626095.1 uncultured Bacilli bacterium
AAAAGGTATATTCTATTATATAGTAATACTGACATTTCTAAAAAATCTTATACTGACATTTTAAAAAAGGATTAACAAAATAAGTCAAAATTATTTCAATATTTAAAAAAGTATAGTATAATTATCTAAGATAAGGTGGTTAGTGTGATGAATGATAAAATTTTACCAAGTCTTAAATTAGTTTTTAAACCTCTAGTTATGTATAATGGCGAATGGGAATTTGTTGAAGGTTTAAGAGATATAGCACTAATTAAAAAAGATAAAAATTTATATGATGAATTTATTGAAAGATATTATTATCTACCTTTAGGAGTTATTTTTAAAGAAGATGATTTAACTAGAAGTTTTAAATATGAAATATGTTCAACTTTAGGTATTGGTGGTCGTACTTTAAGATTCTCTAAAAAAGCTTTTTTACGTAATATTATTTCTAATGTTGATGATGTTATCGACTTTGGTGATGAAGATGTTTTCAAAAAACTAAAACAAGCTATTAGAGCTCGTAAAGATATATATCGTGATGTATATAGATTCGATAAAGAATCAATATACTATGATGAAATAAATGAAGAATATCAAAATAGTAATGTTGATATGGAATTTAGAGAATACGTTACTCTATGTAAAAAGAAATTTACTAGATTACTAAATGGCTATACCGCTGTTTTAGAGCTATTTGATAAATCTATTGATTTAGATAAATTTATTAGTTGCTTTGATATTAATCAATTATACTTATTTACGATGTACTCAATTCTAAAAAATAGCGAGATATACTATAAAAAGCATGGTCGTTTAGATTATGCCGCTGACAATCTTGATACCTATCGTGATTTAGTTAAAGAGATAAGAAAAAATGCTCCAGATTATGATTCAGTAATTAAAGTAAATAATAAGATATATGTTATTGATGACTTATTTAAAGAGTATGATGAATTGTTAAATAAAATAAAATAGATAGTTATATCTATTTTTTTCTATATATGATAAAATGATAATATAAAGTAGAGTGATTCAAAATGCGTGAACAAAAATATGCTCATATTTTAGAAGAATATGAAGAAGAATTAAAAAAGATTCAAGAAAAAAGTGTTGAAGATGAGTTAGAAGATGAAATAGTCGAAGAAGACTTAGAGGATGAAGATGAAAAAATGTCCATGACTCGTGAGATCAAATATAAGGATTTACAAGAAGTTATTGATAAAAAAGCTCCATCAACTGAAGAAGAAACGACAAATAGAATCTCCGAGTTAAAAGAAGATCTTGCTGAAGTGGAAGATATCCTAGACAAAACTGATCATTTAGCGGCTTTAGAAAAAATGGCAGCCAAAGATGAAGAATCAGAAGATGAAGAAGTCGAACCTGAAGGAGATAAAGAAGAGAGCAAAGAAGAATCTGAAGTAGAGGAAACAGAGTCAGAAGAAGAATCAAATCCTGAAAATACTGATATTAAAATCAAACAAGTAAGTGGTAAATCTCCTCTTGAGGATATCTATTTAACAACTTCATTTCAACCATTTGTTAAACGTTTTAAAGCGAGAAACATTATCTTTTTCTTTTTAAAACTTATCATAATTTGTGCCATCATTGGTGCTATTGGTTATTTTGTTGTTTATCCTGTTATTAATTACTATGTTATGAGTCGACCAGAGAAAATCTTTGATAATACAATTGATTATGTCGCTGAACAACTAATTGAAAATAGAAATTCAGGTGATAATCATAATATTTACTTAAATATTAATAGTGATAAGATGTTAATTCAATTACTTAATGGCTTTAATATTTCTTTCCAAGCCCAAAACATGGAAATAAATAATAATGCTTCAACTGATTTATATCAAATTAAATTAGATGGTCAAAACCTTTATTATCAAAAAACAACTACAGAAGAAATAAAGCAAAATAAAAAGAATTTAAGTGATACTGATTATAAATATATTGTTAATAAAACATCCGATATTTTAAAAGAATTAATCGTTAAAGAAAAATTAGAACGTGTTAAAGATGAAATAGAAGTTAATGGTAAAAAAACTAGTGTTTATCGTAATACTTTTACAATAGATCAAAAGACTGCTGAAGAATTAACTAAAAAATATTATGAAGAAATAAGTAAAGATCGTCGCTTAGTTGAATATCTCGCTGAATTCAATAACATGAGTTCAAGTGCTTATAAAGATTATCTATCTAAGCAAAAAATCACTTATCCTAAAGACTACAAAGCCGCAATTAACATTTATACTACTAAAAAAGGTCAAGTAGTTGGTTTCGATTTTGAAAAAAATAGCTTTAGAACTTTCTATATCTATTTTAACCAAGATGACTTTAATATGTATCTGAATTTAGCCGATATTAAAACCTGCAAAGATCAAAACAATTGTCAAAATAATGGTCTAATTCTTGAAGTAAATGGTACTAAAAAAGATAATAAATCCACTATTGATGTTAAATATAATAATAAGCAACTAGCTAACTTCACCTTAGATAATTACAAATTATTTAACTAGATACAAAGATAATTATATTATCTTTTTTTATGCTATACTTATGATAAGTTTTAAAGAAAAAAAAGGAAATCACCCATTTATCGCGAATAATATATATAGGAGGAGTAATATGGAAAAAGAAAAAATTCTAGAAGTCAAAGACTTGAATAAATACTTTGGTCAAAAGCAAGTCTTAAAAGATGTATCATTCGAAATAAGAGAAGGGGAAATATTAGGTTTCATTGGTCCTAACGGTGCTGGTAAAACTACAACTATTAAACTAATCCTAGGGCTTCAATCAATATCTAGTGGTGAAGTAAAAATAAATAACTATAATATAGTTACTGATTTTGAACAAGCTATTCAAAAAGTAGGTGCTATTGTTGAAAATCCTGATTTATATATGTATTTAACTGGGCGTAAAAATTTACAGTTAATTGCTAATATGTATAAAGGCGTTACTAAAGAACGTTTAGAAGAAGTTATTAAGATATCTGGTCTTGATAACAGAATTGATGATAAAGTAAGTAAATACAGTTTAGGAATGCGTCAAAGACTTGGTATTGCTGCCGCCATCATTAATAAACCTAATATCTTAATTTTAGACGAACCAACTAATGGCTTAGACCCTGAAGGTATCAAAGAATTAAGAGACTTACTTAAAAAATTAGCTAAAGAAGAACATATGGGAATTTTAATATCTAGTCACAATCTAGCTGAGTTAGAAAGTTTCTGTACTGATGTATGTATTATTAAAAATGGCGAAATAATAACTACCACATCAATCAAAAACTTTAAAAAGAGTGATAAATCATACTATATTATTGAACTTGATCAAACAAAAGGCTTAGATAAGCTTCTTAAAAAAGACGACGAGATTATCAACGACAACCAAATTAGAGTCTTAAGAGAAAAAGAACAACTTGCTTCCTTAGTAAAAGAATTAGTTCAAAAAGATTATAAAATATATGAAGTAAAACTAATCGAAATGACTTTAGAAGAAGCATTCCTAAAACAGGCAGGAGGTAATATCATTGATTAATTTAATAAAAAATGAACTATCTAAAATAATTCATAAAAAAGCTATTTATATTTTAGCGATAATTACAATATTATTTACTATTTTATCAGGAGTTATTATTAAAGTTGCTTTAAATCTTGACACCGTCTTTTTAAATGACTCTATTTCTCCTATTATAGAAGGAAATTTAAAGAATTATGATTTATCTGATCCTGAGCAACTTAACTACTATGTTAACGATAAAACTGATCTTGATTTAATTAATGATTTAAAAAAATATGATTCTGATTCATGGCAATATTATCGCGTTAGTAATATGGGTTATGATTATATTCATGCCATAAATGAAGCTAAATATATTAGTAAAAATCAAGATGCTCTTAAAGAAGCAGAACAAAGATATACTGACTTTATTAGTGAAATCGATAATAATGATTGGCAATACTTTGTTAAAAATGATTTAAAAGCCGCTGAAGAACAAAAAAATACTTTAGAAGAAAACTTAAAAGATGATAAACTTTCAGAAAATGAAAAATTAGAAATCAATAAAAGGATTGATGAAATCAACTATCGTATAGAAGGGGATGAGTATCGTTTAGAACTTAATGTCCCTGATGATGGTAGTAGTGAGTCCATTTTAATTGAAGACTATGTTGCCAGTGCTACTGCTTATCTAAGTATCAATAAAGATGAAAGTCAAATTACTGACCATGACGAATTACTAAGTAAAAGAGAATTAGAAGAAGCTTATTATGTTGCTAAATATAAGTTAGATAATCAAATTGAAGAAACTGATATCTTTTCAACATCCCAAATGTTTTTAAGTGAAACAGTTGCACCAGTTTTATTCGTCATTGTTGCTATAATTATGATTTCTGGTTCAATTGTTGCCGATGAATTTAATAAAGGAACTATTAAACAACTATTATTAAGACCATATAAAAGATGGAAGATACTTTTAAGTAAGTATATCACTTCAATTATTGTTTTCTTCTTATTCTTAGCTTTTTATGAATTAGCTACATATTTAACCTATGGTATAATCCTTGGTTTTGAATCATATAGTATTCCAGTAGTCTTATACAATTTTAATACTGGTCAAGCTTTTGAAATGAGTCCATTTATGAATATGTTAGTTAATTTATTAAGTATATTACCAGCTTATCTTATTATTCTAACTATTACTTTCTTTATTAGTATAGTTACGACTAATAGTGCTGTATCCATTGCCGTTGGTTTCTTAACTTTCTTCTTTGGTAATATCCTTAATCAAATGGCTAGTGTCTTTAATACCCGCATCTTAGCTTTTATTCCAACGATGTGCTGGAACTTTAATGAGTATTTATTCGGTGGTATTCCAGCCTATAAGTATTCTAATTTACCAACTTCTATAATCGTTTCAATCATTACTTTCTTAGTCTTCTTAATCGGCTCATTTATTATTTTCCAAAAGAAAGATATTAAAAATCAATAAAAAAATATCGGTATTCAACCGATATTTTTATTTTTTCTTTTCTATGACGTTAGCTAAATCAATGCTTCTTCCTTTGAAAGCTTCTAAAACTTCAATTGGAATCGCAAAAATAATCGTATTTGATTGATCAGAAGAAACATCATTAATTGTTGATAATGTTCTTAAATGAAGAGCACCAGGTGTTGTTGCCATTATATTAGCTGCTTTAGCTAAATTTTCTGAAGCTTCAACTTCACCAGCTGCTTTCGTAATAACAGCTTGTTTTTCTCTTTCAGCTTCCGCTACCTTAGCAATAACACGTTTCATTTCCTCTGGTAAAGAAACGTCTTTTAATTCAACATTTTCAACTTTAATTCCCCAAGGATCTGTTGCTTTATCAATAATTCCACATATTTCATTACTGATTTTTTCACGTGCTCCTAAAAGTTCGTCTAATGAAACAGCACCTACAGCATTACGCATTGTTGTTTGTGCTAATTGTGAAACTGCATAAATAAAGTTTTCAACCGCTAAAATCGCTTTACCAGCATCAAAAACACTAAAATAAATAACTGCATTAATTCTAACTGAAACATTATCTTTAGTTATTACTTCTTGTTCTGGAACATCAATAACCTTGGTTCTAATATCTACTTTACTAAAACTTTGAAAGACAGGTAGTATAACATGCCATCCAGGATCTAATATTTTTTTATATTTACCACAACTAAACAATATACCTCTTTCATATTCATTAATTTGTTTAATAGAACAAAGAACAACAATTCCAGCAACAATTAAAAGAAAAATAATACCTCCCATATCTAATACTCCTTTCTAAAAATATTTTATCATATAAATATATTAATTGATGATTTATTTATACTAATAAATTATTATTATGATATAATAATAAAAGAATAGGAGTTGGTTATTGTGGGTTTTTTAAATATCAAAAAGAAAAATAGCCAAAAAAACGGTCACTACATTAAGTCTGTTGATAGCTATAACAATAACGGCGAAACATTTGTCTATAATTCATATCCAAATAATCAAATGAATTACCAAAATAATATAAACATGCCTAATCAAATGCCCAATCAACAAGTTATAAATAACCAACAATATAATCAATATCCCAATAATCAAGTAGTAGGGAATAACAATCCTAATTATCAAAATGCGGTTCAACCAACTCCAGCTCCTAATGTTATTAAACCTAATCAAAACATTCCCGCTCCTAATGTTATCAAACCAAGTAATAACGTTATTAAACCTCAATTAAGTAAAGCTCCAGAAGCATTGGATGTATTAGAACCTGAAGAGATATTAACCGAATCTTTAGAGGAATTACCAGTTAAAGAGGAACCTAAGCTAGACCCACTAAATAATGCTAACAACCCAATACCTGTTAATCCTGTCGCTCCTGAAGAAAAAAAAGAGGAATTGACTGAAGAAGAACGAAATGCCAAAGCTGATATCTTTGCTATAATGGGTATGATAGTAGGTATGTTATTAAAACCTGGTACAACTATTATTGAGAGTATAAAAAAATATCGTGATATTTATAAAGGGGCTAAAATAACTTTATGGTTAACATTAACAACATTAATCTTAACAATTATTGTTAGAATTTTAGCTGGTTCATTTTATCGTAGTTATAACAGCATAACAGGTGCTTATTCTATAAATTTCAATTTTAATAATGTTTTATCACTTCAAAATTATACATCTTATTTAATAATTGCTTTAGTTGTTTCTATAGTTGCAATCCTTGTTATGACTGTTATCTATTACGCCTCATCATTCTTTAATAGTAAAGGCGTTAATTTTGGTTCTTATTTAGCTGTTAGTAACGTTACTATAATACCTCTTATTTTAGGTGTAGTTGTTTTAAATCCAGTTTTATCAATCATATCAGATTACTTAGGAATCATTGCTCTTATAATTCCCGCAATATATACGCTAATTTCCTTTATAATAGGTATTGATTATATCCTAGAATTTAAAAATTTAAATACCAAAATATATTACAATGTCTTTAATATATCATTCGTGTTATTTATTATGGTTTTAATTGTTGTCGGCTTATATAATTTAAATCTTATTACATTACCAACGTTATTTACTTAAAATCGATATTTCAATATCGATTTTTTAATGCCATAAAAAAAAATCTCTTAACTCGAGATTAATTTTTTTAATGGTGACCCGTACGGGATTTGAACCCATGAATGTATGCGTGAAAGGCATATGTGTTAACCGCTTCACCAACGGGCCA
>CANQQV010000032.1 GCA_947626095.1 uncultured Bacilli bacterium
ATAAAAATGCCACCTAAATGCCACCTAAAATTGGTTTTTAAAATTTGGTTGTCTCACAAACCCTTATAAATAAAGGGCTTCAACAAAAATGGAGCGCTATTGCGCTCCTTCAGGGGGTTTTGGTTGATCTACTTCCACACTAATCGTGAAAGCAATCTAGCATGACATCTATCATGCTATTTTAATAATAACTTAGAATAAAATCATTGTCAATATACCATCTTTAAAATTAATCAATAAATTCTAATTCTTTAATAATTTCTTTGAATTGTGGGTACTCTTTAAAATCACTTTTGAAGTTGTCAGAAATAAATTCTGTCGCATCCTTTTTACATTGTAATAATATCTTATAATCTCTTTTTATATCAGCCATTTTAAAGACCATATCACCACTTTGCTTAGTACCAAACAAGTCTCCTTCGCCACGTAATTCAAAGTCTTTTTCACTAATATAAAAACCATCATTACTTTCTTCCATTACCTTAAGTCTTGGTACTTCTCTATTACTTACTAAATAACAATATGACTGAATATCATTTCTTCCTACACGACCTCTTAATTGGTGTAAAGTAGCTAAACCAAATCTTTCAGCATTAAATATTACCATCATTGTCGAATTCTTAACATCGACCCCTACTTCGATAACCGTTGTACTTATTAAAATCTTAATATCACCATTTTTATATTCACGCATTATTCTTTCTTTATCTTCGTTTTTCATTTTACCATGTAATATTTCCGTTCTAATATTCTCCTTAAATACTGAATCAAACTTTTTCTTTAACTTAACTACATCATTTAAATCTGATTCTCCGTCTTCATCCTCAATTAGTGGAGCTACAACATATATTTGATGTCCATTCTTTATTTCTTCTAACATATGATATAAAACATCTTTTAAATCTTTTTCTTTGACAGTTTTCGTAATTATCTCTTTCTGTCCCATTGGTTTAGTTTTAATAATTGACGTATCCATATCACCATATATCGTTAAAGCATAAGTACGAGGTATAGGTGTTGCACTTAAATATAAAACATCACTCATAATCCCTTTATTCTGTAAATTACTTCGTTGATTAACACCAAAACGATGTTGTTCATCCGTAATAACTAAACCTAAATTATTAAATTTAACTCCTTCACTAATCAAAGCATGAGTCCCAATTAATATATCAATCTCCCCATCAAGTAATTCTTGATATATCTTATTCTTTTCACTTTTTTTCAAACTACCAACTAATAAACTAACTTTAATATCTGTATCTTTAAAGATATCTGTAATCGTTGCATAATGTTGACGCGCTAAAATCTCTGTCGGTGCCATCATTGAACTTTGATATCCACTTAAATAATTAATATACATTCCAATACTAGCCACTAATGTTTTACCACTACCTACATCTCCTAGTATTAATCTATTCATTCTTTTTGGTGATACTAAATCATCATATATATCATCTATGGCATCAGACTGATCATCCGTTAAAGTAAAAGGTAAACTCTTAATAAACTCTGTAACCTTATTCTTATCAACACGATGTGCTAATCCTTTATTATTTAAATTATATTTATATTTTAAATAATTCATTTTAAACATAAAGACAAAAAACTCTTCATAAATAGCTCTTAAACGTGCTTTCTTTAAAACACTAGTATTAGATGGAAAATGAATATTATACGTTGCTTTTAACTTATCCATAAATTCATATCTATCTATTAGATAAGAAGGTATGTAATCATTAACATCTACTGGCATATTAAAGCATTCGTTTATTAATTTCGATAAACCACTCGACTTAAGTCCTTTTACTAAATGATAAACAGGTTCAATTTTAAAGTCATTAATAACTTCAAACTTAATATCACTAGCTGTAAAAGTATTATGTTCACGATCATACTTTCCCAGTAAATTAATTGTTCTTCCTAACGTTAAATTATTTTTATAAAAACTTCGATTAAAAATTGAAACATTTACTAAGTAACCACCTGTATTAATTCTAAAAGTCATTTTATTTAAACTTCGACTAATATAAATAACCCTTGGCTCAGTATCAACAATTCCTTTAATAGTTACATTTTCATCCTCTAATGCATCTTCTATAGGTATTACTTTCAAAAAGTTATAACGATATGGATAATAAAATAGTAAATCTTCTACAGTATAAAGATTTAATTTACTTAAATATTCAAACGCTTTACTACCTACACCTTTAACTAAATTAACATCCATATATATCACCAATAACATTATATCATACATTTGTTTTAACTTCGTCAAATAAATTATAATTGTTTCTAATATAAGTAAAAGTTAAGTTATCTATAAAATTTAGTTATAGCTATTTTATAACTTTTTACCCAAAGTTATAGCCAAAACCTTTAAAGAAAAAAAAGTCATTTTTTTTCACTTTTTTTGGTCAAAAACGTTGACAAAAAATGCTTAAAAAGTTAGTATATGAAGTACCAATTCACTTTGAGGCGAATTGGTGCTAGTATCACACTAGCCAACCCCTTTTTATTCTTTTTGGAGCAGTTCTTCAGGGGGACTGCTCCTTTTTTGTGCCTAAAATTAATAATATATGATAAAATTATAAAAGGTGATTTTTATGAAGAAAGAAAGTATTCCAAAAAAAATATTTAATTTCTTTCTTCATGTCTTTTTAGCAATTACTTCTTTCTTTAAAAATATCTTTGGTAAAAGTACTAAACCAACCCCAAAAATAACTTTACAAGAAGCTCCAAAACTTGAACCAATCAAAGAAGAGAAACTAAATAATATTAATCCTACTTCTTTACCCGACACTAACAACGTCAATAGTAATGATCATAATAATGACGAAAATGCTACTAGTAGCAGTGAAGTTATTTTAAAGTTAAATAACCAAGAAATAAATAAAATTAAATATAATGAAGTCCTATTAATTCTTAATTCTGCTTACGAACTAGACGAACTTATAAACGAATGCTTAGAAGAAGAATATCATGAAGAAAAGCTCAAAATCAATGAAGCCTCTAAATTATTAAAAGTTAAAATTAAAGAATTTAAAGAAGAAATAATCGATACAATTAAAGAAAACGCTACTAGAAAACAACTCGAAACAAAAATTGAATTAAAAAAAGAAATCAAAAATATAATTAAAGAAGAAATAAAAACTAAACCTTTAATGCCTAAATTAGAAGATTTAAATAAAGAAGGCTTAGTTGAAAAAAGAAATCATATATATTTCTTAGCAACACCTTTAAAAAAAGTGTTAAATTTGAACGAAAAAGCTAATGTCATTGCCAAACCCGAAATATTAGTTACGATTCCTGATAAAAAAACTTTAGAAACTAAATTAAATGAAGAACCTTATTTCATGGTTCAAAACGTTGATGAAGTACCTAAAGAAGACTTTAAAGAAGATTTGAAAAATGCTGCTATCGTTGGTGGTATGTTAAGTGCTAATGCCATCTTAGATTTAGTTTCAGCTCTTCCAAAAGACGAAGTAACTAAGGAAGTTGAAAAAAAGAAAAAAGAACTAAACTTAACTGAAGATAAACCACAACTTGTAAACCCAGAAAACATTTTAGAAGCCGAAATAGTTTTACCTAAACTAAAAGAGTTAGAAGAACAACTAGATGCTCTTCAAAAAGAAAATACACCAACACCTCCTGTTGATGAAATCAAAGAAGTCGAAGCCAAAGAAATAGAAATAACAGAAACAGAAAAGAAAAGTGATATTCCTGCTGAAGTTCAAAAAGAATCAGAGTATCAAGAACCTAAACAAGAAGAAATATTAAAATCAACTAACGAACAACCTAAAACAATACTTGAAGATATTAAAGAAACCCTAAATGAACCGATTCAAACAGAAGACAAAGAAGAAATTACCCAACAAAAAGAAGAAGTCCCTAGTGATCCTAAACTTAGAGATAAGATAGATAAAAGTATTTTAGAAATAGCTTTAGCTAGTGCTTCCTTAATTTCTAGTACGCAAAAAGAGGTTGCAAAACCCGAGCTAGAAGATAAAAACTATGAACAAAAAGAAGAACAAATAAATCAAATGCTAGATGATATTGAAATAACTTTAATTAAGTATGATAAAAAAATGACTGAAAAACAAAAAATTAAATTAAAGCAAGAACAAGAAAGACTACGTAATACCAAAGAAAATCTAGCTATAAAAAAACAAGAGGATATAACTAGAGAAGCCAATATGCTAGATGCAACAATTAAAGAAATTGAATTAAATGGTTTACAAGATGAATTAAAAAAATTAAGTGCCGAAAATCAAATTGAAATGAACGAAACTTTACTTAATAGTATTAATGGTTTAGAAAATTTAACTGCTGAACAAATCGCTAATATTGATAAAAAAATGTTAATGAAAAGATTAAATAAAGTATCAGCTTTAATGGAAATGAGTTCTATCTTAGCATTACCATTTGTTCGTAACAAATATTTCTTTTACTTTACTATTGGTTTAATAGTTGATAATCATTTTAACTTTATAAACGCCTTCTTTAAGCGCAAAATAAATCGTTATGAACCAGCAGACCTTGATAAGATAAAACAAGGCGAGGATGCCTTAAATAGTGCTTTAAACGTTACATACAAAAACCAAGTTCAACTAGAATATATTGTTAATGATGCTTTAACTAGATATCCTGAACTAGCTGATGAGCCACTATTTACCAATAAAGTTAATAACTTAAGAATGCAATTAGAACATAACTATCAAAAAATGATGAAGAAAAAGAATGTCATGGAAAAATATCATCGTAAGACTAAAAGTCAAATCAAAGTTCTTAAAAGAACAGGTGACTTGGAAGAAGAAGCAGCATAAAAGCGAGTATCTCTACTCGCTTTTTTCTTCGCTTAATTTCTTATAATAATTATATCTCTTTATTGCTTCTTGTTTATTTAACTCTAATATTTCTTTAGCTATATCTTTATTCTTCTTAGCTAAACTATTATATCTTACTTCATTACTTAGTAATTCTTCATATTTACTAAAGTCTGGTTCACGACTATCAATATATAACTTATCTTCTACTGGATTATATCTCATTAAAGTCGTATACCCAGAATCAACTACTAACTTCTGTTCAGCTGTCGCATTACTCATACCACCCTTAATACCTTGTTCAATACATGGACAATAAGCAATAACTATTGATGGACCAGTATGTTCTTCTGCTTCTTTAAATGCTTTAATAGTTTGCATAAAGTTAGAACCTAAAGATACATTAGCAACATAACAATTAGGATAACTCATTGCTATTTTAAATAAATCTTTCTTAGCTGTCTTTTTACCCATATCAGCAAATTGTGCTACTTGACCTAATCTTGAAGACTTAGAAGCTTGACCACCAGTATTCGAATATACTTCCGTATCAAGGACTAAAATATTAACATTTTCACCACTGCTTAATACATGATCTATGCCCCCAAAACCAATGTCATAAGCCCAACCATCTCCACCTATTGTCCATACACTACGAGATGGTACATAACTAAGTAAGTCTTTTAATTCTTGAGGTATCTCTTGATCTTCTAATTCTTTCTTAATACCCATTGTTATATCAAAGTCTTCTCTATTATCTAACCATTTATTAAATAATTCTTTAACTTTATTATCTACTTTATCTAAGTTATCTTCCATTACTTTTTCTACTCTATCACGTGACTTATTATAAGATAATAACATACCATAACCAAATTCAGCATTATCTTCAAATAATGAATTTGCCCAAGGAATACTATATGGGGTACTAGGAACACTACCACCATAAATAGAAGAACAACCAGTAGCATTAGCAATAACTAATCTATCTCCAAATAACTGTGTTAATAACTTAATATAAGGGGTCTCCCCACATCCAGCACATGAACCACTAAATTCAAACTTAGGCTTAATTAACTGACTACCTTTAACTGTATATTTAGGGAATAAATTATCTGGATTTTCATGATGTTCAAATAACTCAATAGCTCTTTCATTATTCTTT
>CANQQV010000033.1 GCA_947626095.1 uncultured Bacilli bacterium
GGATTGTTTCCTACACGAGAAATCGGAGTCACTTTAAACAAGTGACTCTTTTTGTTTAATTAAAAAAGAAAGGATGATGTATATGGAAAAATATTCTTTAGAAGAACTTAAATCTTATAAGCGATCGCTTTATAAGAACTTAAAAAAATATTACGAAAATTATCTTCGTTATTTAAAGAAATATTATGAATCGAATTTAACCAAATCTCTGAGTCGCAAACTATAAAAAGAAAGGAGGGGTTGGAATGTGGGAACAAGCACTCAATAAATTTGTCGCTAAATATCAAAAACAAAAAGATGTTCTAGCTATTCTCTTAGTTGGCAGTTATGCTGTAGGTAATAACAATAAATATAGTGATATCGATATTTATATTATTTTAGATAACAAAGCTAAATACCAAGAAAGAGGCAACAAGCTAATTGATGGCTATTTAATCGAATACTTTATTAATCCTTATAATAAAGTCATAAAATACTTACAAGAAGATCAAATAAAACATCGTTGTGCTATGGCTAATATGCTACTTAACTGCCGTGTTATTATGGATAGAAATAACATTGTACCTAAACTAAAACAAGAAGCCAAGTATTATAATGAACTTAAAAAAGATAAAGATCCAATGAAATATTATGCCTGTTGGTGTGCATACGATGAATACCTAGCTGCTAAATATCATAATAAAATGCAATACTATATATGTCTTAAATACTTAATAGAAGCATACCTCTATAATAATGGTTATTACTTAATACCAGAACTAAAAATCGAAAGATTTTTTAAAGACAAACATTACCGCGATAATTATCAAATCGGTACCTTTCCCAACAATAAATTTAACGAGCTAGTAATTGCTTGCTTTAACAAACCCAATAAAACCAATTTAAAAAATTTATACGAATATGTCTTAAAAGATGGACAATTTACTATAAATAATTTTAAAATATATAATGAAATAGAATAGGAGGAATCAAAATGGAAAGATTAATACATGTTAGACCAGACATGTCATATAAAGAAGATGCCATTGCTTACATAAATGAGCACTACGCTTATAATTCAGCTATTAATGGTGTCGGTGGCTTAAATCGCTATTTAGATGACTATGAAGGCTGGTTAGAAAAATTAGCTGCTGACCGTGTCATGGTTCCAAACGAAGAACGTGTCCCAGCTGAAACATATTTTCTAGTTCGTGAAAGTGATAACCGTATTGTTGGTATGATTAATATAAGATTAGTATTAAATGAACGTTTACAAAAAAGTGGTGGCCATATCGGTTACAGCATCAGACCAAGTGAACGTCAAAAAGGCTACAACAAGATTAATTTGTATTTAGCATTAAAAAGATGCCAAGAATTAGGCCTTGAAAACGTCTTATTAGACTGCTATAAGAATAATTTAGGATCTGCTAAGACAATGCAAGCCTTAGGTGGCGTATTAATTAACGAATGGTATGATGAAGAAGAGGAAGAAACTGAACAAAGATATTGTATAAACGTTAATGAATCAGTAATGAACTATCAAGATATTTATGAACCACAGATAAGTAAAAGGAGGTTATAAAAATGAATGCAATCGAAGTAAAAAAACTATCGAAAACTTTTAAAAGTAAAATTAAAGACAAAGGTCTTAAAGGTAGTATAAAAGCTATCTTTAGACCAAAATATCAAGAAAAGAAAGCCGTAAATAAAATAAGTTTTACTGTCGAAAAAGGTGAAATTCTAGCCTTTATCGGACCTAATGGTGCTGGTAAATCAACAACTATTAAAATGCTTACTGGAATTCTTTTCCCAACTAGTGGTGAAGTATCCGTAATGGGTATAAATCCTCATAAAGAACGTAAAAAATTAGCTTATAAAATAGGTACAGTATTCGGTCAAAAAGAACAATTATGGATTCATTTAACACCATATGATAACTTTAAATTCTTCGGTGCTATCTATGACATTCCTGAAAGTGTTGTAGAACGTCGTATCGATGAATATCGTCAAATATTTGAATTAGATGAATTTATTAATACCCCAGTTCGTGGTTTATCTCTAGGTCAAAGAATG
This sequence comes from uncultured Bacilli bacterium, assembly GCA_947626095.1. Taxonomy (GTDB): domain Bacteria; phylum Bacillota_I; class Bacilli_A; order RF39; family UBA660; genus Coprovivens. The sequence goes on from CANQQV010000033.1 coordinate 2,053, forward strand.
ATTTGTGAAATAGTTGCATCCTTAATTCACGAACCCGAAATCTTATTCTTAGATGAACCAACTATCGGTTTAGATCCTGTAGTTAAAGAAAAAATAAGAGTCTTTATAAAAAGATTAAATAAAGAAAAGAAAACGACTATCTTCTTAACAAGTCATGATGTTGGTGACATTGAAAAACTATGTAAAAGAGTCATTATCGTAAATGATGGTCATATTGTTTTAGACGATTCAATGGAAAACTTAAAATATCATTACTTAAATAAAAAGATTGTCGAAGCTAAAATGAATACTAAAATAAACTTAACTGATGTTGAAGGAATAACTATCTTAAAAGATAAAGACTATAACTTAAAATTAGAAGTTGATTTAACTAAAAAGAGTATTAGTGATGCTATTAAATTATTAGACCCTGACAAAATAATTGATATTAATATCTCTAATACGCCACTAGAAACCATCATTAGTGATATATATAAAGGAACTAAAGAATGAAAAAGTATTTAACTGTTGCTAAAACAACTTTTAATGATTCCTTACAATATGCCACTAGTATTTTATTCCGTATTGGTGGTTTCACAATCACAATGTTAATCTTAATCAACTTATGGTACTTCATATATAGTGGTAAAGATAATATTATTAATGGTTATAGTTTACAAGAAATGATCTGGTATTTATTACTAGCTGAAATAATTACCTTTGGTAGTGGTAGTAAAGTAGCTACTAATGAAGTAAGAAACTGTATTAAAAGTGGTAATATTGCATACCAAATTAATAAACCATATAGTTATCCAATATATACTATCTTTAAGTTTATTGCTGATACCTTTATTCGTTTTATTATCTTCTTAGTTGTTGCAACTATCTTAGGCTTAATCTTTGCTGGACCATTACAAGCTTTTAATTTAAAAACTTTATTAATGGCCATTCCGATCTTTTTCTTAGCCGTTTTAATAACTGGTATGATGCGAATCTTAATTAGTTTATCATCATTCTGGGTTGAAGATTCAGCTCCATTTCAAAACGTTTATAATAAATTTATCTTAATCTTTGGTGTATTTTTCCCAATGGAGATGTTTCCAAGTATCATTAGAAAAATCGTTAGATTTAGCCCAATCTATGGTGTTAGTTATGGCCCCGCCAAATTAGTTATATCATCAAGCTTTAGCTTATTTAAAGAAGTCTTAATTAGTCAAATTATTATCATCATCATTATTAGTATCATAATGAGTATTGTCTATAAGAAAGGAGTGAAAAAATTAAATGTTAACGGAGGTTAAAAATAACTTAAAGATTATGTTTTTATCCATTAAATATAACTTAATGCGTTGTATGGAAAATAATGTTGCTTTTATGACATCTATCATCATGATGATCTTTAATAATGCATCCTTTATTATTCAGTGGTTAACTATCTTTGCTATTAAAGAATCAGTTGGTTCATACTCATTAAGTGATGTCATGTTATTCTGGGCTGTTTCTAGTGGAACCTTCGGTTTAGCCCATATCTTGTTTAATGGAATTCACGCCTTACCAGACTATATCGAAGAAGGTAAATTAGATGCTTACCTTACAATGCCTAAAAACGTTTTATGTTACGTAGCTACATCGAGTTTAGAACCATCAGCCTTTGGAGACTTAATATATGGTTATATTGCCCTTATAATCTTTAACTTTAGTTTTAAAAATATCCTTTTATATACAATCTTAATTGTTTTTGGGGCCTTAATCTATACTAGCTTCGTTACCATTTTAAATTCAATTAACTTCTACATCTATCGCTTTAGCTATGTAACTGAAGCTTTAAAAGATGTCTTCTTAAATGGTAGTTTATATCCCGATGTTATCTTTAATAGAGCCATTAAAATTATTTTCTTTACATTAATTCCTAGCGCCTTCGCCTCATGGATTCCTGTTCACCTAATAATGACATTTAGTTTAAGCAAATTACTAATTTTAATTGGTTTCACAATCTTTATCATCATCTTAGCCTTTATTGTTTTCTATCGTGGACTTAAAAACTACTCATCAAGTAACTTAATGGGTGCCAGAAGCTAATCTAGACACGCATAATGTAAAGTTATAACGATAAATACAAAAGTATTCGTAAAGTTATGTCAAAACAAGAGTTTTAATCTCTTGTTTTTAAGTTGTTTTGGTATAATATTGATGCGGCATAATAATATGCAAAAGGGAGGAAATTTATGACAAAATATGTATATTTGTTTAAAGAAGGAAATGCAAATATGCGTGAACTTCTTGGTGGTAAAGGTGCTAACCTAGCTGAGATGACAAATATTGGGTTACCAGTTCCTCAAGGTTTTACAATAACTACTGAAGCTTGTACTCAATATTATGAAGATGGTCGTGAAATAAATGAAGAAATTCAGGGCCAAATCAACGAATACATCGGAAAGATGGAAAAAATAACTGGTAAAAAATTTGGTGACAAAGAAAATCCATTATTAGTATCAGTTAGATCAGGTGCTAGAGCTTCAATGCCAGGTATGATGGATACAATTTTAAATTTAGGTCTAAATGAAGAAGTTGTAGAAGTATTAGCTGAAAAAAGTAAAAATCCAAGATGGGCATGGGACTGCTATAGAAGATTTATTCAAATGTATTCTGACGTTGTTATGGAAGTCGGCAAGAAATACTTTGAAGAATTAATCGACGAAATGAAAAATAAAAAAGGTGTTAAACAAGACGTTGAACTTAACGCTGATGACTTAAAAGAATTAGCTCGTGAATTCAAAGCTGAATATAAAGAAAAAATTGGTAAAGACTTCCCAGATGATCCTAAAGAACAATTAATGGGTGCTATCAAAGCTGTCTTCCGTTCATGGGATAATCCAAGAGCTAATGTTTATAGAAGAGATAATGATATTCCTTATTCTTGGGGAACTGCTGTAAACGTTCAATCAATGGCCTTTGGTAACATGGGTGATGATTGTGGTACAGGTGTTGCCTTCACAAGAGACCCAGCTACTGGTGAAAAAGGTTTATTTGGTGAATTCTTAACTAATGCTCAAGGTGAAGATGTTGTTGCTGGTGTAAGAACTCCAATGAAGATTGCTGAAATGGAAGAAAAATTCCCAGAAGCCTTTGAACAATTTAAAGAAGTATGTAAAACTCTAGAAGATCATTATAAAGACATGCAAGATATGGAATTTACTGTTGAACATGGTAAACTTTATATGTTACAAACTAGAAATGGTAAACGTACTGCTCAAGCTGCTTTAAAAATCGCTTGTGATTTAGTTGATGAAGGTATGCGTACAGAAGAAGAAGCAGTCTTAATGATTGATCCAAGAAACTTAGATACATTATTACACCCACAATTTGATCAAAAAGCTTTAAAAGAAGCTAAACCAATTGGTAAAGGTTTAGGAGCATCTCCAGGTGCTGCTTGTGGTCAAATAGTATTTAGTGCTGAAGACGCAGAAAACTGGCATAAAAAAGGTAAAAAAGTTGTTTTAGTTAGACTTGAAACATCTCCAGAAGATATTACTGGTATGAAAGCTAGTCAAGGTATTTTAACTGTTCGTGGTGGTATGACTTCACATGCTGCAGTTGTAGCTCGTGGTATGGGTACTTGC
>CANQQV010000034.1 GCA_947626095.1 uncultured Bacilli bacterium
ATTTAATGCCGATTTCGATGGTGACCAAATGGCTGTTCACGTACCTTTATCTGAAGAAGCTAAAGCTGAAGCTCGTCTTCTAATGTTAGGTGCGCAGAATATCTTAGATCCAAAATCTGGTAAACCAATCGTTACACCTTCACAAGATATGGTATTAGGTAACTACTATCTATCTATTGAAGAACCTGGTGAAGAAAACGAAGGTAAAGTATATAAAAATTCAAATGAAGCTATTATGGCTTATGAAAGAAGAGAAATAACTCTTCATACAAGAATTGCTATTCCAGTTAGTTCATTTAAATATAAATTATTTACTGATGAACAAAGAAATAAATATCTTGTAACAACAGCTGGTAAGTTAATATTTAATGAAATTTTACCTGATTCATTCCCATATATTAATGAAGCAAGTAAAGAAAATATTGAGAATATTACACCAAGTAAATTCTTTTTACCAATGGGTACAAATATTAAAGAAGAAATAGCTAAGATGGAACCAGTTGCGCCATTTGTTAAGAAAAACTTATCACAAATTATTGCGCAAATCTTTAAACGTTATAAAACAACTGAAACTTCAGCTGTTCTAGATGCAATGAAAGATTTAGGTTTCAAATATTCAACTATCGCTGGTATTACAGTTTCAGCATTCGATATTGTTGAAGCTAAAGATAAAAATGATAAGATTGCTGAAGGACAAGCTAAAGTTGATAAGATTAACAAACAATATCAAAGAGGTTTAATAACTGAAGAAGAAAGATTTAATAATGTTATTCAAGTATGGAATAATACTAAAGATGATGTTGAGGAAGAATTAAAACAAATTTCTGATGGTGACCATAAGAACCCAATCTTCATGATGATGAACTCTGGAGCTCGTGGTAATGCTGGAAACTTTACTCAACTTGCTGGTATGCGTGGTTTAATGGCTAAACCAAATGGTCAGCCAGTTGAAATTCCAATTAAATCTAACTTCATTGAAGGATTAAACGTATCAGAATTCTTCTTAAGTACACATGGTGCTCGTAAAGGTTCTGCCGATACAGCATTACGTACTGCTGACTCAGGATATATGACTCGTCGTTTAGTTGATGTTGCTCAAGATATCATTGTTAAAGAAGAAGATTGTGGTGCTATCTCTGGTATTGAAGTTAGTGACTTTATTGATGAAAAAGTAGGTACAGTTATTGAATCTTTAGAAGATCGTATCGTTGGAAGATTTACTGCTACTAAAGTAATCAATCCAGAAACTAAAGAATTAATTGTTGATAAAAATGAATTAATTACAGAAAATATAGCTAAGAAGATTGTTAAAGCTGGTATTAAGAAAGTTGAAATAAGAAGTGCCTTAACATGTAAGAGTCAATATGGTGTATGTCAAAAATGTTATGGACGTAACCTTGCAACTGGTAATATTGTTGAAACTGGTGAAGCTGTTGGTGTTATGGCTGCTCAATCAATTGGTGAACCTGGTACACAACTTACAATGCGTACATTCCACTCAGGAGGTGTTGCGCATGGTGGTGATGCCGATATCACTCAAGGTCTTCCACGTGTAGAAGAATTATTCGAAGCTCGTAATCCTAAAGCTAAAGCTACAATATCTGAAATTACTGGTAAAGTTGTAAGTATTGAAAATGTTAATGGTAAACATAAGATAGTTGTAGAAAATGATGTTGAGTCTCGTGAACATACAACATTATATAATGCTAAAGTTCGTGTTGAAATTGGTCAAGATGTAGTGGCTGGTGAACAATTAACCGAAGGATCTGTAAGTCCAAAAGAATTATTAGCAGTTACTGATCCAATTACAGCAGAAAGTTATATCTTAAAAGAAATTCAAAAGGTTTATAAATCACAAGGTGTTGATATTTCTGATAAACATATCGAAGTTATCGTTCGCCGTATGATTTCAAAAATGAAAATTGTTGATGGTGGAGATACTGACTTAGTTGAAGGTTTATCTGTATCATTACATGATTTCAATGAAGCTAATAAACCAGTTATCTTAAATGGTGGTGTTCCTGCTACTGGTCGTCCAGTAATGCTTGGTATTACTAAATCATCATTAGAGACTGATTCATGGTTATCTGCTGCTTCATTCCAAGAAACAACAAGAGTTCTTACGGAAGCTGCTATTAAGGGTAAAACTGATGAATTACGTGGTTTAAAAGAAAATGTTATTATTGGTAAATTAATTCCAGCTGGTACTGGAGCTAAACAATATAGTAATATTGAAATGATTCTTGAAAAAGAATTTATGAGTGATGAACCAAGTGAATTCTTAGAAGAACAATTTATGGATGATGCTGATCTTAAACAAGAAGCTCTTGAATTAGAAAAAGCAGCATCTGTAGAAAATGATTTAGCTGAAGAATTAAGTTAAAAGATGTAAGAAATTACATCTTTTTTCTTGGCGAAAATTATATTGCGATAATAAAATGGGCGTGATAAAATGAAATTGGGATATGGTTGATATGGAAAATACAAAAAAAGAAAAGGCAATAGCACAAGCTTTAGCTAGTTTACAAATTGATCGTATATATGTTAATCCTAATTTTGTGGCTAGTTATCGTCAAAAACATAATCTAACACGCGCCAATGGGATGAAACTAGTTTTAAGAAGAGGTGGAAATAATGGCCGAAAAAAGTGAATTTCCTGAAGAATATCTTCGTATGTGGGAAGCTTATTTATATCCTGGAACAGATACTTTAATAAATAAATTTGGTATTACAGATCATGATGAATTACGAGAAAAAGAAGCTGAGATTTCTTTTGAAAAATTAGTTGAATTATATGAAAAACCGATAGAGGGAAATTTTGATAAAAAACATTTATGTGATATTCATCGTTATATTTTTTCTGATCTTTATGATTGGGCAGGGGAATATCGAAATGTTTATATGGCGAAGAATCATTCTTATTTTGCAGAAGTTGAAATGATAGATCGCTATTTAGAAGAAGATTTAAGAATGATGAATGAAGAAATAAAAAGAATTTCTTATATTCCAGAATTAGCTTCTTTTTTAGCGGCTTATTATGTATATTTATTAAATACTCATCCTTTTAGAGAAGGTAATGGACGAGCAATTAGAGAATTTATGCGTGAATTTGTTCTAGCTAAGACCCCTTCTTTGCCAACAGGACCATTAGAAATAGATTTTACACAAATGGATGGTGAAAAGATAAATCAAGCATTAGTTTTGGCAAGAGCTTTTCGTGGACCAATTGAAGAAGAATTTTTAAAGGCTTTAAAGCCGGTTGAACTAGAAAACGAAATAAAAATGTGAATTTGATTCACATTTTTTTATTGAAAGTCATTTGTAATTTGTTTTGAAGAAATTCTTCTTCATATTTCTTTGGCAAATTAGATTGATTAATTGGTTGTCTTTGATATTCTTTACCTCTTGCTTTATATATTTGGTAAGCTTGTTCATATAATTGAATGGCTAGTAGAGCAGTTTTTAAATCAATTATTTCTGGAACTAATAAGTCAATAGCACATACATGATTGTTTTCGTCAGTGATGGGAATAACATGGAATATTCCTGACATTGTTTCTAAATTAACATTTGCGGTTTTAAAATATGGTTTAATAAAAGTCCAAAATTCTGGTTCATAATCTAAGAAACCTTTTAAACTATCTAAATCTTCACTTAAGGCGATAACTTCTTTAGCGTAGCTATCTGTTTGAATAATTGTAGAGAATTCCTTTCTTGGACGGATACCACGACGTTCTTCTTGGCATTCACATGCTTCTTCAACTTCCTCAATAACGTCATAGTAGTATTCAACAGTTTTATCGTTTAAGGAATCTAACATTTCAACAACGTTACAAGCAGCATCAATATCTAGTTTATCAATGTTTCTTAATATATAATTAAGTAAAACATTTTCTCTTTTTAAAATATGATACATTTCTTTGATAACATTTAAATTATCTTTAGTAATAGAGCTTTTGCGGCCAAATGCAAGTAATGATTTAAAATAAGAACCTAAACTGTAGTATGTAACTAAAGCCATTTGTTCAATAGAACCACTTTTCATTTCTTTAATATCATTTACAAGATTTTCTTTTTCTATACTTGTAACACCCATAAAATCACCTTGTTATTATTATAGTTAAATATGAAAAAAATGCAATTAAAAAAAGAATCTTATGATTCTTTTAGCAATTATGGTTTATTTTTTGATAAACAAGTTTAAGCTTTTGTCCTTCTTCTTTTTTCTTATTCCATTCATCTTTATGTTTAGATGTTATAAATGTTTTAGAACTTTGTTCAACTTCTTCACTTAAAGCATCATATTTTTCTAAATCATAAAGCATATTAACTTTAAAATCACATTCATCTTCATCAGTAGGATATTCTAATAACATAGCAATTTGTTTATAAGTATATTCACGATTACCTATAAAAGTATCAGTACCACCAACAATAATAGCATAAACTGGATTTTCTTCATTTATTTTAAGGTCTTCATCAATGTAAGTGTTAAAGGTAGTAATTGGATAGAAACTATGGGAAGTAATGATATCGGGATTAACTTCCTTAAAGTAGTATTTATTACCTGGTATATCTTCATTATTTGTATAATTACCAAAACGAGAATTAATAGTACTAATTCCTTGGCTTAAGTATGTTTGAACTTCGTTTTCAATTTCATCTTTAGTCTGTAAGTCACAAACGATAGTTGTTAAAGCAAAGAATTGCTTAGATAGTTGATATTGAATAAAGTATTTGCCGTCTTCTTCATAAATAACGCTTAATTGAGTTAAGAATGGTAGTTTGTCATTGGCAGTAGCATCAAAAAGACCAATTATTTTTTTCATATTAATCACCTTTAAATTAATAATTGTATACGTATTATATCTTAAAAGATATTATTTTTACAATAAAAACCTTTATTGGAAATAAAAACTCGAACCGACGTCCGAGTTAAATATCATTCTGGTGGAGGATGTGGGATTCGAACCCGCGACCCCCTGCGTGCAGGGCAGGTGCTCTAGCCAGCTGAGCTAATCCCCC